>JBKPBS010000015.1:0-10050 GCA_046726915.1 Actinomycetota bacterium
GGCCGGTGCTGCGTGGCCGTCCCGGCGACCTCGCTCGCGAGCCGCTCGAGGTCCGCGACGACCGCGTCGCGGCGACCCTCGAGGTCGGAGATCACCGCCTCGACGTCTGCCCGCTTGCGATTCGCCTCCTCGACGATCCGCCCCGCCTCGGCCTCCGCCTCGGCGCGAATCTCGGCGGCGTTCACCTCGGCCTCCTCGCGGACGCGCCCCGCGTACGCGTCGGCCGCGGTGCGGGTCTCCTCGGAGTAGGTCTCGGTGTCGATGCGGCTCTGCTCGGCATGGGCGTCCGCGTCGGCACGCGTCTTTCGCGCGTAGGAGTCGGCCGCGCCGTGCGTTTCCCGCTCGTACTCCTCGGCGGATGAGCGCATCGCCTCGGCCTTCACGTTGGCCTCGCCGACGATGTGCCTCGCCCCGGCCTCTCCCTCCGCGCGAAGCTGCTCCGCCGCCTCCTCGGCCGCGGTCAGGATCTGCCCCGTCTTCTCCCCGATGCGCTCGAGCTCGCGCCTGACCAGGTCCGAGCGTGACTCGTCGTCGCCGCCGTGCTCCAGCCACTCGGCGAGCCTGCCGAGAAAGCGCTCCACCTCCCGCTTGTCATAGCCACGGCGGGCGAGCGGGAAGGTGGCGCCACGGATGCGATCGATCGAGTCCTGGTCCATGCGCTCGGTCCGAAAGGTCTACCGGATTTGGGTTTCCCCCGCGCACGCGGGCGCGCGCTACGAGCCCGGATCCACCGCCACGGGGCGCTCGCCGGAGTAGTCGTAGAAGCCGCGTCCGGACTTGCGCCCGTAGTGGCCGGCTGAGACGAGCTGCTCGAGCGTCGCCGGCGCCGCGAACCGCTCCTCCCCGTAGGCGTCGCGCATCACGCCGGCGATCGAGGCGAGCGTGTCGAGGCCGACGAAGTCCGCCAGCGTGAGCGGTCCCATGGGATGGCTCGCCCCGGCCTTCATGCCGGTGTCGATGTCCTCGATCGAGCCCACGCCCTGCTCGTAGGCGCGGATCGCGTCCAGCATGTAGGGGACCAGCAGACGGTTGACGATGAAGCCCCTGTTGTCGTGCGCGGCCACCGTGGTCTTGCCGAGCCGTTCCCCCAGCTCGAAGCCGAGCTTCGCCGCCTCCTCGCTCGTGCCCTCCGCCCGTACGACCTCGAGCAGGGGCATCACCTGCGCGGGATTGAAGAAGTGGAGGCCGAGGAAGCGCTGGGGCCGCGAGGTCGCGGCGGCCTGTTCGGCGACGGGGAGCGAGGAGGTGTTGGTGGCGAAGTAGGCGCCCTCCTTGGCGATCGCGTCCACCTCGCGCCACATCTCGAGCTTCCGCTCGAGGTCCTCCGTGATCGCCTCGATCACCAGGTCGCATTCGGCGAGGTCGGAGTAATCGAGGGTCGGGGTGATCCGGGCGCGAATCGTGTCCGCGTCAGCCTGTTCCAGCTTGCCCTTCTCGACCGCGCGCGAGAGCTGCTTTTCGATCTTGCCCATGCCCGCGTCCAGCCGCTCCCGATCGACCTCCCGGACGACCACGTCCCAGCCGGCCTGGGCGCAGATCTGGGCGATCCCGTGACCCATCAGCCCGCAGCCGAGCACGCCTACCTTCGCGATCTCCACCTGCAATCTCCTTCTGCTCCGCTCTCCGAACCGGCGCAGCCTAACGATCGGATGGCCACGGGAGGATAGACTCGCCCACGTGCACCGCCCGGTGGAGCCCGAGATGCGGACCACGGTCGAGATGGAGCCCTCCCGAACTCCGGTGCGCACCGTGATGAGCCCGGGTGTGATCGCGGTTTCGGGGGAGACGACCGTGAGCGCGTGCGCGGCGACGATGCACGCCCGCCAGACGCACGCGGTGCTGGTCGTCGACGAGCGCACGAGGCAGCCCTCCGGCTGGGTCTTCCACCTGGACGTGCTCAGGTACCTGCGCGAGGACCCGCTGACGACCCGCGCCGCCGACGTCGTCTCCCAGGAGGCCGCCTACATCGATCCCGAGGACACGGTCGAGGAGGCGGCCGAGCGGATGGTCTCCGACGGGCTCACCCATCTGCTCGTCGGACACGGGCCGGACTCGATCCCGGAGGGCGTGCTCTCGAGCTGGGACCTGGTCGCGTTCTACGCCCGCGGAGCCGCTCGCTGAGCGGCGATCGCTCGGCCCGAGCGCACGGCCAGGCTCAACCGGCGGCGACCGCGAGCGCCGGACGCACGTCGACCGGCCCCCGCAGCTCGTCGACAGCGTGATCCAGCGCCGCCGCCAGGTCGGCGGCGTCGGGCAGCGACTTTCGATCGGCGTAGACGCCGAAGCACGCCTGGTCGCGGACGGTCGTGACGCCGATCGAGAGGCTGTGTTCGTCGGCGATCGGGACCACGGGATAGGCCTCGACCAGCTCGCACCCGCGCATGAACAGCTGCTCCCTCGGCCCGGGGATGTTGGAGACGACGAGGTTGAAGAAGCGAGGGTTCGCCACCAGGCGGCTCGCGAGCCGCTTCAGCGGAGAGGGCGCGAGGCTCAGCGAGCGGACGAGGTCGTCCCCGCCCTGGGCCTCGCCGGCCTGCTTGCGCTCGGACGTCGCCGCATGCAGCTCTCGCAGCCGGCGAACCGGATCGGGCTCGTCGCAGGGGAGGTCGACGAACATGAACGAGACCCGGTTCCCGAGCGGGGCATCGGCTTGCGCTCGCAGGTTCACCGGCACGGCGGCCTTCAGTCGCATCGGCCGCTCCCCGTGATGCTGGAGGAACTCCCGCATCCCGCCGGCGCTGACTGCGAGCACGACATCGTTGAGGGTCACGTCCAAGGCCCGCTTGATCTCGATGAGGTCGTCGAGCGGACGCCGCGCGAGGCCGAGGCATCGCAGCGGCGAGATCGAGCGGTTGACCGGCGTTCCCGACGGTGCCGGGCGAACGGCGTCGGCGAAGGCGTCGGCGGCTCGGCTGAGACGCTTGAGCGCCCCGCGGGGCGATCGGGCCAGCCGGCCCGGTAGGCGCAGCAGGTCGAGCCCGCCCCGGGCGTAGTCCAGCGCCGCCCCGGCGACGAGGCCGAGCCCGCCGGGGCCGGGCTCCGGCCGCCAGTCGTCGGGCTCCTCCTCGCTCGCGTCGCGATCCGGATCGAGCAGCAGAGTCGCCAGCTCGACCGCCGCGATGCCGTCGACCATGCAGTGGTGAGCCTTGCCGACGACGCCGATCCTCCCGTCATCCAGGCGGTCCGCGATCGCGAGCTGCCACAGCGGCCGATCCCGGGGCAGCGGCTCCGACATGCACTCCTCGGCCAGCTCCGCGAGATCGGTCACGGCGGCCCGCTTGACCTGCCGGCGGACGTCGAAGGACGGGTCGTCGACCCACACGGGCGCATGGAGGCCGAAGGGGATCGGACGGAGCATCTGGCGATAGCGCGGCGCGCGGTGGAGCCGGCTGGAGATGTGCGCGAGGAGCTCGTCGAAGCTCGGCGCCGGGCCCGACTCGGGAGGGTCGAACACCGCCGCCCAGCCGACGTGCATGTGCGCGCTCGGCGTCTCGACGGCCAAAAACGCCTCGTCGAGCGCGGCGAGTCGGCGGGGTGACACTGCTCCTCCTTCCGTGGCTCGGGCTCGCCTGCCGGTGGCCAGCGGCCCGGTTGCAGAACTGATTCAACTAGCCGCTGGTGCGCCCGTGAAACGGGCTGTGCCAAGCTCGGGCACGAAATCGGCGCAATTTGCGCCTTGCTCAGGCAGACTCAGGCTCGGTCGGGCACCGGGACGCCGAGCTTGGGCAGCTCGCGCGCCATCCCTTCGATCAGCGCCTCCAGCCCTGACTTCGGCCGCACCATCACCGTGAGCTCGCGTACGCGTCCGGAGTCGTCGAGGCGCGCCAGGTCGATCCCGTCGAGCTCGCGGTCGCCGATTCGGGCCGAGAACAGCAGCACCTCGCCGTCATCCGCCTCGAATCGGTCCACGTAGCGGAAGTCCTCGAACACCTGGGAGACGGCGCGCAGCACCACCAGCGTCGCCTCGCGCCCCTCGTACGGCTTGTAGACCGCTGGGCTGCGGAAGACGACGTCCGGTGCGAGCGCCTCGGTCAGGGCCTCGACGTCCCAGCTCTCGACAGCGGCCTTGAAGGCGTCGGCCCGCATCGTTCGCGCAGCCTACCGGTGCCAGTCCACCGGGCCGGCCCGCAGCACGTGCGCCCCGAGCGGGCGCCCCAGCGCCTCCTGCGCCGCGCGCGACGCCTCGATCAGCCTCGCCAGGTCGACCCCCGTCTCGATCCCCATCTCCTCCAGCATCGAGACGAGGTCCTCGGTGGAGATGTTCCCCGTCGACCCGGGAGGAACCGGACAGCCGCCGAGCTCCCCGAACGAGCTCTCGAACGAATCGACCCCCGCCTCGAGGGCCGCGAGGACGTTGGCGAGCCCCTGGCCGCGCGTGTTGTGAAAGTGCGCGGTCAGCTCGACGCCGCCGAGGCGGGCGCGAGCCGCCGGAAAGAACTCGGCCACCTGGCGGGGGTTCGCCATCCCCGTCGTGTCGCCGAAGGCGATCTCCTCGCATCCGGCCGCCGCGAGGCGCTCGGCGATGTCGAACACCCGCTCCTGGGGGACCGCTCCCTCGTACGGACAGCCGAAGGAGACAGAGATCACGCCCTCGCAGCGCAGCCCCTCGGCCCGGGCCAGCTCGATCACCCGCTCGAGGCCCTGAAGCGACTCCGCGATCGAGCGATTCACGTTCTCCCGGTTGTGGGTCTCCGACGCCGAGAGGAACAGGTTCACCTCGTCGAACCGATCGCGATGCGCGAGCGCCCGCTCGAGGCCCTTCTCGTTCGGGATCAGCACGGAGTAGGCGACGCCCTCCAGGCGCTCGATCGCGCTCAGCACCTCCTCGGCGTCGGCCAGCTGAGGGATGACGTCGGCGCGCACGAACGAGGTCACCTCGAGCCGGCGAAGCCCGCTCGAGGTGAGCATCCCGATCAGTCGCAGCTTCTCGCTCGTCGGGATCACGTCGGGCTCGTTCTGGAACCCGTCGCGCGGACCGACCTCGCGAATCCTGACGCTGCTAGGCAGCTCGGGCATTTTCAGGTGAGCGGCTTTAGCCGCGAAACAGGCGTGTGCCGTTGGTCATTCTTCCTCAGCTTAGGAGCTGCCGCCGAGCTGCCCGACCTGGATCACGCGGCGCTCGTGTGTGCCGACGCCGATCGTTCGCTCACCCTCGGTGACCTCGACATCGAAGCGGAGCTTGCGTCCGTCGACGATCTCCCGGAGCGTCGAGCGCACCTTGCAGCGCGCGCCCTCGGCGGCGGCCGCGACATGCTTGACGCACACCTCGAACCCGACGGTAGCCTGGCCCTCGGCGAGATTCTCGAACGAGAGAATCGACGAGCAGCGCTCCATCATCGCGATCATCCCGGGCGTCGACAGCACGCGCCTGCCGATCGTCCCCCCGACGTCCGTAACCAGCCGATCCTCCACCACGAAGTCGTCCGCACGCGTGAGCCCCGGTTCGAGCGGCATCGCTCAGACCATTCCCAGGCCGCCCGAGACCCCCAGGGTCTCCCCCGTAACGTAGGAGGCGTCGTCGGAGGCGAGGAAGGCGACGGCAGCGGCGACCTCCTCGGGCTTTCCGAGGCGGCGGAGCTGGGTTCCCGCCTTCATCGTCTCGACGATCCTCTCGCCCAGCTCCCCGAACTCGAGGGCTCCCATCAGGAGCGGCGTCTCGATCGGGCCCGGGGCGATCGAGTTGGCCGTGATGCCGTAGCGGGCGTTCTCTCGCGCGATCGTCTTCGTGAACGCGATCACCCCGCCCTTCGCCGCGGAATAGACGGCCGAGCCCTTCGACCCCACCCGCCCGGCTTCGGAGGCGATGTTGACGATGCGTCCGTACCCCGCCTCCTGCATGCCGGGCAAGACGGCGTGCGTGCAGGCGAAGACGCCCACCAGGTTGACGGCGAGCAGCCGCTCCCAGACCTCGGGCCCCGTCTGGGTAAAGAACCCGAACTGGTCGGTGCCGGCGTTGTTGACCAGGATCGCGAACGGCCCGCGCTCGTCGACGAACCTCGCCACGGCCTCGGGCTCGGTGACGTCGAGCCGGCCGCTTTCGGCGCCGACCTCCGCCGCCACCTTCTCGGCGCCCTCCGCGTCGAGGTCGCCGATCACCACCTCGGCTCCCTCGGCGGCGAGCCGCGCCGCGATGGCCGCGCCGATCCCGCTCGCGCCGCCCGTGACCATCGCTCTGCGCCCTTCGAGCCGCATGCCGCGCGGCAGCATATGCGCCGGTGCCTGGGATCGGGCTCCGCCGGCCTCATACACTGGCGCCGGCGTGGCTGGCGAAGCGATCCCCATCATCGGCGGCACGGGCGCGCTCGGCTACGGGCTGGCGCTGAGATGGGCGCGGGCGGGGCACGCGGTCGTGATCGGCTCGCGAAGCGAGGAGCGTGCCGCAGAGGCGGCACGCAGGCTCAGCGAGGCGGTGCCCGATGCCGAGGTGGAGGGGCTGCCCAACGACCTCGCGGCGCGGCAGGGCCCGGTGGTGTTCCTCACCGTCCCCTTCCGCGCCCAGTCGGAGAACCTCAACAACCTCCGCGAGGCCCTCGCGCCGGGGCAACTGCTGGTCGACTGCACGGTGCCACTCGCCGCCGCCGTGAGCGGCAAGGCGACCCGCTCGCTCGGCGTCTGGCAGGGCTCGGCCGCCCAGCAGGCCCAGGAAATGGTTCCCGATGGGGTGACGGTCGTGGCCGCTCTCCACACGGTCAGCGCCCCCGAGCTCCAGGACCCCGCGGTCGACCTCGACGAGGATGTGCTCCTGTGTGGGGAGCGCAAGTCCGACAAGGCGAAGGTGGCGAGGTTGGTCGACTCCATCCCCGGACTGCGCGCAGTCAACGCCGGGCCGCTCGAGATGGCGCGGATCGTCGAGCAGCTGACCCCGCTGCTGGTCTCGATCAACGCTCGCTACAAGACCCACGCCGGGATCCGCATCGTCAGGCTGCCCGGCGGCGACCACTGGGGATAGCGCTGTGAACGTGGTCGTGCTCGCCGGCGGGACCGGCGGCGCGAAGCTCGCGGCCGGGATGCAGGAGCTGGTGCGGGAGCGACTGGCCGTGGTCGCGAACACCGCCGACGACATCGACGTTCACGGCCTCAGGGTCTCGCCCGATCCCGACCTGATCACCTACTGGCTCGCGGACCAGATCGATGAGGAGCGGGGCTGGGGTATCCGCGACGACACCTTCGTCGTCCACGAGCGGCTGGAGCAATTGGGGGCACCGGGTTGGTTCCGCCTCTCCGACCGTGATCTCGCGACCTGCCTCTACCGCACCCACTTCATCGCCGAGGGCGGCACCTGCACCGCCGCCCAGGCGCAGATCGCCCGCGCCCTCGGCATCAGCGCGAGCGTGCTGCCGATGTCGGAGCAGAGGGTGCGGACCGGCGTCCGCACGCCGGCGGGCTGGCGCGAGCTCCAGGAGTTCCTGATCCTCGATCGAGGCGAGGCTCCGATCGAAGCGATCCGGCTGGATGGCATCGAGGACGCGCGGCCGACCCCCGAGGTGCTTGCGGCCATCGCCGGCGCCGAAGCGATCGTCATCGGGCCCTCGAACCCGGTGATCTCGATCGGCCCCATCCTCTCCGTGCCGGGCATGCGCGAGGCGATCCAGAGCGCCGACGCCCCGGTGATCGCGGTCAGCCCGTTCGTCGCGGGCCGCGCGGTGAAGGGGCCGACGGAGGCGTTCATGGAGGCGGTCGGGCGTCCGAGGACGTCCGCCGGGGTCGCCTCCCTCTACAGCGGCCTGCTCGACGCGATCGTGGTCGACGACGGGGATCCCGATCCGCCGCCGGAGGACCTCCGCGTGCTCGCCTGCCCGACCCTGATGTCGGACGCGGCCGGCACGCGTGCCCTCGCGCTGCGCGTGCTCGACCTCGCGCGGGCGATGTCCGGCGGGCCATCGTGAAGGCCACGGCGATCATCCCCGTGAAGCGCTTCGCGCACGCCAAGCGGCGGCTGCTCGAGAGGCTCGACCCCCCCACCCGGGCCGCGCTGGTGGAGGCGATGCTGACCGACGTCCTCGATGCAGTCTTGCGCGCGAAGCTGCTGCGGCTGACGATCGTGGTCACGGGCGAGGCCCGCGCCGAGCGGATCGCTCTGCGCCGTTCTCAGGTGGAAGGGAGCGCGCTCGAGGTCCTGCGTGACCCGGATGACGCTGGTCATTCGGAGGCGGCGACGCTGGGAATCATCCGGGCGATGTCGCTCGGCGCCGAGGCCGTCGCCCTGCTCCCCGGCGACTGTCCGTTGCTGGATACCGCCGAGCTCGACGCGGCGCTCGCGCGCGTCGAGCCCGGTCGCGTCGCCGTCGTCCCCGATCGCCACGGCACCGGCACCAACTGCCTCCTCCTCTGCCCCCCGAACGCAATCGGCCCGGCCTTCGGGGAGGGAAGCTGCGAGCGCCATCTCGCGCGGGCGCGCGCGGCGGCCCACGCCGCGGTCGTCGAGAACCTCACGTCGCTCGCGCTGGACCTCGACACCCCGGCGGACCTCGAGGCACTCGCGACCGCGGTCGCCGGCGCGCCCGATCGCGCTCCGGCAACGGCCGCCGCGGTCGAACGGCTTCGGCCGCTCGGCGATCTCGCGGGATGAGCGAGCGGCTCGAGATCGTTCCGCTGCCCGGGATGCCCGAGGTCCGCGAGGGCGATGAGCTCGGCGCCCTCATCGTCGACGCTGCGGGCCGGGCCGGCATCGGCCTCGCCGATGCCAACGTCGTCGTCGTCTCGCAGAAGGTCGTGTCCAAAGCGGAGGGGCGCGTGCGGAGCCTCGCCGGGACCGTGCCCGGCGAGCGCGCCCGCGAGCTCGCCTCCGAGCTCGGCAAGGACCCGCGTTTGGTCGAGCTGATCCTGGGCGAGAGCCGGCGGATCGTCAGGGCCGAGCGCGGCGTGCTGATCGTCGAGACCCGATCGGGCTGGGTGTGCGCCAATGCTGGCATCGACGCCTCGAACGTCCCCGGCGAGGACGCCGTCACCCTGCTGCCGCAGGATGCTGACGCGTCGGCGCGCCGGCTTCGCGACGAGCTCGCCGCGGCCGCCGGCGTCCGCCCAGCCGTGATCGTTGCGGACAGCTTCGGCCGCCCGTGGCGCCTCGGCCAGACGGACGTCGCGATCGGGTGCGCGGGTGTCCTCCCGCTCGACGCGTGGCGGGGCCGGATGGACCGCGAGGGGCGGGCGCTCGCCGTCAGCGCCCCCGCGCTGGCCGACGAGCTCGCGGGCGCCGCCGACCTCGTTCGCGACAAGGCCGCCGGCATCCCGGCCGTCGTCGTTCGCGGCGCCGGCCGCTGGGTCACACTGGAGCACGGGCCGGGGGCGGCCGCCCTGCGCCGAGCCGAGGCGGACGACCTCTTTCGCTAGTTCTGGCTGACGCGCAGCACGGCGGCGCCGCGCAGGCTGCCGTCGCGGAGGTCGGCGAGCGCCTCGTTCGCGCCCTCCAGCGCGTACTCGCTGACCGTGGTGCGCACTGGGACCTCCGGCGCCAGCGCGAGGAACTCCTCGCCGTCCCGGCGGGTCAGGTTCGCGACCGAGCGGACCTGCCTCTCGCCCCAGAGGATCTCGTATGGGAAGCGCGGGATGTCGCTCATGTGGATCCCGGCGCAGACGACCGTCCCGCCTGGAGCCAGGGCCCGCAACGCCGCCGGAACCAGCTCGCCCACCGGCGCGAAGACGATCGCGGCGTCGACCTGCTCGGGCAGGTCGTCGCTCGACCCCGCCCAGTCGGCGCCGAGCTCGCGCGCGAACGCCTGTCCCCCCGCGTCGCCGGGGCGGGTGACGGCGAACACGCGCCGGCCCTGGTGCGCCGCGACCTGGCAGATGATGTGCGCCGACGCACCGAAGCCGTAGAGGGCGAGGCGCTCCGCGTCGCCGCACAATCGCAGCGACCGGTAGCCGATCAGCCCCGCGCACAGGAGCGGCGCGGCCTGAAGGTCCGGGTATCCCTCCGGGATCGGGAAGCAGTAGCGCTCGTCCGCGACCGCGAGCTCGGCGTAGCCCCCGTCGAGCTGGTAGCCGGTGAACCGCGCCCGCTCGCAGAGGTTCTCCCGTCCCGAGCGGCAGTAGCGGCACTCGCCGCACGTC
>JBKPBS010000016.1:0-78108 GCA_046726915.1 Actinomycetota bacterium
GAGAAGATCTCGGTGACCGGCAAGAAGCGCGAGGAGAAGCTCTACTACCGCCATTCCGGCTATCCCGGCGGGCTGCGCAGCCGCACCCTCGAGGAGATGCTCGCGCGCAGGCCCGAGGAGGTCGTGCGCCTGGCGGTGAAGGGCATGCTTCCGCGCACGCGCCTCGGGCGCGCGCAGCTCCGCAAGCTGAAGATCTACGCCGGGCCCGACCACCCGCACGCCGCGCAGAAGCCAGAGCCGATGGAGGTTGACGCCTGATGACGGAAGAGCCCCAGCAGCCCGAGGGCGAGGCGCCCGAGGAGGAGACGCCGGAGGGCGCCCCGGGCGAGCCGGGCGAGGGCACGCCGTCGGAGACCGCTCCGGAGCCTGACTCGGCTGCCGACGAGGAGACCGCTCCGGTCGAGCCTGAGGCCCCGGGTCCAGAGATCGAGGGTCTAGAGGAGCTCGGCCAGGCGGTCCCTGGGGGCGCCGAGGAGGCTCCGGCCGAGGAGGGGCCGCCGGCCGCCGAGGCCGAGGAGGAAGCTCCCGCAGAGGAGGCACCGGCCGCCGAGCCTGAGGAGGCGCCGGCCCCGCGGCCGCGCGGACGTCGCGGCCAGGGCGCCGGCGACCAGGAGGAGGTCATCCCGGGCGCGCACCTCGAGCCCGACCTCGTGCTCGAGGAACAGCGGCCCGAGGGCGAGTACGGCGAGTACGACGAGTACGCGGAGGCCGAGGGCGGCCCGCTCGAGGAGGGCGAGGGCGGCGAGGACGCCGTGGAGCCCGCGCCGGTGGCCCACACGCCGCTGGAGCTCGCGGCGGACGCCCGTTACAACGCCACCGGCAAGCGCAAGACCGCCATCGCTCGCGTGATCCTGAAGCCGGGCGAGGGCACCTACACCATCAACGGGCGCCACCTCGACGAGTACTTCCCGCGCGTCCGCCTTCAGCGGATGGCGAGCCAGCCGCTCGAGGCGGCGGGCTACCAGACGCGCATGGACGTGGTGGCCCGCATCCACGGTGGCGGCGTCTCCGCCCAGGCGAACGCGCTGCGCCACGGCATCGCCCGCGCGCTCGTGGAGGCCGACCCGGCGCTGCGCACAGAGATGAAGCGCCGCGGCTACCTCACGCGCGACCCGCGCGAGAAGGAGCGCAAGAAGGCCGGCCTCAAGAAGGCCCGGAAGCGGCCGCAGTTCTCGAAGCGCTAGAAGGTCCCATGGCGCTGTTCGGGACCGACGGGGTCCGCGGGGTCGCGGGAGAGTTCCTGACCGCTGAGGTCGCTCTCAGGCTGGGCCGCGCCGCCACGCTCACCCTGCCCGCCGACCACCCCCAGATCCTGATCGTGCGCGACACGCGCGAGTCCGGCGAAATGCTCGAGGCGGCCCTCGCCGCCGGCATCGCGGCCGGAGGCGGTCACGCGCTGCTCGCGGGCGTGCTCCCGACCCCGGGCGCGTCGGTGCTCGTGAGGCGCTACCGCTTCGACATGGCCGCCGTGGTCTCGGCATCGCACAACCCGTACCGGGACAACGGGATCAAGTTCTTCGGGCCCGAGGGGATGAAGGTGGGCGACGAGCAGGAGGCCGAGATCGAGCGGCGGCTCGACGAGCCGAGCCGGCGGATCGGTCGCCTGCGCGAGCTGCACGGCGCAGGCGGCGACTACCTGCGCGAGCTGGAGCTCCGCTTCGCATCGCTGGACCTGAGCGGCCTGCGCGTGCTGCTCGACTGCGCGAACGGCGCCACCTACCGCGTGGCGCCCGAGATCTTCCGCCGGCTGGGCGCGGACGTGGACGCCATTGCGGTCGAGCCCGACGGGCGCAACATCAACGAGGGGGTCGGCTCGACCCATATCGACGCGCTGATCGAGCGGCTCGACGGTCACGACGTGGCCTTCGCCTTCGACGGCGACGGCGACCGCGTCCTGGCGCTCGACCGCAACGGCACGGTCGTCGACGGCGACGAGCTGATGGCGCTGGCGGCGCTCCATCTCCGCGGCAGGGGCCGGCTCGCGGGCGACGGCGTGGCGGTGACCGTCATGACGAACTACGGCTTCCACCGGGCCATGCAGGACGCCGGCATCGAGGTTGCGACGACGGACGTTGGCGACCGCTACGTGCTCGCCGAGCTGCTGCGGCGCGGCTGGGCGCTCGGCGGCGAGCAGTCCGGCCACATCATCGACACCGGTTTCGTGCCGTCGGGCGACGGCACAGCCTCCGCGCTCCTCGCCCTCGAGGCGCTCGCCGGCTCCGACCTCTCGGAGCGCCACGCCATGGAGAAGCTGCCGCAGCGGCTCGTGAACGTGAGCGTGCGCGACCGTACCGCCCTCGACGGCGCCGATGCCGTCTGGGCCGCGGTCGAACGCGAGTCCGAGGCGCTTCGGGGCCGCGGCCGGGTGCTGGTCCGCCGCTCCGGAACGGAGCCGCTCGTGAGGGTCATGGTGGAGGCACCAGCCGAGGCCGAATGCGAGGAGATAGCGCGGCGTTTGGCGAATCTGGTCGAAGCAGAGCTAGGCTGACTCGACCCATGTGCGGGATCATCGGATACGTGGGGTCGCGCGAGTGCCGCGACCTCCTTCTTCAGGGCCTTCAGCGCCTCGAGTACCGCGGCTACGACTCGGCCGGGCTGTCGCTTGTGGCCGAGGGCTCGATCGGCAGCGTCCACGCCGTCGGCAACCTGCAGAACCTCCGCGATGCGGTCGCCCGCTCGAACGGCCTCCTGAAGGGCTCGACGGGCATCGGCCACACGCGCTGGGCCACCCACGGGCGCGTGACCGAGGCGAACGCCCACCCGCACTGGGACACCTCCGAGCGCTTCCACATCGTCCTCAACGGGATCGTCGAGAACTGGACCGAGCTGCGCGACCGGCTGAGGGCCGCGGGCGCCGAGTTCACCTCCGAGACGGACGCGGAGGTGGTCGCCCACCTGATCGCCTTTCACTTCAGCGGCGACCTCGTCGAGGCCGTGCGCCTCGCCTACGACGACCTCAGTGGGCACTACGCGTTCGTCGCGATGTCGGCCGACGAGCCCGACGTGCTCGTCGGCGCCCGCAAGGAATGCCCGCTCGTGGTGGGCCTGGGCGACGGCGAGAGCTTCATCGCGTCGGCGATCCCGGCGTTCATGTCCGAGACGCGCAACGTCCAGCTCGTGCACGACGGCGAGATCGTGGCGGTGACCCCGCAGGGGTCGCGCTTCATCTCCCCGGACGGGGCCGAGATCGAGCGCGACGTCGACAGGGTGGACTGGGACGTCGAGCAGGCCGAGAAGGGCGGCTACGAGACCTTCATGCTGAAGGAGATCCACGAGCAGGCCGACGCGGTGGCCGAGACGCTCGCCGGGCGGCTGGCCGAAACGGGCGTGGAGCTCGAGGACCTGGGCGGGATCGACGACGGCTTCCTGAGCGGCGTGCGCCGCGTCGTGATCGTCGCGTGCGGCACCTCGTACCACGCCGGACTCGTCGGCCGCTACGCGATCGAGTGGTGGTCGCGGCTGCCCGTGGAGATGGACATCGCGTCGGAGTTCCGCTACCGCAACCCTGTCCTGGACGAGAACGACCTGGTGATCGGGATCTCGCAGTCCGGCGAGACGGCCGACACGCTGGCCGCGATGCGGCTCGCGCGCGAGCGCGGTGCGAAGGTGCTGGCGGTCACGAACATCCAGGGCAGTCAGGCCACGCGCGACTCCGACGGAGTGCTGTTCACGCGCGCGGGCCTCGAGATCGGCGTGGCGGCCACGAAGACCTTCGTGGCGCAGGTGGCTGCGATGTATCTGTTCGCGCTGAAGCTGGCGCAGCTCCGCGGCCGGCTCGAGCCGGAGGTGCTGAGCGCGCTGTCCAGCGAGCTGCGCACCATGCCGCACTCGATCGCGACGCTCCTGGAGGACGTGGACGACCAGGTCCGCGCCATCGCGGAGCACTGGAAAGGCGCCGGCTTCTTCCTCTACCTCGGCCGCCACGTGGGCCTGCCGATCTGCCTCGAGGGAGCGCTCAAGCTCAAGGAGGTCTCCTACATCCCGACCGACGCTTACGCGGCCGGCGAGATGAAGCACGGGCCGATCGCGCTGCTCGACGAGCGCACCCCGGTCGTGGCGGTGGCAACCGACTCGCCGGTCCTGGACAAGGTGCTTTCGAACCTGGCCGAGGTGCGCGCACGCGGCGCCCACGTGATCGCCGTGGCCACGGAGGGGAGCGGGCAGGTTGCCGAGTACGCGGAGGAGGTCGTGGAGGTGCCGCGCACCGACTGGTTGCTGCAGCCGATCTTGGCCGTTATCCCGCTCCAGCTGCTGGCGTACTACATCGCGCGTGCACGCGAGCTCAACGTGGACCAGCCGCGCAACCTCGCCAAGACCGTCACGGTCGAGTAGCGCCTCGTGAGCGGCGGCGTCGGCATCGACCTCCTCGACGTGCGGCGCTTCGAGCGCGCGCTGGAGCGGCGGCCGCGCCTGGCGGAGCGTGTCTTCACGGACGCGGAGCGCGAGTACGCCGCGGGCCGCGCGCGGCCCGCGATGCACCTCGCGGCGCGCTTCTGCGCGAAGGAGGCGGTGGCGAAGGCGCTCGGCCTGACGGGCTGGAGCTTCCGCGACGTGGAGGTGGTGGCTACCGAGGCGGCGCCCGAGGTGCGGCTGAGCGGCACCGTCGCGGCCCGCGCCGCCGAGCTGGGCGGCGAGCTCGCGATCTCGCTCACCCACACCGACGACGTGGCCGGTGCAGTGGCGATCTTGCGGTGAGCACGCTCCCCGCCTGGCTCGACCCGCTCCACGAGGCCGCCGAGATGCGCGCGGCCGACGCTTGGGCGATTGAGGAGCAGGGAGTGCCGCAGCAGGACCTGATGGAGCGGGCCGCGCTCGGGCTGGCACGTCTGACCGCTGCGGGCGCGGGCGCCGGGCCGATCCGCATCGTCGTGGGGAAGGGGAACAACGGCGGCGATGGCCGCGTGGCGGCGCGTTTGCTGAAGGAGGACGGTCACGAGGTGGAGGTGATCGACGGCACCGAGCCGTTCGAGCCAGATCGGCTGATCGGCTCCGGCGTCGTCGTCGACGCGCTGCTCGGGACAGGCTTCGAGGGCGCGCCGCGCGAGCCCATCGCCTCGGCGATCTGGGCGATCAACCGGCAGGACGCCCCGGTGGTGGCGTGCGACGTGCCCTCCGGCGTGAACGCCTCCACGGGCGAGGTGGAGGCGGAGGCGGTGCGAGCGGCGGCGACGGCGACCTTCCACGGTTCGAAGGTCGGCCTCCACGTCGAGCCGGGGAAGGGGCACGCTGGACGCGTCGAGGTGGTCGAGATCGGCATCCCGCGCGGGGCCCCCGAGCCGGCAGCGGCGGGGCTGATCTCGGAGCGAGTGCTCGATCTCTACCCGCGCCGGTCGCGCAGCGGCTCGAAGTTCGAGTCGGGGGTGGTCGTGGTGGTGGGCGGCTCGATGGGCCTCACCGGCGCTCCGACCATGTCGGCGCGCTCAGCCCAGCGGGCGGGGGCGGGCTACGTACAGGTCGCGGTGCCTGGCCCCGTGCAGCCGGCGGTGGACCTGCGTCTGCTCGAGCAGATGAGCCGCGGGCTGCCCGACGACGACGGCTTCCACACTCCCGCGGGGGTCGGCGACGTCGAGGAGATGGCCGAGCGCGCCGGCGCGGTGGTGCTCGGCCCGGGCATCGGGCGCGCCGAGGGCGCGCAGGAGTTCGCGCGCGGCGTAGCCGTGGCGGTCGAGGCGCCCCTGCTCGTCGACGCCGATGGCCTCAACGCGCACGCCGGGAAGCTGGAGCTGTTCCGGGAGCGCGAGGCGCCGACCGTGCTCACGCCGCACGAGGCGGAGCTCGGCCGGCTGCTGGACCTGGAACCGGAGGAGATCGCCGCACACCGCGTGGAGTATGCGCGCGAGGCGGCCGAGCGAAGCGGGGCCGTGGTGCTGCTGAAGGGCGACGACACGATCGTCGCGCACCCGGGCGGCCCGCTCGCGATCAGCCCGGGTGGCACCCCCGCACTGGCCACAGCGGGGACCGGCGACGTGCTCTCCGGCCTGATCGGCGCGCTGCTCGCCAAGCGGATGGACGCGTTCGAGGCGGCGTCCCTGGGAGCGCTCGCGCACGTGCTGGCGGCGCGCCACGCCGCGGAGCGCCTAGGCCCCGACCACGTGATGGCGGGGGACGTGATCGAGGCGTTGCCGTACGGGCTCACGCTGCACGAACGACAGCGGTGAAGGAGCCGGTCTCTTCCAACGATCCTGCTTTAGGCGGCTGTACGGCGCCCTAACCAGGACGGTTGAAAATATGCGACCCCCTTTACCGCCGTCGTTGACGTCCGGGGCGGCGCGGCCATTCGGATAAGGTCGCGCCCGTGGCCGAGCGGATTCGCGAGATCATGGACCCAAACCCGGCGACGGTGCCGCCCGAGGCGTCCGTGCACGACGTCGTGGCGGCCATGCGCGAGCACCAGCTGCCGGGCCTCCCGGTCGTCGACTCGGACGGGCGCTGCGTGGGGATCGTGACCGAGGCCGACCTCGTTCTCCCGGACGACGACGGCGATCTCCACATCCCTCACTACGTGAACCTCTTCGGAGGCACCGTCTTCCTCGAGTCGCTGGGCCGCTTCGAGGGGCGTCTGCGCAAGGCGTTCGCGGCGAACGCCGCCGACATGATGACCCGGGATCCCGACACGGTCGATCCGGACACGAGCGTGCGCGACGCGGCCCGGCTCATCTACGAGACGGGTCACAACCGGCTTCCGGTGGTGGAGAACGGCCGCCTCGTGGGCGTCGTGACCCGCTTGGACGTGCTCGGCGCCCTGGCGGCGTGACGCGCCGAGCGGTCGCCCGTATCGACCTGGGGGCGATCGAGCGCAACTGCAGCCGGCTTCCGAAGCCGCTCTGCGCCGTAGTCAAGGCGGGCGCGTACGGACACGGCTCGGTCAGGGCCGCGGAGGCCGCCCTCGCGGGTGGTGCATCGTGGCTTGGCGTGGCCACGGCCGACGAGGCCGGCGAGCTGCGGGCCGCCGGGCTGGACGCTCGGCTTCTCGTGATGGGTGCGCTCACGAGGGACGACCTGCGCACCGCAGTGGCGGTCGGGGCCGACGTCGTTGCCTGGACCGAGGAGGTCGCCGAGGCCGCTCCGCGCGTGCACGTGAAGCTCGACACCGGCATGGGCCGGCTCGGCACCAAGGACCGTGAGCTCGCGCTGCGGCTGGCGGCAGGCCCAAGCACCGTCGGGCTGATGACTCACTTCGCGACCGCCGACGAGCATGGCGACGAGCTGTTCCCCGCTCAGCTTGCCGCCTTCCGGGAGTTCGTCGACGATGTCGGCCGTGACGAGCTGGTCGCGCATGCGGCGAACAGCGCCGCGGCGCTTCGCGATCCGGCCTCGCACTTCGACATGGTGCGCTGCGGCGTTGCGATCTACGGCCTGGACCCGTTCCAGAAGGACCCCGCCGCCCACGGACTCGAGCCGGCCCTGTCGCTCCACTCGTGGGTGGCATCCGTCCGGCGACTCGAGCGGGGGGAGAGCGCCGGCTACGGCCGCCGCTGGCGGGCCGAGGAGCCCACCTGGCTCGCCACCGTGCCGATCGGCTACGGCGACGGCTGGCGCCGCGCGCTCACGAACAACGCGGACGTCCTGATCAGGGGCCGGCGCCACCCGCTCGTGGGAGCGGTCAGCATGGACAACCTGACCGTGGCACTGGGCCGGGACACCGACGTCGAGCTGGGCGACGAGGTTGTCCTGATCGGCCGCCAGGGCGACGAGGGGATCCTCGCCGAGGAGGTGGCGCGGCGGCTCGACACGATCAACTACGAGGTCACGACGGGGCTGCTGCCGCGGGTGAGGCGCGAGCCGTTCCGGTGAGCCCTTCCTGGGTAGTCGGCGGGGCGCTGCGCGACGAGCTCCTGGGCCGCGACGTCACGGACATCGACATCGCAGTCGACGGCGATCCGGAGGCGGCCGCGCGAGAGCTCGCGGAGGAGGTGCGCGGCCCGGTGTTCCGGCTGTCTGAGTCCTTCGGCGCCTGGCGGGTGGTGGACCGCCGCGGCGGTCGCGTCTACGACTTCGCTCCGCTCCAGGGGGAGACGATCGAGGAGGACCTGCGCAAGCGCGACTTTACGGTGAACGCGATGGCGCGTCTTGTGCAAGCCCCGGGCGGTGCCCGAGGCGAAGCGATGCCTTCCGGTGCGGGGACCGACCTGATCGACCCACTCGGAGGCCGGGCGGACATCGACTCGCGCACGCTGCGGGCGCTCGGCCCGCAGTCCTATGAGAAGGACCCACTCAGGCCCCTTCGGCTCGCTCGCCTTGCGGCGGAGCTCGGCTTCGCGCCTGATGCCGAGACGGAGCGGCTCACCGCCGCCGCCGCGTCGCGGATCCCCGAGGCATCCGGCGAGCGCGTCTTCGCCGAGCTCCGCCGGCTCGTGTTGGCGCCCGGCGCCGTGCACGGCCTGGCGCTCGCGGACCGCCTCGGGCTGCTCCACGCCGTCCTGCCCGAGCTGTCCGACCTCCACGGCGTCGAGCAGAGCCACTTCCACCACACGGACGTCTACGGCCACACGCTCGAGGTGCTCGAGCGGCTGATCGAGCTGGAGACCGGGGCCACGGGCGAGCTGCGCGAGGTGCTGGACGAGCCACTCGCCGACGAGCTCACGCGCGGGGAGGCGCTCCGCTTCGGCGCACTCCTGCACGACATCGGCAAGCCCGCCACACACGACGTGCGCGAGGACGGCCGCGTGACGTTCATGGGCCACGACCGGCTCGGCGAGGAGATGGTGCGAGACATCTGCCGTCGGCTTCGCACCAGCGAGCGGCTCAGCCGCTTCCTCGAGGGCGTGACCCGCCACCACCTCGTGCTCGGGTTCCTCGTGCACGAGCGCCCGCTCGACCGGCGGGCGGTCTACCGCTACCTCACGCGCACCTCGCCCGTCGAGGTCGAGGTGACCCTCCTGTCCTGCGCCGACAGGCTCGCCACGCGCGGGAAGAACGCGGAGCTGGCCATCGACGCCCATCTCGAGCTCGCCAAGGAGCTGATGCCCGCGGCGCTCGAGTGGCGCCGCACCGGCCCGCCCCGGCTGCCGCTGCGCGGCGACGAGCTGGCGCACGAAGTCGGCATCGAGCCGGGGCCCGAGCTGGGCCGCGTGATCGCCGAGCTCCAGGAGGCTGCGTACGCCGGCGAGATCGCCGGCCGCGACCAAGTGGTCGAGCTCGCCCGGCGGCTGCGCCAGAATGTCGATAGGTGATCCTCGACTGCGCGATCTACGAGGACGGCGTCCGGCGCGACGGCCGGGTGGAGCTCGCGCACGCCTACGACGAGCGCCACCAGCCGGGGAAGTTCGTCTGGGTCGGGCTCTACGAGCCGACCGAGGAGGAGTTCGCCTCGCTGCGCCACGAGTTCGAGCTCCACCCGCTCGCCGTCGAGGATGCCATCCATGCGCACCAGCGGCCGAAGCTCGAGGCCTACGACGAGATGGTGTTCCTCGTCCTGAAGACGGCCCGCTACGTCGACCCGAGCGAGGTGATCGAGCTGGGCGAGGTGCTCGTGTTTCTCGGCGACGACTTCCTGATCACGGTGCGGCACGGCGAGGCCAGCTCGCTCACGCCGGTCAGGGAGACCCTCGAGGCGGATCCCACGCGGCTGCGCCACGGCCCGAGCGCGGCGCTGCACGCGATTCTCGACCACATCGTCGACGACTACCAGCCGGCGATCGAGGGGCTCGAGAAGGACATCGACGAGGTTGAGGAGCAGCTCTTCTCAGGCGAGCGCACGAATCCCGCGGAGCGGATCTACCGGCTCCAGCGCGAGGTGCTCAGCTTCCGCAAGGCCACGGCGCCCCTCGTCGAGCCGATCGACAAGCTGGCCCGCGGGCACTACATGCAGATCCACCCCGAGGTACGCGACTACTTCCGCGACGTCAACGACCACCTGATCCGGATCCGCGACCAGCTCGACGCGATGCGCGATCTCCTCTCCAGCTCGCTCCAGGCCAACCTCGCCCAGGTCGGCGTGCGGCAGAACGAGGACATGCGCCGCATCTCGGCCTGGGTGGCGATCATCGCGGTGCCCACGGCGATCGCCGGGATTTACGGGATGAACTTCGAGCACATGCCGGAGCTGCGCTGGGAGCTCGGCTACCCCGGCGCGGTGCTCGCGATGCTCGTGATCTGCGCCCTGCTGTACCGCTACTTCAGGAAGGTGGGCTGGCTGTAGGCTGCCCGCCCATGCCTGACGACGACTGCCTCTTTTGCCAGATCGCGGCGGGCGAGCTGCCCGCGGAGATCGTCCAGGAGGACGAGCACACGATCGCGTTCCTGGACATCAACCCATGGACGCGTGGTCACGCGCTCGTCATCCCCCGCAACCACTCGCGCAACCTCTACGACGCGCCCGACGAGGACCTGGAGCACACGATCACCGCGGCGAAGCGGCTGTCGCTCCGGATCCGCGACGCGCTCGGCTGCGACGGCATCAACCTCCTCAACTCGTGCGAGCGCGCCGCCTGGCAGACAGTCTTCCACCTCCACATGCACGTGATCCCGCGCTACGACGACGACCCGCTGCGGCTCCCGGGGCAGCCCAGCCAGCCGGAGGAGGGTGAGCTGGCCGAGGTCGCCGCGGCACTTCGCGCCGGCTGAGCCCACAACGACATTCCTTCCGCCGCCCACCCCTGGTAGCGTGGTGCCGTCAGGGTCGGCGTGAGCCGGCGTAGTTGAAACATGCAGGTGCCGTGGTTCGGATTCGCGCTGCTGGACCGGCCGGGCACACGCAGGAAGGGGCAATCCACGTGCCTACCGGAACCGTCAAATGGTTCAACGACGAGAAGGGCTACGGCTTCATCACTCCGGACGACGGAGACCGTGACCTGTTCGTCCACTACACGGGAATCGACGGTCAGGGCTTCAAGTCGCTCACCGAGAACTCGAAGGTCGAGTACGAGGAGGAGACCGGCGACAAGGGTCCGAAGGCGGTGAACGTTCGCGCCATCTAGGCGCCCGCCTGCCGTGCCCAAGGAAGAGAAGATCGAGATGGAGGGCGAGATCGTCGAGGCCCTCCCGAACACCATGTTCAAGGTCCAGCTCGACAACGGGCACGAGGTCCTCGGCCACATTTCCGGCAAGATGCGGAGGCATTACATCCGCATCCTGCCGGGCGACAGGGTCAAGATCGAGCTGTCGCCGTACGACCTGGACCGAGGACGGATCACGTATCGCTACAAGTAGGGAAATGTCGCTGCGCACCGGGCAGCACCCGGTGCTCGCGCGAACGGCGGTCCGCAACACCAGGTATAAGGCGGTGTTCGTACCCCGGTAATGAAGCGATTTCTCCTGCTGACACCCGTTTTGGCGGCCGCGCTTGCGGCGCTGGCGCCGGCCGCTTCCGCCCGGATCATCGAGTTGGGCGGGACGGCGGACGCCGTCCCGCTCAACTGCCCGGCTACCGGCGACGTCCTGTGTGTCGCGGCGGTGCGGATGACGGGCTACCAGGGACGTGCGTCGGGCGGTCCCAAGAACCCGTTCTACATCCGCCGGGATGGCCACCTGGTCGCATTCACAGTCCAGATGTCCAAGCCGACGTCGGAGGAGATCACCTACTTCAACACCAACTTCGGGACGCCCGCTACCGCCCGGATCTCGGTGCTGCGGCGCGGCACCACCCGCAAGACACGGCTCGACCACCGGCTCATCAACCAGTCCGACCGCTTCCGGCTGGACCCGTACTTCGGCTCGAAGCCGACCTTCGTGTTCGACGAGCCGATCCCGGTGAAGAAGGGCAACTGGATCGCACTCACCGTGCCCACGTGGGCGCCGCTCCTGGCGACGCCCGTGGATCGGGCGAACTGGTGGCGCTCGTCGCGCCCGAAGGACAGCTGCGACCCGCCTGGAAGCCTTCGCCAGTTCGCAATGGAGGACCTGCGCGAGGTGAACAAGTTCGGCTGCACCTACCACGGAGCGCGCCTGATCTACTCCGTCACGTACGTGCCGAGCAATCACGTCACGAACGAATCGGGCAGCTAACAAAATCGCCCCTTCAACCCGCTCGGACATCGCGGTAGCATCGAGGCGATGACCACCGAGGGGTGGATCTTCATGGTCGGGTTCCGCGTCTTCGACGTCGGCCTGCTGGTGATCTGGCTGATCTGGTTCTTCAGGCTGCGCGACGACGACGACGACTCGCGCGGCGACGACGGCGGCGGCGGCGAGGGCCCCGGCCCGCGCGGCGGGCGCGACGGACCCGGTGGCGGCGGGATCAAGCTGCCGCTCGGCTCGTGGAACCTCGGCCGTGGCCGCGTGCGCGATCACTCGCGCCGCCCGGGCGTGGACCGGCGCCGCGGCAGCGAGCCGCGGGTGCCCGCCCCGGCTCGCGTGAGACGTCCCAGCTCACCGGTGCCCACTCACCGCGGCTGGTGATAGCTTCCCGCGCGTGATCGACTTCGGGTTGGTCGACGAAGCCGTCGACGACACAACCCACGTCGTGTCACTCCGGGGCGAAATCGACGCTTTGACGGCGCCAAGGCTGGGGAGCCGCCTCTTTGGGTTGGCCGACGAGGGCAAGCGAGCGGTCGTTGTCGACCTCAGCGACGTGAGCTTCATGGACTCCACCGGAATCGGGGTGCTCCTGAGCGCGCTGAACCACTTCGCCGCGCGCCATGGCGAGCTCGTGGTCGTATGCCGGGACGAGCGGATCCTGCGGCCGTTCGAGCTCGCCGGTCTCACCGAGCATCTCACCATCTTCGACACCCGCGAGAAGGCGCTCGGCTGCTTCGTCTGAGGGTCAGCCGCAGGCGCCGGGATTCTCGTTGCAGTACTCCTCGAAGCGCTCGGCTGGGGTGTCTTCCGGCGGTGGGGCGTCGTTCTCCGGGGTGTCCGCGGGCGGCTCGGGCGTCGTCGATGGACCCTCCTCAGGGAGCGTCTCCGTGCCGGGGTCGACGGTCGTGGACGGCGGTTCCGCCGGCTCGGTGACCGCGGGCGCCGTGGTTGTGGGGATCGAGAGGTCCGGCAGCTCTCGGGTGGTCTCGGCCCGCTCGTCGTCACCGCCGCAGCCGGCCAGCGCCGCGACGAGCAGCAGCGGCAGCAGAGTCGCCCGCGTGCTCAGCGCTCGACGGCCGGGAGCCGCCGGCCGCAGTACGGGCAGTCGTTCAGGTCGTTCTGGACGAGCTGCTCGAGGGAGCATCCGCACAGCCGCAGGTTCTCGACCGCGTAGGGCAGCTCGCTCGGCGAGGGAGCCAGCGGGAGCGGCGCTCCCACCACCTGGAACTCCTCGCCGGACTCGTGGTCGACGTATGTCACTCCCGGCTCCACCTCGCGGACGATCTCGCGGTCCGAGCGAGCGCGCAGCCGGTACTTCTGGCGGGCAGGCATCGCGGCAGAATAGTGCACGGCGCGGGCATCCTGCCCGCGCCTTTGACGCAGGCGGCCTTCGTCCGGCCGGCCGAGAACGCGGCGACACATGCGGATCCTGATCTTCCACAGCTACCTGCTGCGCGGCACCGGCAGCAACATCTACAACGCGAACCTGGTGCGCGCGCTGGCCGCGCTCGGCCACGAGGTGCACCTGTTCTGCCAGGACCCGAATTGGAACCCGCCCGAGGGTGTAACGGTCCACATCCCTGACATCGGGCGCGTGCTCCCGGTGTACGTAGCCGACGAGTACGAGGGCTTCGACGCAAAGCCCTACCCCGAGCTGACGGACGCCGAGCTCGACCACTACCTGCACGCGAACGTCGAGGCCGTGCGCGCGGCGCCCGTCGCGGACGTCGCTCTGGCGAACCACCTCGTGATGGGCCCCGTGATCCTGGCCCGGGCGCTGGAGGGACGGGTGCCCTACGCCGTGAAGATCCACGGCAGCGCCCTCGAGTACACGGTGCGGCCGAACCCCGAGCGCTTCCTGCCCTACGCGCTGGAGGGAATCCGCGGCGCGACGGGCGTGCTGGTCGGCTCTCAGCACACCGGGAACTCGCTGTTCGAGGTGCTGGCCGACGAGCCGTCGCTGCCCGAGCGCACCCGCCTCGGCCCGCCCGGGGTGGATGTGCACGAGTTCCGGCAGCGCGAGCCCGACCTGGAGCAGCTGGCGTCGCGGCCGGCCGCGGCGTGGGGCGGCGAGCACGGCTCGGCGGAGGTGCTCCGCCTGATCGACCTCTCCAGCGACCGGATCGTCAGCTACGTCGGAAAGCTGATCGTCTCGAAGGGCGTGGACCTGCTGCTCGCCGCCTGGCCGCTCGTCGTGGGCCGCGTGCCCGAGGCCCGCCTGGTGGTCGTGGGCTTCGGCACATACAGGGACGCGCTCGAGCGCTTCGTGGACGCGCTCCGGGCGCGGGACGTGGATTCGCTCAAGGAGATCGCCGCGGGCGGCCGGGAGCTCGAGGGCGGCCCAGCGGGCGAGCTGAAGTACTTGAACGCGTTCCTCGACTCGATCGACGAAGCCTGGCTGCGCGCCGCGCCGGCCGCCGGCGACCGGATCCACTTCACCGGCAGGCTCGAGCACGACGACCTACCGATGCTGCTGCCGGCCTGCGAGGCGCAGGTGATGCCGTCGACCTTCCCCGAGTCGTTCGGGATGGTGGCCGCCGAGGCGGCCGCCTGCGGCGCCCTCCCGCTGTCGGCGAACCACTCCGGGATGGCCGAGGTCACCGCGACGCTACGGCCCGCTCTGCCGGAGCACCTGCGCCCGCTGATGTCGTTCGACGTGGGCCCCGGAGCCGTGAGGGAGATCGCCTCGAAGCTCGTCGAGTGGCTGGAACTCGGCCCCGGCGAGCGGGAAAGCGCGCGCGCCGCGCTCGCCGCAGAGGCCGCCCGACAGTACTCCTGGGAGAGCGTCGCAAGGGGCGTAATCGACGCCGCGTCCGGCCACCCGAGCGGATAGTGTTCCCGCCCCGTGAGCCTCACCCGCAACACGGTTCTTGCCGTTCTGGCGCCGCTCTGCGCGGTCGCGCTCGGGCTTCCGCTGGGCGCCTGCGGCCGTAACGAGCCGGACCTCGAAAACGGCAAGGCCAAGTTCGTCGAGAAGTGCGGGTCGTGCCACACGCTGGCGCGGGCGGGCACCGCGGGGACGACCGGCCCGAGCCTCGACACGGCGTTCCAGGCCGCGCTCGCCGACGGTTTCGACAGGGACACGATCGAGGGGATCGTCCACCGGCAGATCCTGCATCCACGCAGCGACAGCGTGATGCCGGCGGGGCTCGTGCAGGACGCCGACGCGAGCGACGTCGCTGCCTACGTGGGCTACGCCGCCGACCGCAAGGGCAGCGACGAGGGGGCGCTCGCCACCGCCGGCCTGGCGCAGGCCAAGACCGGCGACCAGATCTTCACCGCCGCCGGCTGCGCCGGCTGCCACACGTTCAGCCCGGCGGGCTCGAACGGCACGATCGGCCCGAATCTGAACGACCTCAAGACCGCTGCCGGACAACGCGAGCCCGGCAAGTCGGCCGAGGACTACATCCGCGAGTCACTAGAGACGCCGGACGCCTACCTCGTGAAGGGCTTCGGCAACGTGATGCCCTCCTTCAAGGGCCGCCTGACCGACAAGCAGATCAAGGCGATCATCGACTACCTGCTGCAGAAGGGCGGCTAGGCCACGAACGTCCTCAGCTCCTCGAGCAGCGAGGGAGTGGCGGCCGCGATGACCCCGCGGGGCTCTCCGTCGAGGTCCGCCACGATTCCGCCTGCCTCCGTGACCAGCAGGCGACCCGCCGCTTCGTCCCACCGCTTCAGGCCGCGCTCGTAGAAGGCATCCACGCGGCCGGCGGCCACGAAGGCCAGGTCCAGCGCGGCGGCGCCGGCGCGGCGGAGGTCGCGGATCCTGGGGAGCAGCTCCACGAGGAGCTCGGCCTGCTCGCGACGGCGGTCGGCTTCGTATGAGAAGCCCGTTGCCACCATCGCGCGATCGAGCGCCGGACACTGAGTCACGTGGATCGAGCGCCCGTTCACTTCCGCCCCTCCACCGCGCAGCGCGCTGAAACACTCGCCGCTGACGGGGTTGAACACGACGCCGAGGGCAAGACCCTCGGCATCCTCCAACGCGATGCTCACGGCCCAGGCCCTGAGCCCGTAGAGGAAATTCACCGTCCCGTCCAGCGGATCGACGATCCAGCGCCGGGGCTGCTCGCCCTCGATGCGCGAGCCCTCCTCGCCGACGAGCCCGTCCTCGGGCCGCTCGCTCAGGAGCAGCTCCCGAATGGTGCGCTCCGCCTCACGATCGGCGTCCGACACCGGGTCGGTCGGCGAGGTCTTCGACGCCAGCCCCTCGGCCGCCCGCCCGTAGTACGACATCAGCACCTCGCCCGCGGCCCGTGCCGCCCGCTGTGCGAGCTCCAGGTCGGCGCTCACTACAGCGCGCGCACGAGGAGCACGATGCCGACGATCACTGCCATGACGACGGCGACGTAGAGCAGAAAGCGGAAGGCCTCCTGCTCTGAGCGCAGCGGGTTCAGCATCCGGCTAGAGGATGTAGACCGTCGAGTACACGATGATCCACATCACGTCGACGAAGTGCCAGTAGATGCCCGGCACCTCGACGCCGCGGTGCTCCTTCGCCGTGAAGTGGCCGCGGAAGGCGCGGATCGTCGCGAACGTCAGCAGCGTCAGCCCGACGAAGACGTGGGCGCCGTGCAGGCCGGTGAGGCCGTAGAAGATCGTGCCCTGGGCGTGGTCGTGCGGGGCGAAGCCGATGTGCACGTACTCGTTCACCTGGACCGTGAGGAACGTGAGGCCGAGCAGCGCGGTGGTCAGGAGCCCGACCCGCAGCGCGTTGCGGTTCTCGTTGCGCGCGCCCTCGAGTGCCCAGTGCATCGTGAAGCTGGAGGAGACCAGGATCGCCGTGTTCACGCCGGCGATGGCCTTCGGCAGGCCCACGC
This sequence comes from Actinomycetota bacterium, assembly GCA_046726915.1. Classification (GTDB taxonomy): domain Bacteria; phylum Actinomycetota; class Thermoleophilia; order Solirubrobacterales; family Thermoleophilaceae; genus JACVRW01. Next base: position 16,782 of record JBKPBS010000016.1, read on the forward strand.
CCTCGATCGGGAACCAGCCCGAGTCCGCCACGACCCTGACGAAGAAGTAGGCCGTGAAGAACGCTCCGAAGAGCATGACCTCGGAGATGATGAAAAGGAGCATCCCCAGGAACTGCGCCTCGACCCGCGACGAGACGTTCGCGGCAGGCGGGCCATGGTGAGGCTCGACGTGGGCAGCAGCTTCCATCAGCCCTCCTCGCTCACCACGTGCTCGACGGGCTTGTGGGTCGAGGCTTGCACCCGGCCGATCAGGTCGCTCCTCATCCAGCCCGAACGGGTCTCTGGGAACGTCGAGATGACGATGTCGTCGGGTGCGTAGAACTGCAACGCGTTCTGGATGGCCGTATATGGGTCGTGGTGCTCCACCTGGCCGACCGCCTCGAGGCCGGCCCGCTCCATTTCCTCCAGCGTCCGCGCCAGTCTCTCGTGCGGATCGCCTTCGCCATCTGTGTCCGATTGCGGCGCGATCACGATGAAGCGCCGTGGCTCCTCCCTCGCCTTGCGCTTGAGCGCGTCCAGCAGCGGCCGCGACGAGATCGTCTGGTTGGCCACGACGAGCGTGCGCTTCACGTCGTCGCGCTCGGCGTCGAGGTCCACCACCACGTGCTCCACGGGGCGCCGTGCCGCGCGCTGCACCCGGTCCACGAGGCCCTGCCGGAGCCAGCCCGAGCGCGTCTCCGGGTGGGTGGAGATCACGATCTCGTCGTAGTCCTGCTCGCCCAGAGCGTCCATGACGGCCGAGTACGGGTCGGGATCCATCACCTCGCCGTCCGCCTGGATCCCGGCCTCACGCAGCAGCGCGAGCGTCATCTCGAGGCGGTTCTGAGCCGCGTCGCGCACGTGCTCGTCGTAGATCACGTAGCCGTGCTTCGGCTGATTCTGCGGGCTGATCACGTGGGCGCGGACCTCCTCGCCCTCCGCCCGCCTCCTCACGGCGTCGATCAGCGGCTTGCCCGCCACCGTCTCGTTCGCCACGACCAGGACCCGCTTCATTCGTCAACCGGCGGGGGAGCGCCGCCTCCTCCGGCCGGCGCCGGCACCGCGCCCGCAGGAGCCGGCTCCTTCTCCCTGAACACCGCGTGGACCGCGCCCGGCACGCCGTACTCGTACGGGCCGCCGACCACGGTCGGGACCTCGTCGAAGTTGAAGACCGGCGGCGGGGAGGACACCTGCCACTCGATCGAGTGCGCGCGCCACGGGTTGCCCTCGGCCAGCGGGCCGTGCCGCCAGGAGGCGATCATGTTGTAGAGGAAGATCAGGAACGTCGCGCCGAAGATGAACGCCGAGATCGAGATGATCGCGTTCCAGGTGGCGAACTGCTCGGCGTAGTCGGCCACCCGCCTCGGCATCCCGTCGATGCCCACGAAGTGCATCGGGCCGAAGGTCAGGTTGAAGAAGAAGAACGACAGCCAGAAGTGGATCCGCCCGAGCGTCTCGTCGTACATCCGGCCCGTCATCTTCGGGAACCAGTGGTAGATCCCGGCGAAGATCGTGAACACCGAGCCGCCGAACAGCACGTAGTGGATGTGGGCGACGATGAAGTACGTGTCCGACACGTGGATGTCGAACGGCACGACGGCGAGCATGATCCCGCTGATCCCGCCCAGGGTGAACATCGTGATGAAGCCGAGCGCGAACAGCATCGGCGTTCGCAGGTGAATCACGCCTCTCCACAGCGTCGCCAGCCAGGAGAAGATCTTGATGCCGGTCGGCACCGCGATCAACATCGTCGTGATCATCATCGGGATGCGGACCCAGCTCTGCATTCCCGACACGAACATGTGGTGCGCCCAGACCGTGAAGCCGAGGATCACGATCGCCACCAGTGAGAACGCCATCATCCGGTAGCCGAACACCGGCTTGCGGGCATGCGTCGAGATGACCTCGCTCATGATCCCGAAGCCCGGCAGCATCATGATGTAGACGGCCGGGTGCGAGTAGAACCAGAAGACGTGCTGGTACATCAGGACGTCGCCGCCCTGGCCCGGGTCGAAGAAGTGCGTCCCGACCGTCCGGTCGAGCAGCACGAAGAACTGCGAGCCGGCGATGAACGGGGTGGCGATCACGACGAGCAGCGAGGTCGTGAAGTTCGCCCAGACCAGCAGCGGCATGCGCCAGAACGTCATGCCGGGCGCCCGCATCGTGATGATCGTGACCAGGAAGTTCAGGGCCGTGGCGATCGAAGACGCACCCGCGAACTGCACGCCGAGGGTGAAGAACTGCTGTCCCAGCGGCGTGTCTGTCGAGAGCGGGGCGTAGGCGGTCCAGCCGGTCGCGAAGGCGCCGCCCTCGGCGAAGTACGAGCACAGCATCATCACGCCGGCCGCGGGCAGCATCCAGTAGGAGAGCGCGTTCAGCCGCGGGAACGCCATGTCCGGCGCGCCGATCATCAGCGGGATCACGTAGTTCGCGATCCCGGCGAACACCGGGATGATGAACAGGAAGATCATCAGCGAGGCGTGCACCGAGAAAAGCCCGTTGAAGGTGTTCGGGTCCACGAACTGCGTGCCCGGCTGCGCGAGCTCCGCGCGCATCAGCATCGCCATCAGCCCACCGGCGATGAAGAAGAAGAAGGTGGTGCAGATGTACTGGATCCCGATCACCTTGTGATCGGTGTTCACGCGGAAGTAGTCGCGCCAGCCGTGGGCGCCGTGGCCCGAGTGGTCCTCGGGGATCGTGGGCGCGCCCGAGGCCCAGCGGAACCAGTAGTCGAAGCACCCGATGCCGACCAGCCAGCCGAGCGGTGCGCCGACCAGAGCGCCGACCGTGATGATCGCGTCCCAGTCCACGATCGGGTCCCAGCCGTAGAGAGCGCGAACGACCACGACGATGCCCATGCCCAGGCCAAAGCCCAGGGAGATGCCGAGCGCGGCGCGGTACCAGCCGGGTGCGAGGAGCCTCTTCGTCAGCGTCATTCCTGCGACTCCAGAAGGTACTTCACAAGCGCGTCGATCTCCTCCTTGGAGAGCTTGTTCTTAAAGTCCTGCGGCATGATGTTCGGCTTGTAGCCCTTGGTCACGTCGGCGTTCGGGTCCTCGATCGAGGTGCGGATGAAGTTCGCGTCCACGTCTCCGAGCTTGCCCAGATTGGGACCGACCTTGGCAGTTGCACCGGCGGCCGCCAGCGTGTGGCAGCCGGAGCAGCCGGCGGAGGTGAAGATCTCCTCGGCGTTCGGTGCGGCGCCCCCGCCGCCACCGCCGCCGGCGGCGCCGCCGCCCGCGGCCTTCTTCTGGTCGCTGATCCAGGCCTGGAACTCGCTCGCGGGCACCACGCGCGCGAACTGGCGCATGGTCGAGTGGCCGAGGCCGCACAGCTCCGCGCACACCACCTCGTAGTGGCCCACCTTGTCCGGGGTGACCCGGATCTTCGTGGTGAGCCCCGGCACGGCGTCCGACTTCAGCCGGAACTGAGGCACCCAGAACGAGTGGATCACGTCCTTGGACCGGATCTTGAACTCGACCGGGCGGTCCACCGGGAGCACCAGCTCCTTGGTCTCGACCTTCTCGGACGGGTACTGGAAGTTCCACGTGAACTGCTGCCCGGTCACGTTCACCACCATCTCGTCCTTCTGCTTCGCCTCGATGTCCTCGAGCGTGATCCACCCGTAGATCGCGAGCGCCGTGACCATGATGAAGGGGATCGTGACCCAGATGATCTCGAGCCGGGTGTTGCCGTGAATCGGCGGGCCGTCGCCCATGTCGCCCGGCTTGGCGCGAAAGCGGACGACCGAGTAGATGGCGATCGTCATCACGAGGATGAAGACCGGCACCGAGCAGATCAGGAGGACGTCATAGAGGTTGTCGATCTTGGTGGCCGAGGTCGACGCGTTCTCCGGGAACCAGTCGATCCAGAGCGTGATGGCGATTCCGACCAGCGACGCGAGGACCCCGATCCCGATCATGCGCGCGACCGGGTGCTTCTCGCCCGCGATCCGCGGATCCTCGTCGGGCGGGCCCTTGGCCTCGTCCGCCTGAACGCGCTCCCTCTCGGTCACGGCGCGCGAGTTTATTGGCTAGGGGGGATGCGCGTGGCTGCGCGCCGAGCACCGCCCGGCGCTTGCCTCAGGCGGCGAGCTGATCCGACGAGCGCCGAAACATCGAAGGTGAGACCCCGTGGTGGCGCCGGAAGACCTTCGCGAACTGGGCCGCTTGCCTGTAACCCACTGCGCCGGCCACCACCTGGACCGGCAGCGAGCCTCCGAGGAGCAGCTCGGCGGCCCGTTCCATCCGCACTCGCTGAAGCTCGCGGCTGAAGCTGGTGCCGCCCACCTCAGCCAGCGCGCGCTGGAGCTGGCGCCGGCTGGTCGCGATCTCGTGGGCCACGCTCGCCAGCGTCAGGTCGGGATCCCCATGGCGGCGGGCGATCACCTCGAGAGCCTCGCTGAAGAGATCACGACGGCGCTGCACCGTGGATGCCCGCACGTAGAGGGATACGGGCGTTCTCAGGGATCGGATCACATGGCTGCGCAGCGGGCACCGCCCGCTGCTTGCCGAACGGCCATCGGTTAGATTTGACATGTATGCAGGTCCGGACTGGCATGAGCAGCACGGTCGTGACCGTCTCGCCCGGCGCCAGCCTGCACGACGCGGCGCGCGCCATGTCAGAGCGCAAGGTGGGCGCGGCCGTCGTGATCGATCCCGAGCAGCCCGGGCCCGGGATCATCACCGAGCGCGACGTCCTGCAATCGGTCGGCAGCGGGCAGGACCCGAACGCGGAGCTCGTCCGCGACCACCTCTCTCCGGAGCTCACCTTCGCCGCGCCCGACTGGTCGCTTGAACGGGCGGCCGAGGCGATGGTGCGCGGCGGCTTCCGTCACCTCGTGGTCGTCGACGGCGGCGAGATGGTCGGCGTGCTCTCGATGCGCGACATCGTTCGCTGCTGGGTCAAGGACGGTGCGACCTCCGAGTTGCCGCGGGATGTGCCCCAGAGCGCCTGAGCGCTCAGTGCTCCAGCGGCAGCTCTGAGATATCGCGACGCGTGTCGCGGATCCAGAGGTACAGGGTGACCAGCGTGATCACGCCCCCGATCACCGCCCCGGGAGGGAACAGCACGATGCCGGTCACGACCAGCATCACGCCGAACGCGAGCACCACGGGCTGGTACGACGGGCCCGGAAGATGGATCGCCTCGCCGGCCTCCTCGGCCTCAGGATCGGAGACGCGCACCTCGTCGGCCATCAGTAGACCAGCCCCACGACCCAGCTGAGCGCGAAGACGATGATCGCTATCGCGCCCGCGATCAGGCCGGTGCGCAGGTTCTTGTAGGCCAGGCGGCGGTCCACGGTCGTGGTTTTACCAGAGAAGCCGAGCGCCCGGACCGGGGCTCACCCGGATGGCGCCCTCGGGGAGGTCGGCGTCCGGCGGGAACAGCGCGAGCACGGAGCCGCCGAACCCGCCGCCCATGATGCGCGCGCCGAGCGCGCCGGCTTCGCGGCAGGCCGCGACCGTGCGCTCGACCTCCGGCACCGACACCTCGTAGTCGTCGCGGAGGCTCCGGTGGGACGCGTCGAGCAGCCACCCGAGCGCCGCGGGGTCTGCGGCGCGTAGCGCCGCCACAGCGGCATCGACTCGTTCGTTCTCGGTGATCACGTGTCGGACTCGGCGCGCGAGCCGGTCGGGGAGGCCCGAGCCGTCGCGCGCGTCACGAAGCGACTTGACGCCGAGCTGCTCGGCGGCGCGGCGGCATTCGTCGCGGCGCTCGTTGTAGCCCGAGCCGGCGAGAGCCCGCGGTGCGCCAGAGTCGAGCACGGCGAGCACGTGGCCGGCGAGGTCGAGGTCGACCGGCTGCGCATCGAAGGAGCGCATGTCGAGCCGGACGGCACGACCCTCCTGCCCGAGCAGCGAGGCGAGCTGGTCGAGCAGCCCCGTCTGGACGCCGGCGTACTCGTTCTCGATCCTCGAGCAGAGCCGCGCCAGCTCGACGGGCGCCGGCGGCTCGGCGCCCGCGACGCCGCACAGCGCGAGCACCAGCGCCACGCACAGCGCCGCGGAGGAGGAGAGGCCGGCGTCCTGCGGGAGGTCGCTCGCCGCCTCGAGCGTGCACCCGGGCACCTCGACGCCGGCCGCGCGCAGCTCGGCAGCGGCGCCGCGCAGGTAGGGGTCATCGCGGGGCAGGCCGGGGGCCCCGATCTCGCGCCCGTCACGCAATTCCGCTGTCACGGTGACCCCGAGCTCGATGGCGAAAGGCAGGCAGAGGCCCTCGTTGTAATCCGTGTGCTCGCCGATCAGATTCACGCGTCCAGGCGCGAAAGCCCTGATCGGAAGCGGGTTCATGGACGCCCACACTACGGCGGCGGGCCGCGTCCATAGACACATGGCGGAGAGCGACGCTTTCCGATCGCACCTACCTTCGAATCGTGATCGGAGAGCGGCGTGCGGTGCAGGCGTTCTTGGGGGCAAAGCCGCTCAGCCGCGGAGGCCTCGAGGTGGAGCTGCGCGAGTCGTCGCCCACCACCGACCCACGTTCGGGGCGGCCCCTGCTGGTGCCGCCGGTGGTCGTCCTGTGGATCGAGGAGCGGCCCGTGGCCGTCCGCGTGCGCACCGTCGTCGCCATCAGCCGCTTCCCCCCGGAGCCGCGACTCGTGTCGATGCTGGAGGCCGACTGCCTGGCCGCCGGCCTCGCCGTCGAGCGGATGCCCGAGGCGGGCCTGTGGCGCCTGTTCGCGCACCCGCCGCGCCCGCGCCTGGCGAGCTAGGGAAGGCGCACGTGCACGTGATTGTCGTGATGCACTAGCGCCTGCACGCGCCCCGGCGGCCCCGTCAGTCCCGTGTTCGGCCCGACGAAGACCACCTCGGCCCCGGCCCTCAAGAAGCGATCCACGAGCTCCTGCGAGAGCGCGCGGTCGATCTCGGAGGCGTAGCGCGGGGCCAGCTCGCGTCCGTCCGCGCGCGGGTAGTAGACGTCCACGTCGAGCCCGTTCTGGTGGCTCGCGTGGCCGATGTAGCCGAAGCGCGGACCGAAGTCGCCGCCGTGCGGCCTGCTGAGATCGCCGACTGCCATGCGCGGGGCGCGCGGGTGGGCGGCATGAAAGTCGCGCGCCACTCCCAGCACCACGCGCACGAGGCGGTCGGTGCCCCAGCGCCGCCAGGCGCGGTTCGGCGAGCGCCGCAGCACGGGGTCCCAGGTGAAGAACGTGCGCCCCTCGGACGGCAGCCGGACGCCGTGCTCCAGGCGGCCGGCGGTGTGGCTTCCCACTGCTGTCGACTCGTGCCAGTGGACCTGGAGGCTCCCCGCCGCCATGGCCAGGCCGAGCGCGATGCGGACCGCCAGCTCCATGTTGTCCCGACTACGCCGATGCGACCAGCGCGGGTCCGGCTGCTAGGTATGTCGGGCGATGCGGAGGCCCGCCGCGATCGTCGCCGGACGCCGCACTGGTGATCGCCACGACGCTGCTCGTGCTGTTCCTGCTCGGCGCCATCTACCGCTCGCCCGTGATCGCGATCGTGCCGCTGCTGGTCGTGGGCTTCTCGTACGCGCTCGCGCAGGGCCTCATCTACCTGTACGCCAAGAGCGGCGCCGAGGTGTCGAGCGACGCCACGAGCATCCTGGTCGTCCTGATGTTCGGCGTAGGCACGGACTACTGCCTGCTGCTCGTGTCGCGGTACCGCGAGGAACTCCGCCGCCACGAGGACAAGCACGCCGCCATGGCGCGGGCGGTGGGCCGCGCCGGGCCCGCGATCCTGGCGAGCGGCCTCACGGTCTGCATGGCGATGCTCGTGCTGCTGGTGGCCGAGACCGGCTCGGTGCACTCGCTCGGGCCAGTGTCGGCGATCGGTGTGGCCGTCGCGTTCTGCGCGGGCCTCACGCTGCTGCCGGCGATCCTGACCATCACCGGGCGCCGAGGCTTCTGGCCGCGGCGCGCCATCGTCGAGTACGACCCCGATGCCGACCGCCGGCCGCGCTCAGGCGTCTGGCGCCGTGTCGGCGACCGGGTGCTCCAGCGGCCCGGGATCGCCCTCGCGGTGACAGTCGCTCTCTTCGCCGTAGGGGCGCTCGGCCTCACGGCCTACCAGGAGAGCTACAGCGTGACCGGCTTCTTCAAGAAGCAGACCGACAGCGTGGACGGGTTCAAGGTGATGGAGCGCGCCTTCCCGGCAGGCACGAGCTCGCCGATGACGGTGCTGGTTGAGCGGGAGGGCGGTGCGGTCACGGCGGCCGACGCCCAGCTGGTGCGGGAGCGCTTGGCGGCCGTGCCGGACATTGCGACCGTCACTCCCATTCCAAGAGCGCTCTGAGGACGGTTCGATTGGGGAGCTGTCGGCGGTCCTGAGGTCGGACCCGTACGCGTCGAAGGCGCTCGAGAGCGTGCCGGAGCTGAGGGACCGCCTCGACGACCTTCCGGGTGGGGTGCGCGCGCTCGTCGGCGGCGGCACCGCCATCCAGTACGACTACGACGCCTCGACCACCCGGGACCTGAAGCTCATCGTCTCGATCGCGCTCGCGGTGATCGCGCTGATCCTCGCGGTGCTGTTGCAGGCGATCGTCGCCCCGCTGGTCCTGATCGCGAGCGTGGTGGCCTCGTTCTTCGGCACGCTCGGGATCTCGCTGGTGTTCATCCGGTACGTGGTGGGCGACCCCGGCGTGGACAACTCGCTGCCCACCTTCTCGTTCATCTTCCTGGTGGCGCTGGGAATCGACTACACGATCTTCCTGATGAGCCGGGTGCGCGAGGAGGCGCGCCGCCACGGATCACGGGCGGGGATGCTGCGCGCGCTGGCGGCGACCGGCGCGGTGATCACGAGCGCCGGAATCATCCTGGCCGGCACCTTCTCGGTGCTGATGACGCTGCCCGTGACGTTCACCTTCAACCTGGGCTTCCTGGTCGCCCTCGGCATCCTGCTCGACACATTCGTGGTGCGAACGATCATGGTGCCGGCCGCGGTGGAGCTGATCGGCGACAAGGTCTGGTGGCCCTCGGGCCCGGGAGGAGGAGCGCACGCGATCGGGGAGGCGCCGGCGCCGGAGCCCGGGACCCCGGCGACCGAGCCGGCCCCAGCCGCCTAACGACAGCATTGAGGACATCGACGGTCCTGCTTAAGGCTGCTCTACGCAGCCCAAACCAGGACGCTTGCAAAGAAACACACCCTTCACCGCTGCCGTTCGCCGGCGCCCGCGAACGGTCCGCGGTTAGGCCTGCGCCGTGAGCAGCACCCGATTCCCCGACGGATCGGTCGCCAGCACGCCCTCATCCAGGCGCACGGGGTCGCCGCTCTCGCCGAGGCGCTCCGCCGCGGCGTCGAGCGCAGCCGCGTCGGGCAGCACCAGCTCGTAGCGGTCCAGGCCCAGGGCGCCCTCCGGCGGCGGCGGCGCGCCCGCGCTCTGCCAGGTGTTCAGGCCCAGGTGGTGGTGGTAGCCGCCGGCTGCGAGGAATAGCGCGCCCGGATAGGAGCGCACCATCACGTCGAGGCCGAGCGCGCCGTTGTAGAAGCCCTCGGCCGGCGGGATGTCGGCCACCTGCAGGTGCACGTGCCCCATCTTCGTCTCCGAGGGCATTCCGTTCGCCGCGTGCTCGCCGGAGTCGAGCTCGCCGAGCACGCTCTCCAGGTCCAGCGGGAGCGTCGCCATCCGGAGCTCGTCGCCGTCGTGGCCCCACTGGTCGCGGGGGCGGTCGCGGTAGATCTCGATGCCGTTTCCCTCCGGGTCCTGGAGGTAGAGCGCCTCGCTCACCAGGTGGTCCGAGGCGCCGGTGAGGCGCCAGCCGGCGCCGGCCACGCGCTGGAGCGAGCGCGCAAGCTCCAAGCGGCCGGGCACAAGGATCGCCAGGTGGAACAGCCCGGTGCTGAAGCTGGGGGCCGGGGGCGCGCCGGGCGCCGATAGGAGCTCGATCAGATGCTCGCCGCCTTCGGGGCCGAGACGGACCAGCTCACCGGCGCGCTCGACCGCGCGCAGGCCGATGACCCGCTCGTAGAACGTCGTCAGGTCGTCGACGTCGGCCACCCGCAGGCGGACCTTTCCGATGTGCGTGTCCGAAGGGATCATGTGCGTGGGGAGCTCACGGCGACGAGGGCATCCTCCTCGGTGCGGAAGAACCCGAGGAACGTGATCTTGTCAGCTCGAACCCGAGCGGCCAGCCAGCCGGACGATCTCCTCCGCCATCAGCGAAACAGCCCCGCATAGGCGCTCAGCGCCGGCTGGCCGCCGAGATGCGCGTAGAGCACGTTCGAGCCCTTCTCGATCTCACCGCGGTTGACGAGGTCGATCATGCCCGCCATCGACTTCCCCTCGTAGACGGGGTCGGTGATCATCCCCTCGAGGCGCCCGGCCGTGCGCATCGCCTCGAGCGTCTGCTCGTCCGGGATGCCGTACGTGCCGGCGTGGTAGCGGTCGTCTAGCACGATCTCGTCGTCGCGCAGCTCGCGGCCGACCTCGATCAGCTCGGCCGTGTTCCGTGCGATCCGGGCCACCTGCTCGCGCGTCTCGGCCGGCTTGGCCGAGCCGTCGATCCCGATCACGCGCCTTTCGGCCTCCTGCGCCGCGAAACCGGCGACCATGCCCGCGTGCGTGCTGCCCGTGACCGAGCAGACGATCACCGTATCGAAGAAGACCCCCAGCTCCCGCTCCTGCTCCGCGACCTCCTGCGCCCAGCGCGCGAACCCGAGCCCGCCGAGCTCGTGGTCCGACGCACCTGCCGGGATCGCGTAGGGCTTGCCGCCCGCGGCCTCGACGTCCGCAAGCGCCTGCTCCCAGCTCTCCTTGAAGCCGATGCCGAACCCGGCCTGGACCAGACGGACGTCGGCGCCCATGAGGCGCGACAGCTGGATGTTCCCGACGCGGTCGTAGGCGACATCGGGCCAGTCCACCCAGCTCTCCTGCACGAGCACGCACTTAAGTCCCATCCGAGCCGCGACGGCCGCCACCTGGCGCGTGTGGTTCGACTGCACGCCGCCGATCGACACAAGCGTGTCGCAGCCCTTGGCAAGGGCATCCGGCACGAGGTACTCCAGCTTGCGCGTCTTGTTGCCGCCGTACGCGAGCCCGCTGTTGCAGTCGTCGCGCTTCGCCCACAGGCGCGCGCCGTCAAGGTGGGCCGTCAGGCGGTCGAGCGGGTGCACCGGCGAGGGGCCGAACAGGAGGGACTGGCGCGGGAAGGCGTCGAGGTTCATTCCCGGATTCTCTTCAATGTGGGGAATGGCCGAGCCCACGGTCGACGATCTTCCCGCCGAGGCGGACTCCCTTCAGGTGCTCGGGTTCGAATTCCGGAGCATCGGCGACGGGGACGTGCGCGAGCCGCACCGCCACGCCTACCACGAGCTGATCTGGGTGCGTGAGGGGAGCGGGCGGCACCTCATCGACGGCGAGCCGGTCGAATTCGGTCCGCACACGCTCACTTTGATCGCGAAGGGACAGGTCCACCAGTTCCAGCGCGCCGACCACGCGAGCGGGATGGTGGCCCGCTTCGACGACGGGTGGCTCACCGGCTCGCGGCGCTGGCTTTTCTCCGGCCAGGCGTGCACGCCGCTGAACGTCCCCGAGGACGACGCGATGCGCTTCGACGCCCTGCTCGACCTCCTGCGGGTGGAGCTGGAGCGCCCCGCCGGACCGGAGTCCGCGGAGCTGCGCAGCCACCTCCTGTCGGCGGCGCTCCTATGGGCGCAGCGCTGGCGCGAGGGCCAGCTCGAAGAGGGCGGGGCGACCGGGACGGATGTTCAGCTGTACCAGCGGTTCCAGGAGCTGCTCGAGCGGGATTTCGCGGTGAGCCACGAGGCGAGCCACTACGCGGGGGAGCTCGGGGTGACGACCGGGACGCTGTCGCGCCTGCTCACGAAGCTCACGGGGCAGCCGACGAAGCAGCTCATCCTCGACCGCGTGATGCTCGAAGCGGTGCGCCTCCTGCGCTTCAGCGATCTCTCGATCAAGGAGATCGCGGCCCGGCTCGGCTTCGGCGACCAGTTCGCCTTCAGCAAGGCCTTCAAGCGCCAGCGCGGCGAGGCGCCGCTCGACTTCCGCAGCCGCTCCTAGGAGGGTGGCGGTGCCGGCCAAACGACGGCATTGAAGTGAGTGACCGTCCTGCCCAAGGGTTGAATATCAACCCAAGAACAGGACGGTCGCCGATCCGCGAAGCTTGCGGGACCGCGTTCCCGGAGATAGGAATCCCGCGTGGTCCTGGGAGTGGACGTAGGAGGCACCAAGGTCGCCGTCGCCGCCGTCGAGGGGGTGACCGCGAATCACGCCGCTGAGCACCCGACGGTCACCGCGAGCACTGACGCGCTGCTCGACGGCGTCGAGCACGTCGTCCGGGACGTGATGCGCGCGGCCGGCGACCCGGAGGGGATCGGGGTCGGCGTGCCGTCGCAGATCGACTTCGAGACGGGCACCGTCGAAACCAGCGTGAACATCCCACTCGAGGGCGTGCCGCTCCGCGAGGAGCTCGGCCGGCGCTTCGGCGTGCCGGTGTTCGTGGACAACGACGCCAACTGCGCCGCGCTCGCGGAGGCGCACATCGTCGGCGAGACCCAGCTGGTCATGCTCACGCTCGGGACGGGCGTGGGCGGGGGCGTCGTGATCGACGGGATGACCTTCCGCGGCGCCCAGGGACTCGGCGCCGAGCTCGGCCACATGGCCATCAACGCCGACGGCCCTCCGTGCCCCGGCAACTGCCCCAACCGCGGCTGCCTCGAGTCCTACTGCTCCGGCCAGGCGCTCGAGCGCGACGCCACCGAGCTCGCGAAGGACAAGCCCGACAGCGCGCTCGCAAGTCGCATCGGCCCGGACGGCAAGGTGTCCGGGCCCGAGCTCGTGGCCGCCGCGGAGGAGGGCGACCCGGACGCGCTCCTCCTGGTGGACAACTTCGCGCGCATGCTCGGAATCGGGATTGCGAACTACGTGAACATCTTCGAGCCCTCGCGGCTGGCGATCGGCGGGGGGCTCTCGCGCGCGTCGCACCTTTTCCTCGACCGGGCCATCCAAGAGGCGGGCGCCCGCGCTCTCCCGGCCCTCTGGAAACGCGTCTCCGTAGAGCTCGCCGAGGGCGGCGCGGACGCCGGTGTGATCGGCGCGGGGCTGCTCGCCGCCCTGGAACTTGCGCGGGATCGCGATACTGACCACTCGAAGGCCACGACTACAGAAGGAATCGAATGACGACCAGCACGGACGGCACCGTCGAGCTCTCCATCAACACGATCCGGACGCTGTCGATGGACGCGGTCCAGAAGGCGAATTCCGGCCACCCCGGTACGCCGATGGCGCTCGCCCCACTCGCCTACACGCTCTACACGCAGGTGATGGAGCACAGCCCCGACCACCCCGACTGGTTCAACCGCGACCGCTTCATCCTCTCCGCCGGCCACGCCTCGATGCTGCTCTATTCGACGCTTTACCTGTCGGGCTACGGCATCACGCTCGACGACATCCAGAACTTCCGCCAGCTGGGCAGCCCCACCGCCGGGCATCCCGAGTACCGCGACGCCCCGGGCATCGAGGCCACCACCGGCCCGCTCGGGCAGGGCGTCGCCATGTCGGTGGGCGTGGCGCTCGCCGAGCGGATGCTGGCCGCCCGCTTCAACACGGGCGACCACGAGCTGATCGACCACCACACCTTCGTCATCGCGAGCGACGGCGACATCCAGGAGGGCGTGGGCTCGGAGGCCTGCTCGCTCGCCGGGCACCTCGGCCTTGGCAAGCTGATCGTCTACTTCGACAACAACCACATCCAGCTCTCGGGCCCGACCGAGAGGGCGTTCAGCGAGGACGTCGGCATGCGCTTCGAGGCCTACGGCTGGCACGTGCAGGACGTGGGCGAGGACCTCTCGGTGGAGACGCTCGAGCGTGCGACCGAGGAGGCGAAGGCCGCCGACGACAGGCCTTCGCTCGTCATCGTGCGCTCGCACATCGGCTACGGCGCCCCGAACAAGCAGGACACCTACCAGGCCCACGGCTCGCCGCTCGGCCAGGACGAGGTCAAGGCCACGAAGAAGGTATACGGCTGGCCCGAGGACAAGACGTTCTACGTCCCCGACGAGGCGCGCGAGCCCTTCAAGGCGGCCGCCGAGCGCGGCAGGCAGCTCGTGGAGGACTGGGAGCGGCGGCTCGGCGCGTTCCGGGAGGCGGAGCCGGACTCCGCTGCCGAGCTCGACCTGATCATGCAGGGCCGGCTGCCGGACGGCTGGGACTCGGACGTCCCGCGCTTCAGCCCGGACGACGGCTACGTCGCGACTCGCAGGGCCTCGCAGAAGGTGATCCAGTGGGCGGCCGCGCGGGTTCCGCACCTCGTGAGCGGCTCCGCCGATCTCGAGCCCTCGACGCTGACCTTGATCGACGACGGCGGTTCGGTGAGCAGGGGCGAGTACAGCGGCCGCAACGTGCACTACGGCGTGCGCGAGCACGGCATGGGCGCGATCGTCAACGGCCTCGTCCTGCACGGCCTGCGCGCGTTCGGCTCGACCTTCTTCAACTTCCTCGACTACATGAAACCCGCGGTGCGGATCGCGTCGCTGATGGAGGTTCCAACCATCTACGTGTTCACGCACGACTCGATCGGCCTGGGCGAGGACGGCCCCACCCACCAGCCCGTCGAGCAGCTCGCCACCTTGCGGGCGCAGCCGAACATCTACTGCGTGCGCCCTGCGGGCGCAAACGAGACCGCGCTCGGCTGGCGCTTCGCGCTCGAGCAGACCGAGACGCCCACGGCGCTCGTGCTCACGAGGCAGGGCCTGCCGGTCTGGAATCCGGACGAGATCCCCGAGGACGCGATCCACCGCGGCGCGTACGTGCTCCGCGATGCCGCAAACGGCGAGCCGGACCTGATCCTGATCGGGACCGGCTCGGAGGTGCACATCTGCGTGGCGGCCGCGGATCTGCTCGAGGAGGACGGGATCGCGACGCGCGTGGTCTCCGCGCCCTGCCTCGACCGCTTCGCCCAACAGGACCAGGACTACCGCGACAGCGTGCTGCCGCCGGACGTCCGCGCGCGTGTGTCCGTCGAGGCGGCATCGCCACTTGGCTGGAGCACCTGGGTGGGGGAGGATGGAGAGGCGATCGGCATGACCACGTTCGGCGCTTCCGCCCCCCAGCCCGCTCTCTACGAGCACTTCGGCTTCACGCCGGAGAAGGTCGCCGAACGAGCACGATCCGTGGTGGAGCGCGTTTCCGCCCGCACCTGAGAAAGGAGTCCAGGCATGAGCGTCGGAGCAGGAGTTAACGAGAGGCTCGCGGCGCTGACCGCTGCGGGAACGAGCGTGTGGCTGGACCAGATCCGCCGCAGCCTGATCACGTGCGGCGAGCTCGAGCGCCTCGAGCGGGAGCTGTCGCTCCGCGGGGTCACGTCGAACCCGGCGATCTTCGAGAAGGCGATCCTCGGCTCGACCGACTACGACGAGCAAATCGCGGAGCTGGCCGGCAAGGGCATCTACGCCCGCGAGATCTACGACGAGATCGCGATCCTCGACGTCCAGCTTGCCTGCGACGTCCTCCGGGGTGTCTGGGAGGAAGCCGGCCATGCGGACGGCTTCGTGTCGCTCGAGGTCGAGCCCGGCTTCGCGCACAACACCGAGGCGACGATCAAGCAGGCGCGCGAGTACTGGGAGCGCGTCGACCGCCCGAACCTCATGATCAAGATCCCGGGCACCGAGGCGGGCGTCCCGGCGATCGAGGAGACGATCGCGGGCGGGATCAACGTGAACGTGACGCTCCTGTTCTCGGTCGAGTCCTACTCCGCCATCGCGGAGGCCTACGTCCGCGGCCTGGAGCGCCGCCACGAGGCCGGCAAGTCACTCGACGTGCACTCCGTGGCGAGCTTCTTCGTCTCGCGCGTGGACACCGAGGTGGACAAGCGGCTGGCGGACCTGGGCAACGAGGAGCTGCGCGGCATCGCCGCGATCGCCAACGCGCGCGCCGCATACATGCGCTTCAAGGAGCTCTTCCGCGGCGAGCGCTTCGCGGCACTGCTCGAGGCGGGCGCGCCGGTGCAGCGCCCGCTGTGGGCGTCCACCGGCGTGAAGGACCCGCTCTACCCCGAGACCAAGTACGTGGACTCCCTCGTTGCGCCCGACACGGTGAACACGATGCCGATGCCCACGCTCCTGGCGTGCGCCGAGGAGCTCGAGGTGACCGGCGCCACCGCGGACCAGGACCCGTCGGCCGACCTGGAGCGCCTCGCGCAGGCCGGGATCGACATGGGCGACGTGACGAAGACGCTGCTGAAGCAGGGCATCGACAAGTTCGTCGAGCCCTTCGACGACCTGATCGCCGGGATCGAGCTCGCGCGCGAGGGGATCGTCACCGAGCGGCCGACGACCATCAAGTCCGTGATCCCGGACGAGCTCGAGCCGCCGATCGTCGAGCGCGTGCGCAGAGCTCACGCCGAGGACGTGGCCCAGCGCGTGTGGGCGCACGACGAGTCGCTCTGGGGCGGTCCCGGGGTGGCGGAGATCGGCAACCGGCTCGGCTGGCTGACGATCAGCGAGAAGATGCTGGAGCACGCCGGCGAGCTGCACGCGTTCGCGGAGTCGGCCAAGGCGGACGGCCTCGAGCACGCCGTGCTCCTCGGGATGGGCGGCTCGAGCCTCGGCCCCGAGGTGATCCGGCGCTCTTACGGCCACGTGCCGGGCGGCATGCGACTCCACGTGCTCGACTCGACCGACCCGGGCGCCGTGCTCGCGACCGAGCGCGCGGTCGACCTCGACAAGACGCTCTTCATCGTCTCGTCGAAGTCGGGCGGGACCATCGAGACGCTCTCGCACATGCGCTACTTCTTCGAGCGCACGGGCGGCGACGGGTCGCGCTTCTGCGCGGTCACCGACCCGGGCAGCCCTCTGGCCGACCTGGCCCGCGAGCGCGGCTTCCGGCGCGTGTTCGAGAACGACCCCGACATCGGCGGTCGCTACTCGGTGCTCTCGTACTTCGGGCTCGTGCCGGCGGCGCTTGCGGGCGTGAACATCGAGGGCATGCTCCACCAGGCGCAGGTGGCCGAGCAGAACTGCGCGCAGTTCGACTCCCCGCAGTCGAACTCGGGCCTGTGGCTCGGCTGCGTGATGGGCGAGTTCGCCCACCACGGCCGCGACAAGCTCACCTATGTGGTCTCGGAGCCGATCTCGAGCTTCGGGCTCTGGGTCGAGCAGCTGATCGCGGAGTCGACCGGGAAGCACGGCAGGGGCATCCTGCCCGTGGCCGACGAGCCGCTCGGGGCACCGGAGGTCTACGGCGACGACCGCGTCTTCGCCTACCTGCGCAACGAGGACGAGCCCGACGCCGAGCTGGACGCCGCAGTCGAGGCCCTCGGCCGCGCGGGCCACCCGACCACGATCGGGCGGGTGATAGGCGGCGCCGCGGACCTCGGGCGGATCTTCTTCATGACCGAGTTCGCCACCGCGGTGGCGGGCTGGGCGCTCGGGATCAACCCGTTCGACCAGCCGAATGTGCAGGAGGCGAAGGACAACACCGGGCGAATCCTCGAAGAGGGGCTGCCTGAGGAGGACCCCGGCTCGCTCGAGGACGTGCTCGCGAAGGCGTCGCCGCCGAAGTACATAGCGATCCTCGGCTACGCGACTCCGTCCGAGGAGTTCGACTCCGCCGTCCGGGACCTGCGGGTGGCGCTGCGCGACCGCACCAGGTGCACGACCACGTTCGGGTACGGCCCGCGCTACCTCCACTCGACCGGCCAGTACCACAAGGGCGGCCCGGCGAACGGGCTGTTCATCCAGCTCTATCAGCGCGGCACCGACGACGTGGAGATTCCCGAGGCCGGCTACTCGTTCGAGCACCTGAAGAACGCCCAGGCGCTCGGTGACATGCAGACGCTGCGGGCACACGGGCTAGAGGTCGTGAGGGTGGAGATCGACGGGCCGGACGCGGTCAGGAGGTTGATCTGATGCAACTGGGATTCGTCGGGCTCGGAAAGATGGGCGCCAACATGGTGCACCGCATCCAGCGCGACTCGGACCACGAGTGCGTCGTCTACGACCACCACCCCGAGTCGATCGCGGCGGCGGAGGGCCAGGGGGCGAGCGGGGCCTCGTCTCTGCAGGAGCTCGTCTCGATGCTCGACCCGCCGCGAACGGTCTGGATCATGGTGCCGGCCGGCGGCCCCACGGAGAGCACCGTCGCCGAGCTCGCCGGGCTGCTCGACGAGGGCGACACGATCGTCGACGGCGGGAACTCGCGCTGGACGGACGACAAGCGCCGCCAGGAGGAGCTCCGGCCGAAGGGCATCCACTACGTGGACGTCGGCACCAGCGGCGGCGTCTGGGGCATCAGCGTCGGCTACTGCATGATGGTCGGCGGTCCCGACGAGGCCGTCGAGCGTCTCAGCCCGATCCTCGACGTCCTGGCGCCGCCCTCCACAGAGGAGCACGGTCCGGGCTGGGGCCACTTCGGACCGACCGGCGCAGGCCACTACGTGAAGATGGTCCACAACGGGATCGAGTACGGGATCATGCAGGCCTACGCCGAGGGCTTCGCGCTCTTCGACTCATGTGAGTACGAGCTCGACAACGCGAAGATCGCTCACCTCTGGATGCAGGGCTCCGTGGTCCGCTCGTGGCTCTGCGAGCTCGCCGCGCGGGCGTTCGAGCAGGAGGGCAACGACCTCGCCTCGATCGCGCCGTACGTGGAGGACTCCGGCGAGGGCCGCTGGACGATCGAGGACGCGATCGACCGGCGCGTGCCCACCCCGGTGATCACCGCCTCGCTGTACGAGCGCTTCTCGTCGCGCCGGCAGGGCGAGTTCGCCGCCAAGGTGAACGCGGCCCTGCGCAACCAGTTCGGCGGCCACGCGGTGGTCGCCGCCGACGCCGCGGCACAGAGCCAGCCGCACGCGGAGTAGTCAGATGGCCGTGATGCAGCAGGAGAACCCGCTGGTCGAGGGCCTCGAGCGCCTGCCGGTGCACCCCACGACGCTGGTGATCTTCGGCGGCACCGGCGACCTGGCACACCGGAAGCTCCTGCCCGCGATCTACAACCTCGCACACGAGGGGGCGCTGCCCGAGCGCTTCAACCTGATCTCGGTCTCGCGCTCCGACATGTCGAGCGACGAGTACCGCAAGGTCGCGCGCGAGTCGATCCAGCAGTACTCGCGCAGGCCTGCCGACGAGCAGGTGCTCGAAAAGCTGCTCGAGCAGCTCCGCTACGTCCCCGGCACGTTCGACGACGACTCGGTCTTCGACGGGCTCCGGGAGGAGATCGGCAGGTTCGACGAGGAGGCGGGGATCGCCTTCAACCGCATCTTCTACCTCTCGACAGCCCCGAGCTTCTTCGCGCTGATCGTGGAGAAGCTCGGCGAGCACGGGCTCGACCGGCACGACGACTCCGAGGTGCGCGTGGTGATCGAGAAGCCGTTCGGGACGCGGCTGGACGAGGCGCAGCAGCTGAACCGCCAGGTGCTGTCGGTGCTCGACGAGTCACAGGTCTACCGCATCGACCACTACCTCGGGAAGGAGACCGTCCAGAACGTGCTGGCGTTCCGGTTCGCGAACGGCATGTTCGAGCCGATCTGGAACCGGAACTTCATCGACTACGTCCAGATCACCGCGTCCGAGGACATCGGAATCGGCAGCCGCGCCGGCTACTACGACAGCTCGGGAGCGCTCCGCGACCTGGTCCAGAACCACATGCTCCAGCTGCTCAGCCTGCTCTGCATGGAGCCGCCCGTGACCTTCGACGCGGACGAGGTGCGCGACGAGAAGGTGAAGGTGCTGCACGCGGTGGCGCCGCCCGCCGAGGACGCGGTGGTGCGCGGCCGCTACACGGCCGGGATGGCCGAGGGCAAGGAGGCGGTCGGCTACCTCGAGGAGGAGGGCGTGCCGCCCGACTCGCAGACCGAGACCTATGTGGCGCTGCGCCTCGAGGTCGACAACTGGCGCTGGGCCGGCGTGCCGATCTACCTCCGCACGGGCAAGCGGCTCGCCCGCAAGATCACGGAGATCGCGGTGACGCTGAAGCCGGTGCCGCACCTGGCCTTCCAGGCCCAGGGGTCGGTCGGCGTCCAGCCCAACCAGCTGATCCTCACCGTGCAGCCGAACGAGGGTGTGTCGCTCTCGCTCGGCGCGAAGATCCCCGGCACGCGGATGCGCATCCGCCCGGTGAACATGGAGTTCCTCTACGGGACCTCGTTCCTATCGCAGTCGCCGGAGGCCTACGAGCGGCTGATCATGGACGCGATGCGCGGCGACGCCACTCTCTTCACGCGCGACGACGAGGTCGAGGCGCAGTGGCGGATCATCGACCCGATCCTCGCCTCCTGGGAGGACGACGACGCGCCGCTGGCCGAGTATCCCGCCGGCTCGCATGGTCCCGAGGAGGCGGACAAGATCCTCGCGCCGGGACACCACTGGCGGGCGATCTAGGTGGCAAGGGTCGCGCCAGAGGTCCCCGACGCCGGCGCGGTCTGGTCCGCCGAGGACTGCGCCCCGGCGGACGTCGACGAGGCGCTCCGCCACCTGCTCCAGGAGCAGCATGCCCGCGAGGGGGCGCACGCGCCGGCTCGCGTGCTCAACCTTGTCGTGGTGGTCGACCGCGAGTGGCGCGGCGAGATCATGAACCGGCTCGAGCAGGTCGGCCGCTACCACGCGTCGCGGACCATCCTGTGCACGGTCGAGTCCGGGCGGCAGACGATCGACGCCTCCGTGGTGATGACGGTCGCGGGTGACCCGCAGCCGGGCGAGCTCATGATGACGCGCGAGCGCGTGATCCTGGAGATTGGCGAGAAGCACCTCGCGAAGCTCGACACGATCGTGGACCCGCTGGTCGTGACGGACCTTCCGACCTTGGTCTGGTCGCCCCACGGCCACCCCGAGGCACTCGACGCGCTGCTCCACCTGGCGCAGGTCGTGCTGATCGACTCGGTCAACGAGCCCGACCCGGTGTCGGCGCTCGCCCGCGCCAAGGAGCTGGCCCAGGGGGCCTACGTCGTCGACCTCGCCTGGCTCCGCACCACGCCCTGGCGCGAGCGTGTGGCCGCCACCTTCGACCCGCCGCGCTGGCGCGACGAGCTGTTGCGGATCGACGCCGTGACCGTCCGCCACCGTCCCGACTCGGGGGTGGCCGGCGTGCTCTTCTTCGGCTGGCTCGCGTCGCGGCTGGGCTGGGGCACCGGCACGCTGATGTCCGTGAACGGCGCGGTCCGCGGGCGAGCGCACGGCCACCGCGACGACGTGTCGCTTGCGCTGGAGCCGGATGAGGGCCAGAACGTCCCGGGGCTGGCGGGGGTGGAGATCCACACCTCGTCCGGTATGGCAATCTCGCTCGACCGCGGCCCGGGCGGGCTGATCGCCCGCCGCCGCGACAAGAAGGGCGAGGAGCAGAGCTGGACCGTGCTCGGCGCGTCGAGGGGTGAGGGCGGGATCCTCGGCGAGGGCATCCGCCAGGCGCTGCTGCGCGACCCCGCCTACCGCCGCGCGCTCGACTGCGGCGAGGCGCTGCTCCGGTGAACGCCGACCTCCGGGTCTCCGACGACCCAGCGCAGGAGGCGGCCGAGCTCCTGGCCGCCGCCGCCGGGCACGTGGCGCTCACGGGGGGCTCCACGCCGAAGGTCGCCTACCAGCTTGCGGCCGATATGCGCGAGGACTGGTCGGGCGTCGACTTCTGGTTCACGGACGAGCGCTGCGTGCCCCCGGACCACGAGCAGTCGAACTTCGGCATGGCCGAGCGGGCGTGGCTGTCGCGCGTCGGGGGTGCGACCGTCCACCGCATGCGCGGGGAGCTCGGCCCCGAGGACGGGGCCACCGCCTACGAGAACGAGCTCGACGAGTTCGGCCCCGACGCGCTCGACCTGATCCTGCTCGGGGTCGGTCCGGACGGGCACATCTGCTCGCTCTTCCCAGGCGACGACGCACTCGGGGAGCGCGAGCGGCGCGTCGTGGGCGTGGAGACGCCCGGAATGGCGCCCCTGGTCCCACGGATCACGCTTACCTTTCCTGTGGTGAACACGAGCAGGCAGATCGTCTTCCTCGTGACCGGCGAGGACAAGGCCGAGGCGGTCCAGCGCGTGTTCGCGGGCCCGCCTGACCCGCGCGCCCCGGGCTCGCTCGTGGACGGCGACACGGTGGCGCTCCTCGACGCCGCGGCGGCGGCGCGGCTATGACCGAGTGGGCCCCGGACCGGGGCGTGACCGCCAGCCCGTTCCCGCCGATCGCCGAGTACGGCTTCCTGTCCGACTGCGAGACCTGTGCGCTGGTGGCGCCCAACGGCAACGTCGAGTGGCTCTGCCTCCCGCGCTTCGACTCGGCCAGCGTCTTCGGTGCGGTCCTCGACCGCGACGCCGGGAGCTTCCGGCTCGCCCCGGCCGACGTGGAGGTGCCGGCCGCGCGCCGCTACCTGCCCGGCACGAACGTCCTCGAGACGAGCTGGGGTACCACAGGCGGCTGGATCATCGTGCGCGACGTGCTTCTGATCGGGCCGTGGCACCACGAGCAGGACCGCTCGCAGACGCACCGCCGCGCGCCCACCGACTACGACGCCGACCACGTCCTGCTGCGGATGCTCCGCTGCGTGAACGGCGAGATCCAGGTGACGATGGACTGCGACCCACGCTTCGACTACGCGCGCAAGCTGGGCAGCTGGGAGTACGCCGGGCCCGGCTACCACGAGGCGGTCTGCCGCGCGGACGACTGCGACATCGAGCTGCACCTCACGAGCGACATGAACATGGGCTTCGAGGGCCCGCGGGCGACCGCGCGAACGCTCATGAAGGAGGGCGACACGCTGTTCGTCGCGCTCTCCTGGTCGGAGCACCCGGCGCCGCATGACTACGAGGAGGCGTACGCGCGGCTCGTCTGGACGGCGCACCACTGGCAGCACTGGCTCGACCACGGCAATTTCCCGGACCACCCGTGGCGGACCCACCTCCAGCGCTCGGCGCTGACGCTGAAGGGGCTCTCCTATTCGCCCACCGGGGCGCTGGTGGCCGCGGCCACGAGCTCGCTGCCGGAGACACCGGGCGGCGAGCGCAACTGGGACTACCGCTTCACCTGGATCCGCGACTCCACGTTCATGCTGTGGGGCCTCTACACGCTCGGCTTCGACTGGGAGGCCAACGACTTCTTCTACTTCATCGCCGACATCGCGGACGCGGAGGAGGGCGACCTCCAGATCATGTACGCGATCGACGGCGAGGGCGAGATCCCCGAGTTCACGCTGGACCACCTCTCGGGCTACGAGGGCGCGCGGCCGGTGCGCGTGGGCAACGGCGCGTACAGGCAGGACCAGCACGACGTGTGGGGCGCGCTGCTCGACTCGATGTACCTTCACACGAAGTCGCGCAACCACCTCGACGACCGGATCTGGCCGATCGTGAAGCACCAGGTGGAGACGATGCTGACCAACTGGCGCGACCCCGACCGGGGGATCTGGGAGATCCGCGGCGAGCCGAAGCACTTCACGTCGTCGAAGATGATGTGCTGGGTGGCGGCGGATCGCGGGGCGCGCCTCGCCGAGATCCGCGGCGAGCTGGAGCACGCGGCGCGCTGGCAGTCGGCGGCGGACGAGATCAAGAAGGACATCCTCGAGAACGGCGTCGACGAGCGCGGCGTGTTCACGCAGCACTACGACACGGACGCGCTGGACGCCTCGCTGCTCCTCACGGTGCTCACGCGCTTCCTGCCGGCGGACGACGAGCGCGTGGTGAAGACGGTGCTCGCGATCGCCGACGAGCTGACCGAGGAGGGCCTGGTCCTGCGCTACCGCACCGACGAGACCGACGACGGGCTCTCGGGCGAGGAGGGCAGCTTCGCGATCTGCTCGTTCTGGCTCGTGTCGGCGCTGGTCGAGGTCGGCGAGGTGCGCCGCGCCCGCGACCTGTGCGACAAGCTGCTCTCGTACGCGAGCCCGCTCGGCCTCTACGCCGAGGAGATCGACCCGCGCTCGGGCCGCCACCTGGGCAACTTCCCGCAGGCCTTCACGCACCTGGCGCTGATCAACGCGGTGATGCACGTGATCCGGGCCGACCAGGGCCTCGAGATCGGGAGCCTCCCGCTGGGCCAGGAGCTCACTCGCCAGCGCTCGCAGCGGGCCTAGCCAGCACGACCGACGTCTCTATCTGGCGCTCCGGGATGCTCCAGTAGTCCCGGAGCAGCGCCGCGCCCTCAGCGCGCGGGAGCAGCTCGAACCCGTGCCGCTGGTAGAAGCGGATCGCCCACTCGGCGGCGGCCCAGGTGCCCACGAGCATGCGGCGCGGGGCCGACTCCGCGAGGTGCTCGAGCAGTGCTCCGCCGACTCCGCGGCGCTGGCTACCCGGTGAGACGTATGCGTGGCGGATCAGGTCGACGTCGCGCACGCGCTGGATGCCCATGATGCCGAGCAGCTCGCCGCCGTCCTCATAGCCCCAGAAGGCGACGCCGGCCGCGAGCTCGCCGTCCAGCTCGCCCCCCGGCATGTACGGCTCGTGCCAGCGGTCCGGCGGAATGACGCCCCGGTACGCCTCGGCCGCGGCGTTGACGATCGCGAGGATCGCATCGCGCTCGTCGTCACGGCAGGGGCGTATCGCGGCCATCGGCTAGCGCCGCCTCGCGCCCTGGGGGTTCAGCACGAGCAGGCCCACGAGCCGCGACACGACCATCGCGATGTAGGCCACGCCGGCGAGCTGCTCGATCATCACGAGAGCGCGCGCGAACGGCGTGATCGGCACGATGTCGCTCAGGCCGGTGCTGGACAGCGTCGTGAAGCTCAGGAACAGCAACTCGACCCAGGTGCGGTCCTCACTTGCGTGCACCGCGGCGGTGAAGCTGTCCGGCTCGATCGCCTGGTAGACGGTGAAGGAGTAGGCGAATGCCCAGGCCACGAGCGTGAAGGTCGCGCCGACCGCGAACAGCTCGTCGCGCGTGATCACGTGGTCCTCGAGCATGTACTCGATCAGCGCGTACGCCGCGTAGAAGTAGAGGATCGCCTCGATCGCCGACGAGTAGGGGAGGAGCGCGTCGTCCCGCGTGATCGCCTGGATCAGCAGGAGGACGGTCGCCGGGATGCCGAGGAGCAGTGCGACCCACGTGAACCCGGGCGAGCTCCGCACGGCCAGCACCACGAGCGCGAGTATCGCGATCCCGAACACGCTGAAGAGCGAGCGCCCGACATCGCTCCCCTCCATCGCCGGATACACCAGAACGCCCGCGAGCTGAGCCGCGAGCAGGATCGCGGAGGGCTGGCGGCGGGCGACGGAGAGCACGACGGCAAGCTAGCCCGCGTGCCGGTCGGCGCCGGCTTCCGGCGCCGCGCCGGGTCCGGCAACGGCGGCGGTGAAGGGGTGGCTCTTTCGGCGACCGTCCTGTTTTAGGCGTCGTATAGAAGCCTTAGGCAGGACAGTCGCTCCCCCTCAGAGCCGCACGTCGGCCACCATCGCCGCGAACAGCGCGGCCAGGTAGGCCAGTGAGAACAGGTAGAGGCGCAGCGCGTTGCGGCGCTCCGGGTGCCGTGTCAGGCGCACGGCGCCGTAGATGAAGGCGGCGCCGAGCAGGACCGAGGCCACCAGGTAGGTCGCGCCGAACGCGCCAGCGCAGAACGGCAGCTGGCTCACGGCGTACAGGAGCACGGTATAGAGCAGGATCTGGCGGCGCGTCTCGCGCTCGCCGCGCACCACCGGGAGCATCGGCACGCCGGCGCGCGCGTAGTCGTCCTTCATCAGGAGCGACAGGGCCCAGAAGTGCGGCGGCGTCCAGAAGAAGATGATCGCGAACAGGTACAGCGGCGTCCCGGTGAGGCCGCCGGTCACCGCGGCCCACGCCACCAGCGGCGGCACCGCTCCCGCGGCTCCCCCGATCACGATGTTCTGCGGCGTCGAGCGCTTCAGCCAAAGCGTGTAGACGAACACGTAGCCGAGCAGCCCGGAAAGCGAGAGCGCGGCGGCCAGCAGGTTGACGGTGGCCGCGAACAGCACGAACGCGGCGGCGCCAAGCACGATGCCGAATGCGAGCCCGGCGGCCGGGGAGACGCGGCCGCTCGCCACGGGCCGGTTCGCCGTGCGCGACATCGCGCGGTCGATGTCCCGGTCGAGCACGTGGTTGATGGCCCCGGCGCCGCCGGCCGACAGCGCGCCGCCCAGGCAGGTGAGCCCTACGAGGCCGAGCGACGGGTCGCCCGCCACGTACATCGTCGTGACCGTGGTGAAGAGCAGCAGCGACTGCACCTTCGGCTTCGTCATCTCGAAGTAGTCCGAGAGGGCCCCGCGCCAGGCGCTTCGTGCGACCACTACCTCCATCAGGCCGCCACCGCCTCAGCGCGTCCGGGCGCCCGCGCGCGCGCCGGGGCAAGCTGGAGCGTCATCCCCAGCGTCGTCGCCCAGAGCAATGTCCCGAGCGCCAGGTGAAGCACGATCAGGAGCTCGTACTCGTCGAGCCAGACGTTGAGTGCGCCAACCAGGATCTGCAGCACCAGTAGGCCGGCCAGGCCCCAGGCGTATCTGGTCAGCACGCCGCGCCGGAGCGCCACAACCACCAGGCTCGTCACGAGCAACGCGGCCAGGTACATGAAGGCCCGGTGGGTGAGGTGGATGTCGACGAGCCTGGCCTTGCCGAACGGCATGAACTCGCCGTTGCATGTGGGGAACTCCTTGCCGCAGGCGTGGTGGGCGCCGTCGCCGAGCTGGTAGTCGGCCCGGCCGTAGTTCTGGGTGCCGGCCATGTAGCCACCCGCCACGATCGTGCACAGCACCGCCACGGACGCCGCGATTCCGAGTAACCGCAGGCGCGGCCCGCCGTCGGTCGCGCTCGCGCCGCTCACGCCACGGAGCAGGTAGAGCAGCCCTCCGAGCAGCAGCATCGCCAGGCACAGGTGCGCCGCCACGTAGACCTCCTCGAGATTGTCCTCGACGGTGGCGCCGCCGAGCGCGGCCTGCGCGATCACCAGCCCGAGCAGCGCTGCGGCCGGCGCGAGGTACTCCCGGTGCCGGCGCCAGGCCAGCACGAGGATCGCGAGGATCATGACGCTCACCACGCCCGCCACCGCGCGGTGCGTGTACTCGACGATCGAGTTGAGGTCCATGCCCGGAACCACGTCGCCGTTGCAGAACGGCCAGCCGTGGAAGCCGGAGCCGGCCGGGCCGCAGCCGAGGCCGGAGTCGGAGACCCTCACCACGCCGCCCACGATGATGAGGACGAAGGTGGCGATCGCGGTCGCGAGTACGAGCCGTCGCATCACAGACTGCGTGGTGCGACCGGCTGCGCGACCGTCTCCGCCGGAGCGGAGGCGGCGGCCACCTCGCGGCGGATGTCCTTCATCGGCTCAACGCTGCGTATGCGCGGGACCACGTCGAAGTTGTTGGGAGGCGGGGGAGAGGTGGTGAACCACTCGAGCGTGTTGCCCTGCCATGGGTCGTTGCCCGCCCTGCGGCCGTTCTTCAGGCTCCAAAGCACGTTCACGACCGTCACCAGCACCCCGATACCCAGAATGAACGCGCCGATCGTCGAGATCAGGTTGTAGGCCGTCACGCCGAGCGATTCGTCGTAGTCGTAGATCCGGCGCGGCATGCCGGACAGCCCCGCGGAGTGCTGGACGAGGAACGTGGTGTTGAAGCCCACGAACATGAGCCAGAACGAGACCTTCCCGAGGAACTCCGACATCATCCGGCCGCTCATCTTCGGGAACCAGTAATAGAGGCCGCCGAAGAGGCCGAACACGGACCCGCCGAAGAGCACGTAGTGGAAGTGGGCCACCACGAAGTAGGTGTCGGTGAGGAACCAGTCCACCGGGAAGATCGCGAGGATCACGCCCGAGATGCCGCCGATCACGAACAGGCCCGGCAGGGCGGCGGCGAAGTAGAGCGGCACCTTCATCACGATCTGGCCGCGCCAGAGCGTGGCTATCCAGTTGAAGATCTTGATCCCGGTCGGCACCGCGATCGTGAACGAGGCGAGCATGAAGAACGCGAGCACGACCGTGGGCGTGGGGGTCGCGAACATGTGGTGCGCCCAGACGAGCATGCCGAGGAAGGCGATCGCGACAGTGGACGCCGCGATCGCCTTGTAGCCGAAGATCGGCTTGCGGGCGAACACCGGCAGGATCTCCGAGACCATCCCGAAGACGGGCAGGACCATGATGTAGACCTCGGGGTGCCCGAAGAACCAGAACAGGTGCTGCCAGAGCAGCGGGTCGCCGCCGGCGGCCGGATCGAAAAAGCCGGTGCCGAAGTGGCGGTCGGTGAGCAGCATCGTGACGCCGGCTGCGACCGACGGGAGCGCCGCCACCAGCAGGTAGCTGTAGACGAGGATCGACCAGATGAAGAGCGGCATGCGCCCCCAGCTCATCCCACGGGCGCGCATGTTGTGGATCGTCGCGATGAAGTTGATCGCGCCGACGATCGACGAGATGCCCGTCAGGTGGATCAGGAAGATCCAGGCGTCCACCCCGCCTCCGCCGGTGAAGGCGTCGTCGGACAGCGGCGGGTACATCGTCCAGCCGGCCTGCGGCGGCTCGAAGAAGACGCTCGCGTAGAACGCGATGCCGCCGAATAGGAGCAGCCAGAACGAGAGCGCGTTCAGCTTCGGGAACGCCATGTCGCGCGCCCCGATCATGAGCGGCACCATGTAGTTCCCGACGCCTGCGAGCACCGGCACGATGAAGAGGAAGACCATCGTCGTGCCGTGATTCGTCACCAGGCCGTTGTAGGTCTCCGGGTCGACGAGCGTGTTGTTCGGCTGCGACAGCTGGAGGCGCATGATCAGCGCCTCCACGCCACCCAGGATGAAGAAGATGAAGGTGGTGAACAGGTAGAGGATCCCGATCTTCTTGTGATCGGTGGTGGTGAGCCATTGCAGCCAGCCGCGCTGCGGCGTGCGCAGCCCGTGCATCACGATCTCGGGACGGGCGAGGGGCCGGCGCCTGGTGACGGTTCCGGCTTCCACTACTGCCCCTCGGCCTCTCGCTGCTTGCGCTGCTCGGCCAGCGCCTCGCCGGCCGCGGCGATCTGATCACGCTTGTCCGCCGCCCACTGCTCGAACTCGCTGGGCTTCACGGCGCGCACCATGGCGCGCATGTCCGCGTGGTTCGGCCCGCAGAGCTCGGCGCATTGGCCGCGGTAGATGCCCTCCTTGCCGGCCGGGACCTTGAACCAGCTCTCGTTCACATGGCCGGGAACCGCATCCGCCTTGGGGCCGAACTTCGGGATCCACCACGAGTGGATCACGTCAGAGGACTCGATCTCGAGGACGACCGTGGTGTCGGTGGGCACCACCATCTCGTTGTACGAGAAGAGCTGCTTCTTGCCGGGATAGTCGTAGCGCCAGATGTACTGCTGGCCGTTCACGCGGATGCGGAGCACCGGGCCGCCGCTCTTCGGCGGGTCCGGCTGGTCGATCGACGCGAACTGCCCCGCCGCGGCGCTGAGCCCGTTCGGGCCGGAGGCGGGCGGGTTCTCGATGTCGTCGAGGTACAGGAAGGTAACGACGGTGAGGACCACGAGGATCCCCGCGGCGCCGACGGTCCAGCCGATCTCGAGCGGCGTGTTGCCCCGGATCTGGGCCGCTTGGCCGCCGCGCCGGGCGCGATGCCTGACCAGCGACCAGATGAGCGTGCCCTCGACCAGCAGGAAGATCACGATCCCGATGTAGAGCGTGAGCTTGTAGAGGGTGTCGATGTCGTCCGCGTTGGGCGAGCCGCCCGACTCGGGCGTGAACGGGCCCGCGAACGCGGACGGAGCCCCCACGAGGCACGCGAGAACAACCGCGCCGATGACGGCTACGAACAAGCGTCTGGGCATGCCGGCGGGCAAGGCCGCGTGATCATATCCTCGGGCCCCGGAAGGGCTCCACTTCGTGTCGGTTGTCCCGAGCGGTGGCCGCGCGGCTCGGTCGCGCCGCCCGAACCGGGTCAGTCGGGCGGGCCGAACGGGGGTTCGGCGGAGGGGCTCAGCGGCGGGGCGCCGCCCGACGCGATCTCGAGCTCGCGGACCCTCAGGCGGCCGACGTCGAGCTCCTCGATCCGCAGCTCCTTGATCGCCGCCCGCCGGATCGCGAGCCTGCCGATTGCCACCGCCCCGAAGGCGGCGGCCCCGAGCGCCACGACGCCCAGCGCCCGCGCCGCGCCGGCGTGCGCACCGGTGGCCTGCGCGCCGACGGCCACTGCCCCGCGTCCCACGCTACGTCCCCTGGAACGCCGGCTCGCGCTTCTCGACGAAGGCCGTGACGCCCTCCTGGAAGTCCTTCGTCCGGGCCAGCGCGTGCTGCAGGTCGGCCTCGAGGTCGAGCTGGCCGTCGAGGTCCGGGTAGAGCATCCGGTTGAGCGCCTGCTTCGAGCCGGCGTACGAGCGTGTGGGCCCGGCGGCGAGCTTCTCCACGAGCGCGTTCGCCTCGTCCATCAGCCGGTCGTCCGGGTGAACGTAGTTCACGAGCCCCCACTCGAGGGCCCGCTCGGCCGGGACCCGCTCGCCCAGCAGCGCCATCTGGAACGCGCGCGCCTTGCCCACGGCGGCCGGCACGAACAGGGTCGAGCCGCCGTCCGGCATCAGCCCGATGTTCACGAACGCGAGCCCGAAGAAGGCGGACTCGGCGGCGAGCACGAGGTCGCACGCGAACGCGAGCGACGCGCCGATCCCCACGGCGGGCCCGTTCACCGCGGCCACGACCGGCTTCTCGAGCCGCCGGACGCCGGCGATGATCGGGTGGTAGAGCTCGTGCAGCTCCTTGCGGATGTCGGGCATGCCGTCGTCGGGATGCGGGTCGAAGCCGGCTTTGAGGTCGGCCCCGGAGGAGAAGCCTCGCCCCGCGCCCGTCACGAGCACCGCCCGCACGCTGTCGTCGGCCGCGTCGGACGTGATGACCTGCTTCAGCTCCCTGCCGAACTCGTCGGTCCACGCGTTGAGCGAGTCGGGACGGTTGAGGGTGATGCGCCCGATTCCGCCGTCCTGTTCCCAGATCACGTTCATGGGCGCCAGCCTAGACGGCAGCGGTAAAGGGGGGTCCTCTGCGACTAGACCGCGTAATACACGGTCAAAGCGAAGAGGACCCCGTCAGGACACCCTTCAATGCGGTATTTCGTCCCTGCACGCCCTAGTTCATCCGTTTAGTTGCAGCTTGCGAGTTTTCACCCCGGGTGATTTCCTTCCAAGCGCCGAAAAATCACGGGTCTGGAATGGACGCCGGACCTCCACTTCCGCAACTGGCCCTAGGAGGAAGGTTGGCCGCTACCAAGACCGCTGAGTCCGCCAAGAGGCGCGCCAAGCGCAACAAGGCGAGCGGAGCCGGCCGAACCGCCACCGAACAGCCCTCCGCCGTCAACGGCGCCGGCACCGAGCCGGCTGTGCTCGAGGAGATCCTCGACGCGCTCGTCGCCGCCCGCGACGGCGACTTCTCGCGACGCCTGTCGCGCCGGCGCCGCGGCCTGCTGGGGGAGATCGCGTCCGCCTTCAACGAGCTCGTCGCCATGAACGCCAGCATGGAGAAGGAGCTCGGGCGCATGCGGCGGGTGATCGGCCGCGAGGGCCGGATGGACCAGCGCGCCTCGCTCGGCTCGGCCGGCGGCGGCTGGAGCTCGAGCGTCGAGTCGCTCAACGCGCTCATCGACGACCTCGTGCGCCCCACCACCGAGGTGGCCTCGGTGCTCGACGCCGTGGCCGACGGCGACCTCGACCGCAAGATGGCCCTCACCATCGAGGGCCAGCCGGTCAAGGGTGAGTTCCTCCGCATCGGCACCACCGTGAACACGATGGTCGACCAGCTCTCGTCGTTCGCGGACGAGGTCACGCGCGTGGCGCGCGAGGTCGGCACCGAGGGCAAGCTCGGCGGCCAGGCCGAGGTGAAGGGCGTATCGGGGACGTGGCGCGACCTCACCGAGTCGGTGAACGGCATGGCGTCGAACCTCACCGACCAGGTCCGGAACATCTCGCACGTGGCTCAGGCGGTTGCGCGCGGCGACCTCAGCCAGAAGATCACGGTCGAGGCCAAGGGCGAGGTCGCCGAGCTGGCCGACACGATGAACGAGATGACCGACACGCTCGCGATCTTCGCCGAGCAGGTCACGAGCGTGGCGCGCGAGGTCGGAACGGATGGCAAGCTCGGCGGCCAGGCCGAGGTGCCGAACGTGTCGGGCACCTGGAAGGACCTGACCGAGTCGGTGAACGGCATGGCGTCGAACCTCACGAGCCAGGTCCGCAACATCGCCCAGGGCATGACCGCGGTCGCCGGCGGCGACCTCACGCAGCGGATCACCGTGGACGTGAAAGGCGAGATCCTCGAGCTGAAGGTCACCACCAACACAATGGTCGACCAGCTCTCCTCGTTCGCGGACGAGGTCACGCGCGTGGCGCGCGAGGTGGGTACCGAGGGCAAGCTCGGCGGCCAGGCCGAGGTGCCGAACGTGGCCGGAACCTGGAAGGACCTGACCGACTCGGTGAACCTGATGGCGTCGAACCTGACCAGCCAGGTGCGCGACATCGCCCAGGTGACGACCGCCGTGGCGGAGGGCGACCTGTCACAGAAGGTGACCGTGGACGTGCAGGGCGAGATCGCCGAGCTGAAGGAGACCGTGAACACCATGGTCGACCAGCTCTCCTCGTTCGCGGACGAGGTCACGCGCGTGGCGCGCGAGGTCGGCACCGAGGGCATCCTCGGCGGCCAGGCCGAGGTGAAGGGGGTGTCCGGTACCTGGCGCGACCTGACCGAGTCCGTGAACTTCATGGCCTCGAACCTCACCGACCAGGTGCGTTCGATCGCACAGGTGTCGGCCGCGGTGGCCGACGGCGACCTGTCGCAGAAGATCTCGGTCGAGGCCAAGGGCGAGGTGGCCGCGCTCGCGGACACGATCAACAAGATGGTCGACCGCCTGCGCTCGTTCGCGGCCGAGGTGACGCGCGTGGCGCGCGAGGTGGGCACCGAGGGCAAGCTCGGCGGCCAGGCCGAGGTCGAGGACGTGTCCGGCACGTGGCGCGGCCTCACCGAGAACGTGAACTCGATGGCGTCGAACCTGACCGATCAGGTCCGCAACATCGCCGAGGTCACGACCGCTGTCGCCAACGGCGACCTGTCGAAGAAGATCACCGTCGACGCCAAGGGCGAGATCCTCGAGCTGAAGAACACCGTCAACACGATGGTCGACCAGCTCAACTCGTTCGCGGCCGAGGTGACGCGCGTGTCGCGTGAGGTCGGCACGGACGGCAAGCTCGGCGGCCAGGCCGAGGTCGAGGACGTCTCCGGCACCTGGCGGAGCCTCACCGAGTCGGTGAACTTCATGGCGTCGAACCTCACCGACCAGGTGCGATCGATCGCGCTCGTCACGACCGCGGTCGCGAACGGCGACCTCTCGAAGAAGATCAGCGTCGAGGCCAAGGGCGAGATCGCGGAGCTGAAGGAGACCATCAACACGATGGTCGATCAGCTCAACTCGTTTGCCGCGGAGGTCACGCGCGTGGCGAAGGAGGTCGGCACCGAGGGCAAGCTCGGCGGGCAGGCCGAGGTGGCCGGCGTGTCGGGCACGTGGCGTGGGCTCACGGAGAACGTGAACTCGATGGCCTCGAACCTGACCGACCAGGTCCGCAACATCTCCCAGGTCGCGCAGGCCGTTGCTCGTGGCGACCTCACCCAGAAGATCACCGTCGACGCCAAGGGCGAGATCCTCGAGCTGAAGGACACGCTCAACACGATGGTCGACCAGCTGTCCTCGTTCGCGGACGAGGTCACGCGAGTCGCCAAGGAGGTCGGCACAGAGGGCAAGCTCGGCGGCCAGGCGCAGGTCGAGGGCGTGTCGGGAACGTGGCGCGGGCTCACCGAGAACGTGAACCAGCTCGCCTCCAACCTGACGACTCAGGTGCGCGCGATCGCGGAGGTGTCGACCGCCGTGACCCAGGGCGACCTGACGCGGTCGATCACCGTCGAGGCGAGCGGGGAGGTCGCGGACCTCTCGGACAACATCAACCAGATGATCGCCAACCTGCGCGAGACGACCCGCCAGAACGAGGAGCAGGACTGGCTGAAGACGAACCTCGCCCGCATCTCCGGCCTGATGCAGGGCCAGCGGAACCTCGAGACAGTCTCGCAGCTGATCATGTCCGAGCTCTCGCCGGCGGTGGGCGCGCAGCACGGCGCGTTCTTCTTCGCCGACCACGACGAGACCGGCACCGAGTACGAGCTCATGCTCCTGGCGAGCTACGGCTACACGAGGAAGAACGAGGAGACCCTCCGCTTCCGAGCCGGCGACGGGCTCGCTGGCCAGGCCGCGCTCGAGAAGAAGCCGATCCGCATCGTCGACCCGCCGGCGGACTACGTGCGCATCGCCTCCGGGCTCGGAAACTCGGCGCCGCGCGACATCATCGTCATCCCGGTCCTGTTCGAGGAGCAGGTCCTGGCGGTGATCGAGCTGGCGTCGTTCACGCCCTTCAGCGAGATCATCCTCCAGTTCCTCGACCAGCTGACGGAGACGATCGGCGTCGTCCTCTCGACGATCATCGCGAACGTCCGGACCGAGGAGCTGCTCGAGCAGTCGCAGTCGCAGTCGCAGGAGCTCCAGCAGCAGTCGGAGGCGCTCCAGCGCCAGCAGATGGAGCTCCAGGCCACGAACGAGGAGCTACAGGAGAAGGCGCAGCAGCTCGAGCGCCAGAACCGCGACATCGAGATCAAGAACCGCGAGATCGAGATGGCCCGCAGCTCGCTTGAGGAGAAGGCCGAGCAGCTCGCGCTCAGCTCGAAGTACAAGTCCGAGTTCCTGGCGAACATGTCGCACGAGCTGCGCACGCCGCTGAACTCGCTTCTGATCCTCTCCAAGGTGCTGTCGGCCAACGAGGGCGGGAACCTCACCGCCAAGCAGGTCGACGCCTCGACGACGATCCACAACGCGGGCTCGGACCTGCTCGCGCTGATCAACGACATCCTCGACCTGTCCAAGGTCGAGGCCGGCAAGATGGACGTGCACTCCGGGCGCACCGAGCTGCGCTCCGTGCGCGACTTTGTCGACCGGGCGTTCGCCCCGATCGCGGGCGAGAAGGGGCTCGACTTCTCGATCGAGCTGGCGCCCGACGCGCCGGAGCAGATCTCGACCGACGAGCAGCGCCTCCAGCAGGTGCTCAAGAACCTGCTCTCGAACGCGTTCAAGTTCACCGAGTCCGGATCGGTGCGGCTCAGGATCGGGCGCGCGCCTGCGGACGCGACCTTCGGCTCCGACGTGCTGGCGCGCTCGGAGAGCGTCGTGGCGTTCTCCGTGATCGACACCGGGATCGGCATCCCGCCGGACAAGCTCCGCCTCATCTTCGAGGCGTTCCAGCAGGCGGAGGGCTCGATCAGCCGGCGCTTCGGCGGCACCGGGCTCGGCCTCTCGATCAGCCGCGAGATCGCCCGGCTGCTCGGCGGTGAGATCCAGGTTGCGAGCACGGAGGGCGAGGGCTCCACGTTCACGCTCTACCTGCCGAGCGCCGGGCCCGCGCCGGTTGCCACGGCGCCCGTGCTCGAGCCGATCCCGCTGCAGCTCGCCGCCGCGAAGACGCGGCGGCGGGTCGAGAGCGCGGCGCTGCCGGACACGCTCACCGACGATCGCGCTGACCTGCCCGCGGGCGAGCGCGTGGCGCTCCTGATGACCGGCGACCGCGCGCTTGCGCGGAGCGCGGTGGACGTCGCGCACGACCACGGGTTCAGGTGCCTGCTGGCGCTGCGCGGCGACGCGGGGCTGGCGCTCGTCCACGAGTTCATGCCCGACGCGGTGATCGTGAGCAGGGACCTGCCACAGCTGAACGGCGATGCGGTCCTCGACCACCTGAAGCGGCACCCCGAGACGCGCCACCTGCCCGTGTACGTGCTCGCTGCGTCGCCGCATGGCGTCGACGGCGCGGAGCGCGACCTGCGGTACGCCGGCGCGCTCGGCTGCCTCACCGAGACGGCGACCCCCGAGTTGCTCGGCGACGTGTTCGACGAGCTGGGCCACTTCCTCGAGCGGCGCACGCGCGCCGTGCTCGTGGTCGAGGCCGACGAGCGCGAGCGCGACGGCCTTGGCGACCTCATCGGCGGGCCGGACGTCGAGGTTGTGGGCGTCGCCTCGCGCGAGCACGCGCTCACGGAGCTGGACTCCCGCGAGTTCGATTGCGTGGTGCTGGCCGCGGAGCTCGAGGACGGCAGCGGCTTCCAGCTGCTCGACCGGATCAAGCGCGCGAAGCGCTTCCGCGGCCTGCCCGTGATCGTGCATACGCGCCGCGAGCTGTCGCCCAAGGACGAGGCCAGGCTCAAGCGCTATGCCGAGGCGATAGTCGTCAAGGACGTGCGCTCACCCGAGCGCCTGCTAGACGAGACCTCGCTCTACCTGCACCGCGTGGAGGCGCGGCTGCCGGCCGACAAGCGCCAGATGCTCGAGCGCCTGCACATGGCGGATGCCGTGTTCGAGGGCAAGAAGGTGCTGATCGTCGACGACGACGTGCGCAACGTGTTCGCGCTCACGAGCGTCTTCGAGCGTCGCGGGATGGAGGTCGTGTTCGCGGAGAACGGCCGCGAGGGCATCGAGGCGCTGAAGGCGAACCCCGACATCTCGCTGGTCCTGATGGACATCATGATGCCCGAGATGGACGGGTACGAGGCCACCCGTGCCATGCGCGAGATGCCGGAGTTCCAGCGGCTGCCGATCGTCGCGCTCACGGCCAAGGCGATGAAGGGCGACCGCGAGAAGAGCATCGCCTCCGGCGCGTCCGACTACATCACGAAGCCGGTCGACGTGGACCAGCTTCTCTCACTGATGAGGGTCTGGCTATACCGGTGAGCGGCGCCATACTCGTGGTCGACGACCAGCCGGAGAGCCTTGTAGCTCTGCGCACCGTGCTGGAGCCGCTCGGCCGCGAGGTGGTCACGGCGCCGTCCGGCGAGGAGGCGCTCAAGCGGCTTCTGCATGAGGACTTCTCCGTGATCGTCATGGACGTGCGGATGCCGGGCCTGGATGGCCTCCAGACCGTCGAGCTCATCAAGCGCCGGGAACGACACGAGGACACAGCGGTCGTCTTCCTAACCGCCGGAGACGCAGACGCGGAGCAGATCACGCGCGGGTACTCCGCGGGCGCCGTCGACTACATGTTGAAGCCGGTCGATCCGGACATGTTGCGCTCGAAGGTGGCGATGCTCCTCGAGCTGCAGCAGAAGAGCGCCGAGCTGCGCGCCTCCGAGGAGCGCTTCCGGGCGGCGTTCGAGGGCGCTCCGATCGGGATGGGACTGAGCACGGTCAGCGGCCGCTGGCTCGAGGTGAACGACGCGCTCTGCGAGCTGCTGGGCCGCTCGCAGACCCAGCTCCTGCGCCAGCCGCTCTGGGACCTGGTGCACCCCTCCGACCGCGAGACCGAGCGCGACGCGGTGCGGCGGCTTCTGCGCGACCGGCCGCTTTTCGATCAGTCGGAGAAGCGCTTCGTGCGCCAGGACGGCGAGGTCGTGCACGCGATTGTCAGCGTCTCGCTCACCGCCGACAGCCACGACCGCCCGCAGGGCTACATCTGG
Source organism: Actinomycetota bacterium (assembly GCA_046726915.1). Lineage (GTDB taxonomy): Bacteria > Actinomycetota > Thermoleophilia > Solirubrobacterales > Thermoleophilaceae > JACVRW01. The sequence continues at coordinate 54,080 of JBKPBS010000016.1, forward strand.
CAGGTCGTGGACGTGACCGAGCAACGGCGCGCGGAGGCCGAGCGCGCCGGGCGGGCCGAGGCCGAGGCCGTCGTCCAGACGATCGGGAAGCTCCAGCAGGTCACCGAGGCCGCGCTCACCCACCTGGAGCTCGACGAGCTGCTCGAGGTGCTCGTGGAGCGCCTGTCAGAGGTGTTCCGGGCCGATGTCGTGCGCATCCTGCTGCGCGGCTACGAGGACGAGGAGCTCTTCACTGTGGGCGCGGCCGCCGGGCTCGAGGTCGAGCCAGGGTCGCAGGTGGATATCGGCGGCGCGCTCGAGGAGGTCGTGGAGCGCGGGACGCCCGTCACGCTCCATGCGCTGTCGCCCGGCTCGGGCCTGGATCCCGACATCGAGGCGGCGGAGGTGTCGTCGCTGATGGCCGCGCCGCTCGTGGTCAAGGGGAGGGTCGCCGGCCTGGTCGAGGTGGGCGTGCGCGGCGCACGGCGCTTCACGCTCGAGGAGGAGAGCCTCCTGATCCTGATGGCGGACCGCGCCGGCCTCGCGATCGAGCACGCGCGGGCGTATGAGCGCGAGCTGTCGAATGTCGAGATGCTGCAGCGCAGCCTGCTGCCCGACCGGCTGCCGGACCTCGACGGGATCCAGGTCGCCGCCGTTTACAAGCCCGGTGGCGCCGACGTGGGCGGCGACTGGTACGACGCCATCCCGCTCGACGGCGGGCGCGTGGGAGTGGCGATGGGCGACGTTGTGGGCCACGGCCTCGGGGCGGCCGCGCTGATGGGGCAGCTGCGGCACGCGATGCGGGCCTACGCGCTCGAGGGCCACCCGCCGGCAGGGGTGCTCGACCGGCTCGACCGCGTGGTGCGAAGCCTGGACGGCGGCAAGATGGCGACGCTCCTGTACCTCGTCATGGAGCCCGACCACGGCACGGTCCGCTTCGCGAGCGCGGGCCACGTGCCGCCGCTCGTGATCAGCCCCGAGGGCGAGGCCCAGTACGTGGAGAGCGCCCCGAACCCGCCGCTGGGCGTGTTCGACAGCCCGAACCACGCCGAGATGAGCATGGAGCTCGCGCCCGGGTCCACGATCGTGCTCTACACGGACGGGCTCGTGGAGGAGCGCGGAGTGTCGATCGACCAAGGGCTCGAGGCGCTCCGGCTGGCCGCCTCCCAGGACCCCTGCCACCCGCGCGAGCTGTGCGAGCGCCTGGTGGCCGCGATGCTCGCGATCCACCCGGCCAACGACGACATAGCCGTGCTCGCGCTCCGCGCGCTGCCGACGGGCCTACCGCCGCTGCACCTCGAGCTGCCCTCGGACCCGACCCAGCTCGGCCAGATGCGCCGGGACCTCGGCAGCTGGCTGCGCGACGCGGGCGCCGGCACCGAGGTCGTGGAGGTCATCCAGATGGCGTGCCACGAGGCGTGCTCGAACGCGATCGAGCACGCCTACTCGTTCGGAGACGGCCGCGTCTGGGTGGACGCCGAGCTGGAGGACGGCCGCGTGCTGCTGACAGTCCGTGACAAGGGCCACTGGATCGAGCGCCCGGACGGCCCCCCGCGCTACCGCGGCAACGGCCTGCCGCTGATGCGGGCGCTGATGGACTCGGTGGAGCTGACGGACGAGAACGGCGACGGGACGGCGGTGCGGATGCAGCGGAGTCTGTCGCCGGACAGAGTGGCCGCCGAGGCCTGAGCCGCGCTCTCCGCCCGCGCCCCTGTCGCACCGGCGCTTACGGCGGCGGTGAAGGGGGTGCTCTTCGAGTTAGCCGCGTATTACGCGGTCAAAGTGAAGCGGACCCCTTCTGAGGGCCCTACTTCAATGCCCGTCGTTCGCCTGCCTAACCTTCGCCGCCGATGCTCATCGACGCGATCGACTGGCTCGGCCACGCGTCCTTCCGGATCACGGTGGGCCGCGCCACGGTCTACATCGACCCCTACCGCGTCTCCGAGGACGCTCCGCCCGCCGACCTCATCCTCATCACCCACGGTCACTACGACCATTTCTCGCCGCAGGACGTCGAGCTGCTGTCGACGCGTGACACCTGGCTGGTCGGGCCGGCCGCTGTGGCCGAGCGGGTCAGCGGGCAGGTGCACCGCATCGGCCCGGGCGAGATGCTCGACGACGAGCTCGTCCGGGGCACCCACGTGAGCGCGGTGGCGGCCTACAACACCTCGAAGCGGGACGCCGACGGGAAGCCGTTTCATCCGCGTGATGCGGGATGGGTGGGATATGAGCTGAATGTCCGCGGGGAGCGCCTTTACCATTCCGGCGACACCGACGTGATTCCGGAGATGGACAGCGTCACCGGGGTCGACGTGGCGCTGCTGCCGGTGAGCGGTGTCTACGTGATGACCGCGCAGGAGGCCGCCGAGGCGGCCCGGCGCATCCAGCCGCGCGTGGCGGTCCCGATGCACTGGGGGTCGCATATCGGCACCGAGCGCGACGCGCGCATGTTCGCGGCCAGGGCACCCGTGGAGGTACGAATCATGGAGAGGGCTCAGTGACGGACCAGCAGAAGCGGCAGCGCGCCGCCCTCCAGAGGATGGCGGCGAACGAGCCAGAGCTGGCGGCCCGTCTGATCCTGATGACCCTTCCCGGCGCGGCGTCGCGAATGAACGGGACGCTCTCCTACGTGCTCGACGTGGAGGAGCTCGGCGCGCACCGGGTCTCCGCGTCCGGCGGCCGCGCGCGCGTCGATCCCGCTGGCGCAGACGAGGACGTGGACTTCCGCCTCCAGACCGACGCCCGCACGCTCGCGGACCTGGTGACCGGGACGCACGGCCCGCTCGGCCTCATGATGCGCGGCCGGCTGCGCATCCGTGGCAAGCGCCGGAAGGCGTTGAAGCTGCGTCGGATGTCGTCGGGCGAGCTCAGCATGGCCGAGGTGGTCGAGGCGGGCGGAGTGCTGGATCCCGACATCCTTTACCGCTCTTTGCCGTACCTCATTGATCCGGACTGGACAAGAGGACATGCCTTCACCGTCGAGTATGTGGTCACGGGGGACGGCGGCGGCACCTGGTACTTGAGCGCCCGCGACGGCGAGCGGCTCGCGGTGAGCCGCGAGCTGCCCGACGGCCGCGACCTGGCCGGCACCGCCAGCGTCTCGTTCGATTCCTACCAGCGCATGGCGTCCGGGCAGGTCAGCCCGACGATCGCGATGCAGAACCAGCTCACGAAGATCGACGGCCAGATCCATCCGATCACCCTGGTCGGCCGCTGGATCGCCCGCGCGCAGGGCGCAGACGACCCCGAGCTGAAGCGCGAGGCGAAGCAGCGCCGCGTCCAGGAGGAGCGCGCGAACCTCTACGCGCCCGGAGGCGATCACGACGGCGACGGCCTGCTCGACTACCGCCAGCTCTACGCGCTCTGGGAGCGCCAGAACTGGAAGGCCACCGAAATCGACTTCTCGGTCGACCGGGAGCAGTGGGCGATCACCCCGCGCGAGGCGCAGGAGAGCACGATCTGGAGCCTCGGCTCCTTCTACGTGGGCGAGGAGCGCGTGACCGCCGACCTCGCGCCCTTCCTGCAGGCGGCTCCGACCGGCGAGATCGAGCTGTTCCTCGCGACCCAGCTCGTGGACGAGGCGCGCCACGCCGCGTTCTTCGACCGCTTCGGCGCCGAGGTGATGTGCCTCTCGGCGGACGACTTCCGCGGCCGCATGCGCGAGGTGGAGCAGATCCTGCTCTCGCCCTGGCGAGAGGTGTTCGACGACGGCCTGCGTGACGTGGCCAGGCGGATCCAGGCGAAGCCCGACGATCTCGACCTGTTCGTGGAGGGCATCGCCACCTACCACATGGTCGTCGAGGGCTTCCTTGCGGTCACCGGGCAGACGCTGATCCGCGACTACATGCTCGAGCACTCGCTCTACCCGGGCTTCTGCGAGGGCTTCGGCCTGGTCGAGCGCGACGAGCACCGCCACGTGGCGTTCGGCGTGCGCTTCCTCCGCGACGCGATCCGGGAGGACTCACGGCATCGCGCGACCGTCGAGCGCGTTGTCCTGGAGCTCGCGCCCAAGGCGGCCTACGTGTTCGCCCCGCCCTACGTGACGGACGCCTCCGACTACGTCTCCTACGGCTACACGTCGCGGCAGATCTACGGCTTCGCCTACCGCACGCTGAAGCGGCGCATGAAGGTGCTGGGGATCGAGATCCCGCCCTCGGACGAGTTCATGCCGGGGCCGATCGATGGGACGACCGAGTTCGCCGCCCTGCCTGCGACCGCGGCGAAGACGCCCACTAACGGCGCTGCGTCGAACGGCTCAGGCGATCTCGAGGCGGCGGCCACGAGCTAGTCGGCCGGAGCGCCGCGCCGGCAAGCAGCAGGCCGAGCCCGATCGAGGTCAGCGCGGCGACCTCGAATCCGGTGCGCGGAAGGCCGCCCGCGGACTCACCGCCGGTCTCGCCACCGCCCTGACCGCCGCCGGGCACGCTCTCCTCGTCCTGCCCGGTCGGCGTCTGCTCTCCGTCGGGCTGCTCCTCCGGCGGCTGCTCCTCGCCCTCGGGGGTGGTCGGCGTCTCATCCTGAGTCGCCTCGGCATCCGGCACAGGAGCGACCGGAGCGGCCGGATCGGTCGGAGCGGAGGAGGCGGAGGGCGCCGCCGCGGGCACGACCGCGCCGCCGCCGGCGTCGTCTGCCGCGGCGGGCGCGACGAGGATCAAGGACGCGAACAGCGCGCAGGAGGACGTGAGGCCCTTGAAGGTCATCTGCGCTCGCTCTTCGCCGCACGCCCGCGGCATCCTCGTGTTTGCAGCCCGGCTTGCAGTTATGCTGGCGCGGCTTTGGGAAGTACTCGCGCCCTGCGAACGCTCGCGTGGGGCGCGGTGGCGGTGGGCGTCGCCACACCCCTGGTCCGGCACCGGCTGCGGCTCCGGCCCGCGGCGGTGTCGGCGCTGTCATGGCCCGCCCCCGCCGCGCTCGCGCTCGCCGCTCGCCGTACCCCCGTCCGTGACGCGGGCATCTACGCCCTCCAGATGTGGGCGTACTTCGCGCATTTCGACATGCCGGACGACGACCCCGAGGCGCTGCTTCAGCGGCTGAAGGTCACCTATCCGATCCGATGCGACCGCGCCCTCGGGCTCGGGACCTGCCCGACCACGCGCCTCCAGCGAGCGCTGGGGCGCGAGGGGCACGTTGGCGGCCTCGAGTACGCGCTCTCGGCCATCCACTGGAGCTGGTTCCTCGTGCCGCACGGGACGCTCGCGTACATGCTCGCGCGTCACCGCGACAGCTTCCCGCGCTCGGCGGTCCTGATGTCGGCGTGCTTCGACCTCGGTTGCGTCGTCTACTGGCTCGTCCCGACGGCGCCACCCTGGTACGCGGGCGCGAACGGGCAGATGCCGCCGGTCAGGCGGATCATGGCCGAGGCCGGCGAGCGCTTCTGGAGACGTCTCTGGCACCCGCTTTACCATTCGCTGCAAGGCAATCCCTTTGCAGCCATGCCCTCCCTCCACTTCGGCACATCAGTGATGGCGGCGCGGATCCTCTCGCAGGTGGGGAGAGGTCATGCGGCGGCGGGCTGGGCTTATGCGCTCACGCTCGGGTTCGGCCTGGTGTACCTTGGCGAGCACTACGTCGTCGACGTCATGGCCGGCCTGGCGCTCGCGGAGGCGATCTGGCGGGTCGCGCCGCGTGCGGAGCCGGCGATCCGGATGATCGCGGCGGCCGTGCATCGACTGGAGCCGCGGGCCGGCTGATGGCGGCGGACGACCGCCGCCACCCGGCGGAGGAGGAGCTCGAGCTCGGGCTCGGGCTGGACGACTCCGACGCCGACGACGCCGATCTCGAGGAGAGGATCTCCGAGGAGGAGATGGAGGTAAGCCGTTTCCAGGCCCTCCTCCAGGACCGCCGCAAGATCGCCTCCGGGCTGGTGCTGGTACTGCTGCTGGTCGTCGCGATCTACGTGCTATTCCCGAAGATCGTCGGCGCCGACGAGGCGGTCAACAAGCTCGACAGCGCGACCTGGTACTGGATCGTCATCGCGGTCGGCTTCAACGTGCTCGCGTTCGGGGCCTACGTGATGCTCTTCCGGGGCGTGCTCGGCGGGACGCGCGACGACAGCGTGCACAGGCGCCTCGGCGTGCGTGCGTCGTACCTGATCACGATGGCGGGCCTGGCTGCCACGCGGCTCTTCTCGGCTGCGGGGGCGGGCGGGCTGGTGCTGACCTACTGGGCGCTCCGCAAGGCCGGCGTGCCGCGCCGCCGGGCCGCGTGCCGGATGGTCGCGTTCCTCGTGCTCACCTACTTCGTCTACACGGCGGCTCTCCTGATCTTCGGCGTGCTGCTGCGCGTCGGCGTACTGCCAGGCAACGCACCGCTGGCAGGAACGGTCGTGCCGGCGGCCGTGTCCGGCGGGATCATCGCGCTGTTCCTGATGATCGCGGCGATCCCCGACGACTTCGAGCGGCGGATCCAGCATTACGCGCGCGGCTACCGGCGCGTCCGCTACCTCCAGCGGATCGCGAAGGGCCCGGCGACGCTCGCGACGGGGACCCGCACCGCGATCTCCTACATCGCGAACCCGCGGCGCGGCCTCCTGGCCGTCGGCGGCGCCGTCGGGTTCTGGGCCGCCCAGATCGGGGTGCTGTGGGCGAGCTTCGAGGCATTCGGAGGAGATGTGCCCTTTGGCGTCCTGGTGCAGGGCTTCTTCCTCGGCATGGCCGCGAACCTGATTCCGTCGCCCGCGGGCGGCGTGGGCGCCGTGGACGCCGGGATGATCGGCGCGTTCGCGATCTTCGGCATCGACGACTCGATCGTGTTCCCAGCGGTGCTCACCTACCGCGTCATCGCGTTCTGGCTGCCGATTCCGCCGGGCATCGTGGCATTCATACAGCTACGGAGTACGGTGGCCGATTGGGAGCGTGAGCGACGCGAAGCCGCCGCTCCGATGAGTACACTTCAAAAAGTAAAGTGATGAGTGAGGGGACCAAGAACTTGGAGAACGTCGTCATCGTCGGCAGCGGCCCGGCGGGCTATACCGCGGCTCTGTACACCTCGCGTGCGGACCTCAACCCGCTCCTAATCGAGGGCTTCGCCTGGGGCGGCCTGCTCCAGCAGACGACCGACGTGGAGAACTACCCCGGCTACCCGCAGGGCGTGATGGGCCCGCAGATGATGCAGGACCTGCGCGACCAGGCCGAGCGCTTCGGCACGCGCTTCATCACGGACGACGCCACGAAGATCGAGCTGTCCCCGGACGAGGGCGGCATCCACGTCGTGCACGTGGGCGGCGAGGAGATCAAGACCCGCGCGGTGATCCTCGCGATGGGCGCCGAGCCGAAGAAGCTGGGCGTGCCCGGCGAGGAGGAGCTGTCCGCGCGCGGCGTCTCGTACTGCGCCACCTGCGACGCCGCGTTCTTCCGCGGCGCGGACACGATCGTTGTCGGCGGCGGCGACACCGCCATGGAGGACGCCACCTTCCTGTCGAAGTTCGCCGGCAAGGTCAACATCGTCCACCGCCGGCCGGAGTTCCGCGCCTCGGCGATCATGCTCGACCGCGCAAGGCACACCGAGAACATCGAGCTGGTCACACCGTACGTCGTGCAGAGCTTCGAGCCCGGCGAGAACGGCGCGCTGGGCCGCGCCGTGCTGGAGCACACCGGGGACGCCTCCACGAAGGAGATCCCGGTCACCGGCGCGTTCGTGGCCATCGGCCACCGGCCGAACTCGCAGCTGGTCGATGGTCAGATCGACCTCGACGACGAGGGCTACGTGCTCGTCGAGGGGCGCTCCACGAAGACCAAGCGGCCCGGCGTGTTCGCCGCCGGCGACCTCACCGACCGCGTGTACCGGCAGGCCGTGACCGCGGCCGGCACGGGCTGTATGGCGGCCCTGGACGCGGAGGCGTACCTCCGCGACACGCCAATCGACCCGGAGGTCCACTGGGCTCCCGATCCGGCGCGGGTCGAAGCCGCGGCCGAGTCGGCCGCGCACAGCTAGCCAGAGTCGCGGCCGGTATAACCCGGCCGTGCCAACCTGGGCCAACTGGGCTCGCCAGCAGCGGTGCGCTCCGGAGCGCATCGAGACGCCCCGCTCCGAGGATGAGCTGGTCCGCGCCGTGACCGGCGCGCCGCGGGTGAAGGTGGCCGGCTCAGGTCACTCGTTCACCGACATCGCCTGCACGGACGGCGTGATGGTCGACATGTCGGGGATGCGGCGCGTGCTGTCGGTGGACGGCAACGAGGTGACCGTCGAGGCCGGCATCACGCTCAGCGAGCTCGGCGAGGAGCTGCGGGCCCGCGGGCTCGCGATGGAGAACCAGGGCGACGTCGACCCGCAGACGCTGGCGGGTGCCATCTCGACGGCCACGCACGGCACCGGCGGCGGCTTCGGCAACCTCTCCTCGCAGGCGGTCGTCATTCGCCTGGTCGACGGAGCCGGAGAGCTGCGCGAGATCCGCGCTGGAGACGAGCTGCGCGCCGCGCGCGTGAGCCTCGGCGCGTTGGGCGCGATCGCCGCCGTGACCCTGCGCTGCGTGCCCGCCTTCACCATCCACCGCATCGACGAGCCGCGGCCGCTCGACGACGTGCTGCCGCGGCTCGACGAGCTGGTGGACTCGAACGACCACTGGGAGGCGTTCGTGATGCCCTACACGAGGAGGGCGCTCACGCTCACGTCCCAGCGCACCGACCGCCGTCCGCAGCCGGCCGGGCGCCTGTCCGCGTTCATGCACGACGTGGTTCTGGAGAACGCGGTGCTCGGCCTCTTCTGCCGCACCGGCCGGGCCTTCCCGCGGCTGATTCCCGCGCTCAACCGGCGGCTGGCGGGGCTGATGGGCCGCGCCGAGCACCTCGACGCGAGCAACCGCGTCTACGCCAACACCCGGCTCGTGCGCTTCACGGAGATGGAGTACGCGATCCCGCGCGAGCGCGCCGCCGAGGCGCTCGAGCGGGTGCTGGCTCTGATCGAACGGCGGCGGTTGCCGATCGGCTTTCCGATCGAGCTGCGCGTGGTCCGGCCCGACGACGCGCTGCTCTCGACCGCGTACGAGCGCCCGACGGCGTACATCGCGGTTCATCAGTACGTGGGAATGGAGTTCGAGACCTACTTCCGCGCCGTGGAGGCGATCATGGACGAGTACGGTGGCCGGCCGCACTGGGGCAAGCGCCACTATCAGTCGCAGGCCACGCTGCGCCCGCGCTATCCCGAGTGGGATCGTTTCGCCGAGATCCGCGAGCGCTTCGACCCGGAGCGGCGCTTCGAGAACGACTACCTGAGGCGGGTGCTCGGATGAGGGCCACGCGTAGTGGGCAAGCGCCGGGCGGTGCCCGGCGCGCAGCGACGCTTTTTGGGATCCCGGGTTCCCATGCGGTCCGTACCGGCGAGCTCATGCTGGAGCACAAGGGAATCGACTTCCGGCGCGTGAACTTCCCGCCCGGACCGCACCGCGTGCTCGTGCGCGTGCTCGGCTTCAAGGGCGACCGCGTGCCCGCGGTGAAGTTCGAGGACGGCCGGCGCGCGCAGGGGACGCGCGAGCTGCCGCGCGTGCTCGACGAGCTCGTGCCCGAGCCACGGCTCGTGCCCGACGACCCGAGGGCGCTCGAGGCCGAGGCCTGGGCCGACGACGTGCTCCAGCAGTGGGCGCGCCGCATGGTGGCGTCGGAGGGCGCGCGCGAGCCCGACGCGCTCGCGGGGCGCGGGGCGGACGGCAGGCTCGGTGTGCTGCTCACGCGGCATGAGCGCCCCCGGCGGGCGATCGCGCGCGCGGTGCTGAAGGTCTTCCGCGTGACGAAGGAACAGCAGCGGGACGACCGCGAGCGCACCGGCGAGATCCTCGACCGCGTGGACGCCTGGATCGAGCAGGGTGTCCTGAACGGCGACGAGCTGAGGAGCCCCGACTTCGCGGTCGCCTCGAGCCTCGCGCTCGTCGAGTACATCGTGGCGCTCCAGCCGGAGCTTCAGCGGCGGCCCGCGATGGCGCTGATCGACCGCGTCTTCAGCGGCAGCGCTGCAGCATCCGGTCGAGCGTGAGCCTGCGGCCGTCCTCGGTCTCCGCGAGCACGCGGAGGCGGAAGCGGCCGCGCCGGTGGATCTGCTCGCGGCGCACCAGGCCGGTCAGCGTCACGGGACCACCGCCCTCGCCGCGCGCCGTCGGGATGTTGAGGAGGCGCTCGACCCGGTGGCGGCCGATCATCACGTCGGCGTGCAGCAGCCGCGCACGCTTCGAGCCGCGCACCTGAACGCGGAGGTCCCTCGCGAAGCAGCCGCGCACCTCGCGGCCGCCGGAGCGCACCACGAGCGTCAGGTGCGGGCGCGCCAGGCAGTCGACGCCCACGCAGGAGACCAGCTCGCGCAGCCGCGACTTGAGGTCGCGCTGCACCTTCGCGTACTCCTCGTGCCCATCGACGCTCTGGAGCTCGAAGGGGTCGTTCTCGAGGTCGTAGAGCTCGTACTCGCCGGTCGTGCGGTGCTCGACGTAGAGGAAGCGGTAGGTCCGGATGCCGCGGTAGGCCGGCACGCCGTTCGCGCCGTTGCCGTTCTCGATCAGGATGTCGCGGCCCCACTCGCCACCGGGGTCGGCCAGCAGCTCGAGCAGCGAGCGTCCGTCCTGCACGCGGCCCGGGAGGACATCGGTGGCGTCGAGGATCGTGGAGGGGACGTCGACGTTGGCCACCAGCCGTCGATCCACCTTGCCGCGCGGCACGCCCGGCCCGCGCATCACGAGCGGGATCCGGATCGACTCCTCGTAGGGAAGCACCTTCTCGGCCAGCGCGCGGTGCTCGCCGTGCATGAACCCGTTGTCCGACATGAAGACGATCAGCGTGTTGTCGAGCTCCCCGTTGCGGCGAAGCGCCTCGACGACCTGAGCCACCCCCTCGTCGACCGCCATCAGCGACTCGATCTCCTGGCGCCAGTTCTCCTCGACCCCGGCAGCAAACTCGGGCGACAGCCGCGGGCGGTCGGCCACCACCTGGGGCTTGTCGTACATGTTCTTCTCGTTGAAGCTCGGCGGGCGCGGCATCCGCACGCCGGCGTAGGCGTCGCGGTGCCGCGGGGCGGGCGAGGGAGTGCCGGGCCGGCTTGGATCGTCCGGGTCGAGAGGGCTGCCGCGGTGTGGAGCGGTGTACCAGAGCGAGAGGTAGAACGGCTGGTCGCCGGGCGAGGCGTCGTCGATCAGCTCGACCGCGCGCCGGGTCTCGAAGTCGGTCAGATACTCGCCCGGATGCGCGGGGTCGGGATACGTCTTCAGCACCCCGTGGTCGAAGGCCTTCCAGGTCACGTAGTTGAAGGCCGCGGAATGTGGCAGCCCGACCCAGTCGCTCCAGCCCGGCGGTATGCCGTACTTCGCCTCGTAGCCGTTCAGGTAGCGGCCCACGTGCATGGTGCGGTAGCCGGTGTTCTGGAGCCAGAGCGGCAGGGTGTTGGTCGAGTCGAGCTGCACGAAGCCGCCGAACGGCGGGTTGTTGTGCAGCACCCCATGGTTGTGCGCGTACTGCCCGGTGAGGTTCGTCGCGCGGGATGGGCAGCAGAGCGGGAAGCTGTCGATCGCCTGGTCGAACTCCGTGCCGTCGGCCGCGAGCAGGTTGTGCACGTTCTGCATCGTGGGGAGCGAGGCCGCCGTCTGGTCGTCGGTCATGATCACGACGACGTTCTCGCGCGCGAGGGCGGGAGCGGCGAGTGCCAGGGCAGCCGCGGCGGTCGCGGCCGCAATCGCTACAGCTCGCAGCGCCCCTCGCCGCGGTAGGTCGGCACCTCGTCGGCTATCTCGCCGCCGCGCACCAGATACAGGGTGTTGAAACGCTCGCACAGCTCCCCGGCCTTCGCATGGCGCAGATACACGTTCGCGCCGACTCGCAGGCTAGCGGCGGCGGAACCCGTTACGGGGGTTTGCACCTCGCCCGCGCCTTCCAGGGGATCAACACGAAGCCCGCGCGGGAGGTGCGGTGCGGGCAGGCGGTCGCGGCCCGGCGCGCCCGATGCCGGGTAGCCGCCGCCGAGCAGCGTGGCCACCGCGCCGCTCGGCTTCCGCACCACCGGCATGGCGAACATCGCGGCCGGTCTGAGCTTGAACGACGAATAACGGTCGAACAAGGTCGGCGCGTAGAAGCCCGAGCCGGCCGTGATCTCGGTAACCACGTCCTCCTCCCGGGTCGTCTGGATGCTCCCGGTGCCGCCGCCGTTCACGATCGGCACCGGCGCCACCTCGCGCACGGCGGCGACCACGGCCGCGCGCCGCTCGGCGATCTCGGCGGCGGAGCGCCGCTTGACGAAGCGGATCACGGGCTCGTAGGCCCGTTTCCCCAGAGGTCTGTCGACGAGGCCGGCGATGTGCGCCTCGTAGCCCATCAGCGCGGCGAGCTCGAGGCTCGGGCGGCGGACGATCTCGCGCGCCAGCTCCTGGGCCTGTCTCGGCGTTCGGATCGGCGAGCGCTTCACGCCGATCTTCACTCGCCCGCCGAGCGGCCACCAGCCCAAGTCGAGCTCCATGCAGACCCGGATCGGGCGCGCGCCCGGGCCGGCTGCGGACTCGATCAGGTCGAGCTGCTCGACGGAGTCGACCATCACGATCGGCGCGCCGTCGCCGTCCACGCGGCCGAGCTCGGCGAGCGCGCCTCGGTCGGCAGTCGGGTAGGCGAGCAGGAGGTCGTCGAAGCCTTGCCCGCGGAGCCAGAGCGACTCCGTCAGCGTGAACGTCATCAGGCCGCGGAAGCCGGGGTCGTGCGCGAGGATCGCCTCGAGCAGCATCCTGCAGCGCACCGATTTGCTCGCCACCCGGATCGGCGTGCCCCGCGCCCGCGTGAGCATCTCCGCGGCGTTCGACCACATCGCGTCCAGATCCACGAGCGCGAACGGGGCGTCCACGCCCTCGAAGATGCGCTCGAGCTCCTCGTAGGTGCGCTCACGCGCCTCTGTACTTTGCACCGCCATGGTCCGGGCCGACCGTATACCGCCAACACTCCTCGTGTTGGCAGCGGTGTCGTCGGTCCAGTTCGGAGGCGCGTTCGCGAAGACGCTCTTCGACGAGGCGGGCCCGGGCGGCACGGTCTTCCTGCGCGTGCTGTTCGCCGCGATCGTCCTCGCGGTGCTGTGGCGGCCGCGCCTCGCGGGCCGTTCGCGCGCGGACTGGCGGCTGATCGCTGCGTACGGGTTCGTGCTCGTGGCGATGAACCTGTCCTTCTACGAGGCGCTGGACCGGATCCCGCTCGGCATCGCCGTGACCTTCGAGTTCGTGGGACCGCTCGGCGTGGCGATCGCAGGCTCGCGGCGCGCGCTCGACCTGGTCTGGGTGGCGCTCGCGGCGGCCGGCATCGTCCTGCTGTCGGACTTCGGCACCGCCGACCTCGATGGCCTCGGAGTGGCGCTCGCGCTGCTCGCCGGCGGCTTCTGGGCCGCCTACATCCTCCTGGCGGCCAGGGTCGGCCGGGCATTTCCGGGCGGCGAGGGGCTCGCGCTCGGATTGATGGTGGGAGCGGTGCTGCTCGCGCCCGTCGGCGTGGCCGACGCGGGGGCCGACCTGTTCGGCCCGGAGGTGCTCGCAACCGGCCTGGCGGTGGCGATTCTGTCCTCGGCGATCCCCTACACGCTCGAGCTGGAGGCGCTCCGCCGCATGCCCCAGGGAGTATTCGGCGTGCTGATGAGCCTGGAGCCGGCGGCGGCGGCCCTCGCGGGCTTCATCGTCCTCGGCGAGGGCCTTGCCACACGCGAGCTCGTCGCGATCGGGCTCGTGGTGACTGCCAGTGCCGGCGCGGCACGGAATGCGCGCGTGCCGCCGCGGGACGCCTAACGGGCGCACCGCCCGGCGCTTGCGCGGGGAACGCCTCGCGGCGCACCGGGCACCGCCCGGCGCTTGCGCAAGGCAGCGAGGCTCCGGCGGTCCTGCCGTCCGGGCGAAGCCTTCCAGCCGGCCCGGCCCCGGCAAGACCGCCGCGACCTCAAAGAGGGTAATTACGCAAGCGCCGGGGGCGCTTCCTCCTGGGCGTCGGCGGGCCCGCCCGTTATGGCGGGCCGGAGGGGAAGGAGGTCGAACATGCTGAGCGGCTGGCCGCACCCGTTGCACCAGGTAACGCGCGAACGGCCGTCGAAGTCGACCACATCCTCACAGTGGGGGCAGAGATAGTGGGCCATGTCCAAGATATTCGGCTTGATCGTCCAATCGTCCAATCGGGTCCAGACCCCATAGACGCATGAATGGGGTCTCGACCCTAGGCGCCGCGCGACAAAACCCGCCCTAACGCCGCTCGTAGAGCGAGATCTGGCGCCGGACGAGATCGCCGAGGGTGCCGAGCGCGATGTTCGCGTCGGCCAGGTGTAGGCCCCAGCTCGCGTCGGGAGAGGGGATGATCGGGGGCAGGCTGCTGTCCCTTGGCCTCACCTGGAGGACGCTGGCGCCGCCGGCGCGCGAGCAGCGGCCCGTGAACCCGCCGGGGAACGCGGCCCACGGGGTGCTCGGCTTGGGCAGCCCGCTCAGCGTGCCGTTGGCGAGGACGCCGATCACGCTGTCGGCGAACGGCGTCGTCGGATAGATCGGCGTGAGCCGGCCGGAGCCGCCGGCCAGTGCGCCGGGGTTCGTGCAGAGGACCTCGCGCCCTGGCTCCGTGGCCCGCCCGAAGAGAGTGTTCGCCGGTAAGGGCGCGTTGAAGGCCGAGAACGCGAGCACGCAGCCGACCTGCTGCGGCGCTCGGCACGCGCGCACGCGGCGGAAGTCGCCGCCGCGATCGCTCCCGCGCTTCACCGTGACATTGCCGCCGAGGAGGATCGCCGACACGAGCCGCTTCCGCATCGATGCCTTGGGATCGATCTCCTCGCGGACCAGGCGCCGCAGCACAAACGTGCCCTGCGAGTGGCCGATGAGGACCACGCCGCGGCCCTTGTTGAAGCGGCGTAGATAAGTCCGCCACGCCTCGAGCACGTCGGCGTAGGCCTGCTCGAACATCTCCGGAGTGAGTGTCTGGGGCTGGAGCAGGCCCTGGACCGTTACCTGGCGGTAGACGGGCGCAAAGACACGGCAGTCCCGCGAATAACGCGCGGCCTCGTAAAGCGCGACGGAGCGGAGCACGTCGTCCACGACCCGGGTGGCCTGCGGCTGCTTCTGGTCGCTGACCGTTGGATAGACGTAGAAGCAGTCGGCCTTCCGGCGTGCGGCGCGGCGGGTGCGCTCCACGCCGATCCGCTTGGCCGAGGGCGAGAACAGGGTCGTGGTGAGGCCCGGCTCACAGGGGTTCGCCCTCTGACCGGGCTTGCAGAGCCACACGACCTTCGCCCCCGCGCTCGCGGGGATGAGCCACCACACGGCCACTGCGAGGAGCGCCGCGAGCAGGACCTGGAGGCCCTCTCCGAACCGCGCGCTCATCGCAGGAACACGGGGTTCGAGAGGATCCAGGTGCGCTCGCGACCGCGCGCCGTGCGCCGCGCCTCGGCGCGATACGCGCCCGGCTCCTCGACCTCGGCGTCCAGCGTGGTGCCGCCGGCCCTCGCGATCTCGCTCCCGTCGCGCAGCAGGCGCAGGCGCGCGGGAAGCGGAGTGCGCACGTGGAGCGTCCGCCGTCCGGCCGCGGCCTCGCCGCCCATCGGCACGTCGGCCGCCTCGAAGCGGAAGCCGCGCGCCGGGGCCACTGCGTCGACCGCGATGTAGCAGCGACCCGAGCGCAGCGAGTCGAACACGAGCTCGCGGTCGCGCTCGAGCTCCCGTGCCGGGGGCTCCTCGCAGAGCACGTGGGTCCGGATGAGCCGGAACGTGCGGTGATACGCCATGACGCGCACGGGGACGATAGGGCCAATCCGCTTGCCGTACTGGTGCGCGTCGAGCCCGCCGATCGCGACTACGCGCCGCGTTCGGCAGAGCTCATCCCACCGGCGCATGTTGCGTTCCGGTGGATGGTCGAGCACCCGCGCCGGCGTCGCCAGGAGCCGGATCAGCTCGCGGATGCCTCCGATTCGCTCCCCGGTGTCGTTGGCGAAGTTCCAGAGTTCGATGCCCTCGAGCGCGTCGCAGTCGATCCCGCCGAACGGCATCCCCGGCCGCCTGAAGCGCGAGGAGCCCTCGGAGAACGGGTGCGCGGCGAAGCCAAACCCGCCCGCCTCACGCACGGCCCGCACGATGCCGCAGGCGTCGAGTCCGCGGTGGCGGATCTCCGAGTCGATTCCGAACGCGAGGTAGTGGTCACGCCCGAGCGGCGAGACCTCCTCACCGGCCAGCAGGAGCACGTCGCCGTACCAGCCCTCCTCGCCGCGCCGCCGCGCCTCGAGCGTGTCGTGGTCGGTGAGCAGCACGACGTCCGCCCGCGCGCGCGCCGCCGCACGCGCGATCTCGCGCACTGTTCCGGTCCCGTCGGAGTGCGTCGAATGGAGGTGGACGACACAGGAGAGGTCGTGCATTCGCCGTAACTTCACCGTTGACGGCGGGTTTGCGCAACATGCGGCCGCTTGGCCTCGCGCTCCTGGTCCTCGCGTTCACGGCCTCGCCCGCACCGGCGGCCGTCATCGAGATCGAGGAGAACTTCTGCGGCTGCGATCCCAGCTCGGGCGATGAGGACACGGTCACCGTCGTGGTCACGGCCGCGGCCGGGGAGCACAACGTCATCACCGTCGAGCGCTCGCCGAGGGGAATCGTCATCAGGGACGCTGGGGCGCCGCTGACGGGCCGCTGCCGGCCGACGCTGGGCGGCGACGGGCGCTTCTGCCCCGGCAGCTTCGACGGCGTCGACGTGTCGCTCGGCGACGGCGACGACTCGCTCACCCAGGGCGTGGCCGGCACGCTGGACGCCGGTCCCGGCGACGACCAGATCCGCGCCGCGGCCCATTTCGCCCTGCTCTCGGGCGGCCCGGGCGCGGACCTGCTCGACGCGACCGGGTCGGACGGCGCGGGCGTCACGTACACGGACCACACCGAGGGTGTGACGGTCCATCTCAACGGACTCGCCGACGACGGCGCTCCGGGCGAGGGCGACAACGTGCTAGGGCCGGTCACCGGCATCACCGGCGGTGACGGCGACGACCTTCTCGAGGCAGGGCCGACGGCCAGCGGCCTGTCCGGCGCGGGCGGGAAGGACACGCTGCTGGGCAGCCCGCAGGGCGACAGCCTCCATGGCGGAGACGGAGACGACAGCCTCAGCGGGGGCGACGGCAACGACCACCTCACAGGCGCGGGCGGGGCGGACGACCTCAGCGGCGGTCCGGGGCTCGACGAGGCCGCCTACGAGGGCACGCAACCACTGCAGCTCAGCATCGGCGACGGCGCGAACGACGGAGCCGCCGGTGAGGGCGACGACATCCGGGCAGACATCGAGTCGCTTGCAGGCGGGAGCGGGAACGACGTCCTGATCGGCGACGCCGACGCGAACCGGCTGATCGCGTTCGGCGGCCAGGACGTCCTGAGCGGCGGGGCCGGTCCGGACGAGCTCATCGGGTGGGGCGACGGCGACGAGCTCGACGCAGGCCCCGGCGCCGACCGCGTGCAGGCCGGGTGGCTCGACCGGCCGCTGCTGGCGGACGGCGAGACGGACCGGCTGGACTGCCGCCGGCGCGCGCCTGCGATCGAGGCCGACGCGTTCGACGTGCTGCGCGCGTGCGCCCCCTCCGTGATCGTGAGGCGCGCCTCGCGAGTGCGCAGCGGCGGCTTGTTGACGCTCGTGGCGCGCTGCCCGGAGGAGAGCGCCGTGCCGTGCGAGGGACGGCTGTGGGTGAACCGGTTCCAGGGCCGGCGCGTCTCACGCAGGGTCCGGCTCCGACCGATCGATCCGGGCGACCGGACGCGGCTGCGAATCCGGCTCGCCGACCACATCCGCAGCGGAGCCTGTCTCCTGGCAACGAGCCGGACACGCCGCGGCGACGGGCTCGACACGGTCACGGTCTCCCGCAGCGCAATCGGCTGCCTGCCGGTCTGAGGCCGCCGCATGGCAGTGCCCGGGTAACGTCTAGGGAGTGAGTGATTCCGACACGTTCGGCGCCCGCTCGACTCTCGACGTGGGCGGCGAGTCATACGAGATCTTCAGGCTCGACGCGCTCCAGGAGAAGTACGACGTGGTGCGTCTGCCGTATGCGCTCAAGGTGCTCCTCGAGAACCTGCTCCGGAACGGCGAGGCCGAGGGCGCGGAGGCGGTGGCGAAGTGGGCCGCGAAGGACGAGCCGTCCCAGGAGATCGCCTACCGGCCGGCCCGCGTCCTGATGCAGGACTTCACCGGGGTGCCCGCGATCGTCGACCTGGCGGCGATGCGCGACGCCATGGAGGAGCTCGGCGGGGACGCCACCAAGATCAACCCGCTCGTGCCGGTCGAGCTCGTGATCGACCACTCGATCCAGGTGGACGTGTTCGCGGAGCGGCTTGCCTTCCAGCGCAACGCCGAGTTCGAGTTCGAGCGCAACAAGGAGCGCTACGCGTTCCTGCGCTGGGGCCAGACAGCCTTCGACAACTTCTCAGTGGTGCCGCCCAACACCGGCATCTGCCACCAGGTCAACCTCGAGTACCTCGGCCGAGTAGTGGAGTCGCGCGACGGCCAGGCGTTTCCGGACACGCTCGTCGGGACCGACTCGCACACTACGATGATCAACGGCCTCGGCGTGCTCGGCTGGGGCGTCGGCGGGATCGAGGCCGAGGCCGCGATGCTGGGCCAGCCGGTCTCGATGCTGATCCCGCAGGTGGTGGGCTTCAAGCTCACCGGCGAGCTGCCGGAGGGGTCCACCGCCACCGACCTCGTCCTCACGGTCACGCAGATGCTGCGCGAGCGCGGCGTGGTCGGCAAGTTCGTGGAATTCCACGGCGCCGGCCTGGCCAACCTGCCGCTGGCGGACCGCGCGACGATCGGGAACATGTCGCCCGAGATGGGCGCCACCTGCGCGATCTTCCCGGTCGATGCGGAGACGCTTCGCTACCTCGAGTTCTCAGGGCGGCCGCCCGAGCGCGTGGAGCTGGTCGAGGCCTACTGCAAGGAACAGGGCCTCTTCCACGACGAGGACTCGGAGGAGGCGACCTACTCAGACGCGCTCGAGCTCGATCTCGGCGACGTGGAGCCCTCGCTCGCCGGCCCGAAACGCCCCCAGGACCGCGTCGCGCTCTCGAATGCCGCGGAGGACTTCCGCTCGGAGCTCGAGGAGTACACCGGCGGCGAGGCGCACACCGGCTACGACGAGGCGCTCGACGAGTCGTTCCCCTCCAGCGATCCGCCCACTAACAACGGCGGCGACGGGGCGCCGAAGCAGGTCCCGCACAGGCACCCGGAGCCGGGCACCGCGGTCGCCGAGCGCGAGGAGGGGTTCGGACACGGCTCGGTCGTGATCGCCGCGATCACGAGCTGCACGAACACCTCGAACCCATCCGTGATGGTCGGTGCGGGCCTGCTCGCGAAGAAGGCGGTCGAGGCCGGGCTCGAGCGCATGCCGTGGGTCAAGACCTCGCTGGCACCCGGCTCGAAGGTCGTGACGGAGTACCTGGAGCGCGCCGACCTGCTGGAGCCGCTGTCGAGGCTCGGCTTCGATCTCGTCGGCTACGGCTGCACGACCTGCATCGGAAACTCGGGCCCGCTGCCGGAGGACGTCTCCAAGGAGATCGAGGAGCGCGACCTCGTGGTGGCGAGCGTGCTGTCCGGAAACCGCAACTTCGAGGGGCGGATCCACCCCGAGGTGAAGATGAACTACCTCGCCTCGCCGCCGCTCTGCGTGGCCTACGCGCTCGCCGGCCGGATGGATCTCGACATCACGAGCGAGCCGTTGCAGAACGACGTCTACCTGCGTGACATCTGGCCGTCGCAGCAGGAGGTGCACGAGGCGATCGAGCAGGCCATCGAGTCCGAGATGTTCCGGAACTCCTACGGCGACGCGCTCTTCGAGGGCGACGACAACTGGAAGGGCCTCGAGATCCCGGAGGGCGACCGCTACGCCTGGGACGACGAGTCGACCTACGTGAAGCAGCCGCCCTACTTCGAGGGCATGTCGGCCGAGGCGCCCGAGGGCTTCGAGGAGATCAAGGGCGCCAGGGCGATCGCCGTGCTCGGCGACAGCGTCACGACCGACCACATCTCACCGGCCGGCGCGATCAAGAAGGACTCGCCCGCCGGGGGGTACCTGATCGAGAACGGCGTCGAGCCCAAGGCCTTCAACTCCTACGGCTCGAGGCGCGGCAACCACGAGGTGATGATGCGCGGGACCTTCGCGAACATCCGCCTGCGCAACCTGCTCGCGCCGGACACCGAGGGCGGCTTCACGACGAAGGACGGCGAGGTGGTGACGATCTACGACGCCGCGCTCGAATATCACGAGGAGGGCACGCCGCTGTGCGTGCTCGCCGGCAAGGAGTACGGCTCAGGGTCGTCGCGCGACTGGGCCGCCAAGGGACCGCGCCTGCTAGGCGTGTGCTTCGTGCTCGCCGAGTCGTACGAGCGCATCCACCGCTCGAACCTGGTCGGGATGGGGATCCTGCCGCTGCAGTTCCCTGACGGTGAGTCGGCCGAGTCGCTCGGGCTGACCGGCGAGGAGAGCTTCGACCTCGCTCCCCTGGAGGAGGGTGCGAAGACACTGAAGGTCACGACCTCCGAAGGCAAGGAGTTCGACGCCCGCGTGCGCATCGACACTCCCAACGAGTGGCTCTACTACCGCCACGACGGCATCCTCCACTTCGTGCTGCGCGACTTGCTTGACAATTGATAGAGCTATCAATAAACTAGCCGTATGGCTAGTCGGACGGCACCGCAGCGGAGCAGCTCAGAGGAGCGGCGCGAGCAGCTGATCGCGGCTGCGGTGACCGAGTTCGCGGCGACCGGCTTTCACGCGACCAGCACGACCGCGATCGCGAGGCGGGCTGGGATCTCACAGCCGTACGTGTACGCGCTGTTCCCGAACAAGCACGAGCTCTTCCTCGCGGCCAACGCCGAGGTCAAGGAGCGGATCCGTGGCGCCTTCGCCGAGGCCGCTCGCGGGCACGAGAGCGCCGAAGACAGGCTTTACGCCATGGGCCAGGCCTACATCGCGCTGCTCGAGCACCGCGAGGAGATCATGTTCCAGCACCAGGCGAACGCGGCGGCTGGCGATCCGGCGCTGCGGGAGCCCATCCGGCGAGAGTTCATGCGGCTGTTCGACGACGTCGGCCGCCTGAGCGGCGCGACGGAGGACGAGGTCTGGCAGTTCATGGCCAAGGGGATGATGCTGAACGTGATCGCCGCGCTGGACCTGCCGGAGAAGTACATGCCGGCGAAGCCGGAGTAGGCGTCTCTCTTTTTCAAGCAGTTTTGATAGGTCAATCAATCACAAGGAGATATTGAAATGCAACGCAAGAGCATCTGGACCCTCGCGATCGTCTCGGTCGCGCTCTTCATGGTCACGCTCGACAACCTCGTCGTGACCAATGCTCTCGTGAGCATTCGCGAGGACCTCGGGGCAAGCCTCGAGCAGCTCGAGTGGACGGTGAACGCGTACACGCTCAGCTTCGCGGTCTTCCTTCTGACCGCCTCCGCGCTGGGTGACCGGATCGGCCGGCGCACCGTGTTCGCGGTGGGGCTCGGGATCTTCACGCTCTCGTCGGCGGCCGCGGCGCTCGCACCGAGCACCGAGGCGCTGATCGCCGCACGGGCGCTGCAGGGGCTCGGCGGCGCGGTGATCACCCCGCTGTCGCTCACGCTCCTGAGCGAGGCCTTCTCGGCCGAGAAGCGCGGCCTCGCGCTCGGCATCTGGTCCGGCGTATCCGGGCTGGGCGTGGCGCTCGGGCCGGTCGTTGGCGGCGCCGTCGTCGACGGCTTCTCCTGGCAGTGGATCTTCTGGCTGAACGTGCCGATCGGAATCGCGCTCGTGCCTGTCGCCCTGGCGCTTCTCGCCCAGAGCCGTGGGCCCAACAGGACGCTCGACATCCCGGGCGTCGCGCTGGCGAGCTCGGGCCTGCTCGGCCTGGTGTTCGCGATCGTCCGGTCCCAGGCGCTCGGCTGGACGAGCACGACGGTGCTGGTGGCGCTCGGCGCCGGGATCGCGCTGCTCGCGGCGTTCGTCGCGTGGGAGCTGCGCGCCCCCGCGCCGATGCTGCCGATGCGGTTCTTCCGCAACCGCGCCTTCGCCGCCACGAACGGCGTCTCGCTGGCGATGTTCTTCGGCGCCTTCGGGTCGATCTTCCTCCTGGCGCAGTTCTTCCAGGTGGCGCAGGGCTTCTCGCCGCTCGAAGCCGGCATCCGCACGCTGCCGTGGACGGCGATGCCGATCTTCGTCGCGCCGGTGGCGGGCATCCTGTCCGACCGGATCGGCAGCCGGCCGCTGATGGCCGCGGGCCTCGCCCTCCAGGCGATCGCGCTGGCGTACCTCGCGGGCGTCACGGCTCCGGGCGTCGCCTATGGCGCGCTCGTGCCCGGTTTCGTTATGGCGGGCACCGGCATGGCGCTCGTGTTCGCGCCGGCGGCGAACGCGGTGCTGAGCGCGGTGCGGCCGAGCGAGGCGGGCCAGGCCTCGGGCGCCACCAACACGATCCGCGAGATCGGCGGAGTGCTGGGCGTGGCGGTCCTCGCCACCGTGTTCACGAACGCGGGCGGCTACGGCTCGCCGCAGGACTACGTCGACGGGCTGATCCCGGCGGTCTGGGTGGGCTCGGCGGTCCTGGGGGCCGGCGCCCTCATCGCGCTGCTCGTCCCGCGCAAGCGGGCCGCGGCGGTGGTGCACGAGCTGGACAGGCTCGCGGAGCCCGCGGCGGTGGGCCAGGCGGCTGCTGCCTAGCGCTTACGACGGCGATGAAGGGGTGGTTCTTACCGACTGTCCTGTTCTAGGCGTCGTATAGAAGCCTTAGGCAGGACAGTCGCCCCTCGATGCCGCCGTTCGCGGGTAGGGTCGCGGCGTGCTCGACGTGCACGCGATCCGATCCCAGTTCCCTGCGCTTGCCGCCCGGGCCGCGTTCTTCGACGGCCCGGGCGGCTCGCAGGTGCCGCAGCGCGTCATCGACGCGACGGCGGGCTACCTGCGCGACTCGAACGCGAACCTGGGCGGCGCCTTCCGCACTTCGCGCGAGTCCGACGAGGTGATGGAGCGCGGGCGCGCGGCGGCCGCCGACTTCACCGGCGGCGAGCCCGAGGGCATCGCCTTCGGGGCGAACATGACCACGCTCAACTTCCAGCTCGCGCACGCGGTTGCGCGCACGCTCGAGCCCCGCGACGAGATCGTGGTCACGGCGCTCGACCACGACGCGAACGTGTCGCCGTGGCTGCTCGTGGCCGAGGACCACGACCTCGTCGTCCGGACCGCACCGCTCAGGACCGACGACGTGACGCTCGACCTCGAAGCGCTCGAGGAACTGATCGGCGAGCGCACACGCGTCGTGGCCTTCACGCTCGCCTCGAACGCGGTCGGCTCGGTCCCGGACGCCGGCCGGATCGCCGCGGCGGCGCACGCCGCGGGCGCGCTCGCCTGGGCCGACGGCGTGCACCTCGCACCGCACCGGCGGCTGCGGGCGCGCGAGCTGGGGCTCGACGTGGTGC
Source organism: Actinomycetota bacterium (assembly GCA_046726915.1). Lineage (GTDB taxonomy): Bacteria > Actinomycetota > Thermoleophilia > Solirubrobacterales > Thermoleophilaceae > JACVRW01. The sequence continues at coordinate 77,425 of JBKPBS010000016.1, forward strand.
TCTGCTCGCCCTACAAGTTCTTCGGGCCCCATCTCGGCATCGCCGCGATCCGCCCCGACCTCGCCGCGTCGCTTCCCGCCGACCGCGTCCGGCCGGCCGCGGAGGACCCGCCGGGCCACCGCTTCGAGGCTGGGACGCAGTCGCACGAGGCGGTGGCCGGCGCGACGGCCGCGATCGAGTATCTGCGCGAGCTCGGGGGCGGCGACCTCGACTCCGCGTTCGCCCTGATCGAGGAGCACGAGACCCAGCTGGCGGCGCGCTTCCTGAGCGGTATTCCGGACGCAGTCAGGCTCTACGGGATCCGGACCCCGGAGGGCCGCACGCCGACCTTCTGCTTCAACGTCCACGGCCGCGCGCCGCGCGAGGTGGCCGAGCTGTTGGCGGAGCAGGACCTCTACCTCTGGGACGGCAACTACTACGCCCTCGAGCCGATGCGCGCGCTCGGCATCGACGACAGCGGCGGCGCGGTGCGAGCAGGCTTCCTCCACTACACGACCGAGGAAGAGGTGGACCGCCTCCTTGAAGCGCTCGCCGACCTCGTCTCCTAGTTGTAGTTCCTAGTCACGTTGTTCATCCGGGCCTCCTTGGAGGCTGGGGGTGTCTAACGCCACCAGTCCCAAGGAGGACACCGGATGAAGCTTCACGCTAACGCGGCGCTCAGTCTGAACCAGCGGCGGCGGATGG
>JBKPBS010000017.1:0-7305 GCA_046726915.1 Actinomycetota bacterium
AAATCGGGTTCTCCGCGCCCCACAGAACAAGCAGGGGACAGACGATCTTGCGGTCGAGGTCGCTGCGGTCGTGCTCGAGGTCGATCGACGCGCCCGCGCGATAGTCCTCGCACATCGCGTGGATCGCGGACGGATCGCTAATGCAGCGCAGATATTCGTCCCAAGCTTCAGACGCGATGACGCCGCGGTTGACGAGTGGCCCGAGCTCGTAGCGGAGAAAGTTCTCGGGCGCCGCTGCGATCAGCGTCTCGGGGAAGTCGTAGCCCTGGATGAAGAAGAACCACTCCCAGTAGGCCGTGGCGAAGTCCGCGTCCGTCTCCTCGTACAGGGTGAGCGTGGGCAGGATGTCGAGGACGGCGGCCTTCCTCACTGCTGTGGGGTGATCCAGCGCCATGCGATGGGCGACCCTCGCGCCTCGGTCGTGGCCGACGACCATGAAGCGATCGTGGCCAAGCGCCTCCATCACCTTGACCTGGTCCTGCGCCATAGCGCGGAAGGAGTAGGTCCCGTGATCGCTGGATCCATGGGGCTTTGAGCTGTCGCCGTAACCGCGGAGATCGCTCGCGACGACCGCGAAATCGTCTGCGAACGCGGGAGCGATCTTGTGCCACATGACCAAGGTCTCGGGGCAGCCGTGCAACAGGAGCAACCCCGGGCCGGTTCCGGCCGCTAGGAGGTTGATCGTCGTCGACCGCGAGGTCTCGATTCGGTGACGCGTGAATCCTTCGAACATTGGGCGGGCTCGACGCCCGACACCCTAGCCCCGCTCGGGAGGGGCGATCACGACCGACGTGCGAATCGTGCCAGCAACGGAAGCGCTAGGCGCTGCAGCGCCGGCGGAGGCGAGGTCATCACCGTCTCGTCTCGGAACCGAAGCGCGAAGTCGGCGAGCCAGGTCGCGCCGCGCCAGCCGGTCGGCATGTTGCGGGCGTTGTAGAGGCCCTCGCGCGCCGCGCGGGCGCTCCCGGTGAGGAACTCCTCGAGCCGGCCGGCTGGCGTCACCCTGGTCCGCATCCTGGCGAGTCGACCGCTCTCGTTCTTGAGCTCGTGGCGAACGTTGCGCGCGACGACGACCGGCCCGTCGGCGGCCACGAGGTCGCGCCAGGTGCCGTCGAGCTTCACCCTCGCTGAGCCGTCCAGCGTCTCCCACTGCTCTTCCAGGGAGGGGTGGTAGTGCTCGGGCAGATGACCCCCGTCCTCGAGCCAGGAGTAGACCCAGAGGTCGGGGCCCTCACGGCGAAAGCTGTACGAGACCTTGTGGACCGGGTCCTCGACCTCGCCGCGGTCTCGGCGGAGGATCGCCTCGTCGGCAAGGCTCTCGTCAGCCGTCGTAGTCGGTGTGTTTTCGCTCGTCATCGGGTGCCTTCCGTCTGGTCTGTGGCCGCCCTCCACCATATCAGCTAAGTTACCCGTGAGTAACAATGTCCGCGAGGCCAGGAAAACGTCTCCCGGTCGCCGAGCGGCGTGCCCTGATCTTCGAGGCGGCAGGACGGCTCTTCGGCGAGCGCGGTTACGAGGCGACCCGACTTGATGAGGTCGCCGCAGCGGCCGGGGTGACGAAGCCGATCGTCTACCGCCATTTCGACTCCAAGCGCGACCTCTACCTCACACTGCTCGACCGTCACCGCGATGACCTCGCCGGGTTCGTCTCTGCGATCCCCACGCAGGGCAGCACAGAGGAGCGGCTGCGCGCCGTGCTCGAGATCTGGCTGGGCTACGTGGAGGCCCGCTCCTATGCGTGGAAGATGCTGTTTCGCGACACCGGCGGCGGTCCCAAAATCGCCGCCCGCCGACGGGAGGTGCACGCGAGGGCGCGGGCCGTGCTGGCCGAGGTGATCCGCTCGCTCTCGGCAACGCCGGTCCGGCGGCGCGAGCTCGAGCCGCTCGCCGAGCTGATGAGCATGGGAATGGCCGCAGTCGTCCTCTGGTGGATCGAGGAGGCGGCGGTCTCGCGCGCCGCCGTCCTCGATTCCCTGACGACCGCCTGGGTGAAGCTCCTCGCGTGAGCCGTAGTGGGCGGAGCTGACCAGTCCCTGACCGAGCTCAGACGCCGCTGACCGATCTCAGACGTCGACGTAGCGGGCGCCGAGCGTCGCGGCGAGCGTGCGATGCGCGGGGCCGACTCCGATGAGGATCGAGCGGGACGGGGCCACGCGGTGCGCTCGCGCGAACGCCAGGGGCAGCCCGGGCAGGGGCGGCCGGCACCAGCAGCTCGGCGGCCCGGCGCCGTGCGGGCACAGCGCGGTCTCGACGGCACCCGACACCTCGGCCGCGAGACGTGCCGCGGCAGGCGCGAGCGCGGCCACGTCGCCGTCGGGCGCCCAGTCGAAGACCAGGTGTGGCGCGCCGCTGTCCGCCTGTTGCACCGCTTCCTCCCAGCCGGGCTTCGTCAGGGCGCCGGCCGCGACGAACACGCCGACTCCCGAGCCCGGACGCGCGCGACCCCGCGCGAACGGCACCTGCTCCACGCCGGCCCAGCCCTCGTCGGCCATCGGTGGCTCAAGCTCGCGGAGCGCGCGCATCTGGGAGGTGGGCGCGAGCACGCCGTCGCTGCGCCGAGCCAGAGCTCGCAGCTCCTCAGGGGTCGGCAGCGAGCCGAAGCGATCGAGCAGTCGCTCTACGAGGTTGACCTGTGCCTGCGCGAGCGGGGTGTCGAGCCAGACGCAGCGAACGGCGAGCTCGTGTCGGCCCGCGGCGTCGATCACGTGGCTTCGGGCCGCGCGCGTGAGGTAGGTGTTGTCGAGTACGACGCGCCGGACTCCGGAGGCAAGCTGCTCCTCGAGGGCGTCGGCGAGGTCCAGAAGCGACCCTCCGCGTTCATCCCGGTTCAGGCGAACGTAGCCGCGCGCAACGTAGTCATCGGCGACGCGGCTCTTGCCGGCTCCCGGGATGCCCATGACGAGTACGACGTCCGCGTCGTCGACTCGACGCGCGCGCTCGACGCGAGCTCGGCGAACCGTGCCGAATGCGCGCGCGAGAGCGGCCCGCTCGTCGTCGTCGAGTTCGAGCTTGGCGGCGGAGGCCGCGGACCGCGCGGTCTCCGGGCGGCGCGCACCAGGGATCGCCACCACCCTCGGGGACAGCTCCAGTAGCCACGCGAGTGCGACCTCGGCAGGTCCCACGCCGTGCGCGCCGGCGACATCGCCCAGCGCCTGCCTGCGTCCGAGGCCCTTCGCACGGCGCGGCCCCCCGAGCGGAGAGTGCGCGATCACCGCGACCCCGGCCTCGACGCACCTCTGCACCACTCCGCCGCGGAGCGCACGATCGTCGAAGACGCTGAGCGCAACCTGGACCGCCGAGATCGGGGCGAGCTCGAGGGCCTCGTCCAGCTGGGCGCGGTTCACGTTCGACACCCCGACCCGCTTCACGACGCCCACGTCAACCAGCCGCGCGAGTGCACGGAGGGAGGTTCGCCAGGGCCTCTGTGGATCGGGAGCGTGGATCAGATAGAGATCGATCGCGAGGCCACCCAGCGCCACGAGGCTCGCGTGGCAATCGCCGACGATCGCCTTGGCGCGGCCGTCCGGCACCCAGGCGACGCCCCTTCGCGCCATGCCGCCCTTCGTGACGATGCGCGCGTTCCGCTCGGCGCCACAGTCCCGAAGCGCGCGGGCGAGCAGCCGCTCGTTGTGACCGAGCTCAGACTCGTCGCGCCCGTACGCGCGCGCGGTATCGAACACGGTCACGCCGGCGTCGGCCGCGGCGGCGATCGTCTCGACGGCAAGCTGCTCGTCGCGGCCCTCGTCGGTCGACATGCGCATGCAGCCGAGTCCGACGCGAAGCTCCGACGGATCAAGCCACTCAGGAGCGCTCACGGCACCCCAGCCTAGGCCGTGCCGCCATGGCCTCGCCCCGGGGAGCGGTCCTCCGTGGCGATCTCGGCTGACGAATATGCGGCAAAGTTACGGCGTGGTCCCGGAGGCCCCGCTCGAGCAGACGCCGCACGGGCTCGTCCCGAAAGGGGAGGGCTGGTTCGTCGTCAACGCGCGTGAGGCGCAGTGGCTGGAGCGGCCGCGGCGGGGGATGCGCTGCAAGTTCGAGGGCGAGCCGGCGTTCGAGCAACTCGGCGTCAGCCTGTTCGTGCTCGAGCCGGGCGAGCCGATCGGGATGTACCACTGGGAGGCCGACCAGGAGGACTTCCTCGTGCTCGACGGTGAGGCGCTGCTGATCGTCGAGGGTCAGGAGCGACCGGTCCGGCGGTGGGACTTCGTGCACTGCCCACCGGACGCGGAGCACATGATCGTCGCCGCGGGCGAGCGGCCCTGCGTCCTGCTCGCCGTCGGGGCGCGCGAGCATGCGGCGGGCGGCGACTGGGGCGGCTACCGGGTCGACGAAACGGCGCGCCGGCACGGCGTAAGCGTCGAGCGCGAGACCAGCGACGTGCGCGAGGCGTACGCGCCCTTTCCCGAGCCGCGGCCCGCGCCCTACCGCGACGGCTCCCTTCCCGGCGGCTGATACCTCGTGGTGCTCGCAGGCCCGGACGGCGAGTCGTCCTGGCCCCGGACGCGACCTTCGGATTCGAAGCTCTTCAGGCGATTCTGCTTGCGCTTTGGCCTGTACAGCTGTCGGATCAGTGGTCACCCTTGTGACGTGAGGACGCGGGCGGCGAGTGATGGGGGTCTTGCGGCTGCTGCGGAGGCTTCGATGCGGTGCCTCGCGGTGGGGCCGGCGGACGACGTTGTCGTGCTCTGCAACGAGCCTCAGCGGGCTATCGCGGAGTCGCTTCTGGCGGCGGCGCGGGTTGCGGCGCGCAGCGCCCGCCTGGTCGTCTACCCGGCGCTCTCGCGGGACGGAGAGGAGCCACCGCAGGACGTCGTAGATGCGATGGACGAGGCGACGGTGATCTTCGCGCCCACGACCTACTCGCTCAGCCACACCGGGGCAAGATTGGAAGCGACGGGTCGCGGTACTCGGATCGCGACGATGCCGGCGATAACCGAGGCGCTGTTCGGGCGTGCCATGCCCGTCGACTACGCGGAACTCCGGCGAGCGGGCGAGCGGGTCGCCGCCCGGCTGACCGCCGCGTCCGCGTGCCGCGTGAGCTCGGCCGCCGGCACCGATGTTCTGCTCAGGCTCGAGGAACGCCGCGCGGTGGTCGACGACGGCAACCTGCAGGCGAGCGGGGCGTTCGGGAACCTCCCCGCCGGCGAGGCCTTCGTCGCGCCGGTCGAAGGAAGCGCCGAAGGCGTGATCGTCTTCGACGGCTCGCTCGCGGGGTTCGGCCTGCTGGACCAGCCGGTACGAGTGCAGGTTGAGGGTGGGCGCGCGGTCGAGGCCGACGGTGCGGCCGGGAAGTGGCTGCTCGAGACGCTCGACGCCGGCGGCGCGAACGGGCGGTTGCTGGCCGAGCTCGGCATCGGCACAAACCCGGCAGCCACCCTCAGCGGCAACATCCTCGAGGACGAGAAGGTGATCGGCACCGCCCACCTCGCGTTCGGGACGAACCTCTCGTTCGGAGGCGACAACTCAGCGGAGGTTCACATCGACGGCATGCTGCTCAAGCCTACGATCGAGCTGGACGGGCGGCCGCTGATGCGCAGCGGCGAGCTGAGCGACTCGGACTCGCCCTAGGCATCGGCAACGGACGGGCGCTTCGGTCTCAGTTGCTCATCGCCGGCGGCGGATCGTGACGGCCGTGACCGTCGTCTTTGATTCGCCGCTTCCGCTGTACGCCGCACTCACCGCTCTCCCTCGCAGCCGACTGGCACGCGCGAACAGCCGCCGGCCGGCCCGCGAGATGCGGAGCCTCAGCCTGGCGCGCTTCCTTGCGGGCGTTCTTCGGGCCAAACACCAACCGGCCTACTGAAGCCCAACCCACTGGATGTGCTGGCCTCAATCGACGAACGCGGCAAAACCGAGACGGGCGACCCGGTACTCGTCGCCCTGCATCTGCAAATCCATTTCCAGGATTTCACCGGCGACGGCGTGGCCGTCTTCGACTACCGCATCGCCATAGTGGATCACCACTCGCGCCTTCTTGTCGCTGGTTGACGTATCGGCCGGCAGCATCTTCGCTTGGTGAGGATCGACGGCCGCGGCCTTCTTCTCCATCCGCCGGCGAGCTGCTCTACTTGCACCGGCAAGCGGCGGACCGATCGCCAGTCCGACCGCGCGTCGCCTGCAGGCTTCTTTCCCGCCCCATTTGCCCAGCGCCTCTTCCGTGCGCAGCGCGCATAGCCGCCCCGTATCACCTGCAGCCGCCGCACGGAGATACGTCCGCGCGACCTTCTCCGCGCGCTCGTCGCGGTCAGAGGCGCAGGCGGACATCGTGCTTGTGGCTAGCACCACGAAAACGACGCTCCAACGCGGCACGCGGAGGCGATTGCCGGTCAGTGTGTCACCTTCGCAAACGCGGAGCATGGAACGCTCTAGGTTCGCACAGCGCTCCCCTCGTGGCAGCAATTCCGGCCGCAACTCCCTTCGCGTCAGCCGCGGCCGCAGCGCTCTGTACCCGCGAAACTGCCGGATTTCAGGGTCTTCTGCGAGAGCCGACGCGGGGACTCGAACCCCGGACCCCCTCCTTACCATGCAGAGCACGGGACTTGACCCTGAGGCAGGCCAATCCCGCTTACCAAGCAGGCTTGACCCGGATCAGCCCTGTCGAGGCGGTGCTCCCGATGCGGCTCGATTCGGGCGGAATTCCGACGGTTTCGGCCAAAACGGACGTCTTGGGGCCACGGGGCCCCAGGCAGTTGAACGTGAAGGTGCGGCCGTGTCGGAGGCCCGTAGGGCCGCCCCGCGACGGCGGCACTGGGTCGATCAGGTGGCTCCGCCGCCGGCGCCGATGTCGGCGGCCGCGAGCCGACCAACGGTGCCGAATCTCAGCCGACTTGCGCGCCGAGCCCCGCAAGGTCGCTCTCCGTGAGCAGCGTGCCGTCAGGTGCCTCGACGGCCAGCCTTCAGAGGTTCTCCCCCCCCTGCTCGCGCTCGCCAGCGGGGACCGTCACCACGACGACGCGCCGCAACCGCACGCCGACGATCGCCGGCGCGCTCGTGTTCGGCGGTCGTCGACTCGGGCGACGAGCGATCAAGAAATCGAACTCGCTGCGCTTGCGCGACGCCGCTTATTCCTGCGCTGAAGGCCGGAGCCACCCGCCCCGAGAGGCCACCGAGCAGGGGGCGGCGGCCTCGTCCTCGCCGCGCGCTTGCGGCCCGAAGCCATGTGGAGGTAGAAGCGGGCGAAGAAAGGTGCTCGACCTTCGCCTCGTTTGGCGGGGCGGCACCGGCCATCGAGACCCCTACGCGTGTTCCACCAGCGCCGCGACCGCCCGCCCGACGAGCTCGTCCGGGACGGCTCCGGGCTCC
>JBKPBS010000018.1:0-15416 GCA_046726915.1 Actinomycetota bacterium
CCGCAGGAGGAATGGATTCCCGCCAGTCGCCACATGGCAGGACTCGCAGAGATCCGCGCTCGCCTCGTCCCCGAGCGTGCTGCGCACCACCACGCCGGTTGCTTCGCGGCTGAGCGCCGAGGGTTCGATGACCCGCGCTGCCCGCACGATCGCCGAGAGCGGCCCCGACGGCGTGCCGGGCTCACCCGGACGGACGATTGTCACGAGCAGCACGGGGAGTCCTTCCAGGCGCGCTGCGAGATATGCGAGCCAGCGCAGCGACGGCTTGTCGGCCCAATGGGCGTCGTCGACGGCCAGCAGGACGGGCGTTCTCGCGGCAATGTTCGCGGTCAGCCAGTACAGCCCATGCAGCGCCGCGCCAAGGGCGTCAGCCCGGCGCGGAGCGGTGTGCAAACCGTCAGACCGGAGCGCGATGCTGGCGAGCCCGGCCGCGTCTGAGAGCAGCATCCGCCGCTCAGACCTCGAGGCCATCGCCAGCACGGGCTCGAATAGGCCGCGGACGACTCCCCAAGGAAGGTTGCTCTCGAGCTCACCGCAGCGAGTGGTGAGGGTGGCCATGCCCGATCGTCGGGCCAGCTCGGTTGTAGCCCTCAGGAGCGCGGTCTTCCCGATCCCAGCAGGCCCCTCAACCACCAAGGTGCAGCCGTCGCCCGCTACGGCCCGATCGATGCACCGGCGGATCTCGGCCAGTTCAGGCTCGCGCTCTAGCAGCGATGACCCCACCTCCGACCTCGTGGCTTCTGTTGGGGTCCTCAGATCACCTTCTCCGATGTGCTGGTTCGAAGGCGACAGCCGGAAGCGCGAGGGTTCGAAATTCGCGCCGGAGGACTGCGCACGTCCCCAGTCTGGGTTAGGTTCAGCGGCTTGTAAAGAGGATCGCACCGGATTTGTGCCTGAAACCTCCGGATTTCCTCTACCGCGCACATAGGTGGCGCGTGTCAGGGCTGGCTTTCCTTCGAGATCCTCAACACACGCCGAGAGATTTGCCCTGGCGACGCCTGCTCGAGGCAGAGACGGCTCGACAAGGAGCTGCCACCAGAGAACAGCCTGAGCCTGGGAAGCCCTGGAAGCGGCTCTCGTGGAGTCGGGGCGACTGGATTTGAACCAGCGACCTTTCGGCCCCCAGCCGGCGAAACCCATGCGTCGACGCGTCCCGCCGCGTCCGCGACGCCCCGTGCGTTCTCGCTATCTCGGTCAGTAGCGTGCGTCCGAGGCCGGGTCCAATCGGGGTCCAATTCGCCACGAGCCCCGCCGTCGAGGGACAGCGCACGCCCGGTTCAACCACGGGGCTCCGAGCACGGAGATGCCGAGGGCGGACCGCGAGCCGCCCAGGCCGCCGTTCTAGCGGGGGAGTTGCTCGCGGGCCATCGGCCGCATGAGGCTACGCGAACGACCTGGCTTGGGCATCCGGAGCCGTGGTGCGGCCCGCTTTCGGACCCAGCTCGCGCTCACGTACGATCCGGGCGCGATGAGCACGGCGGACGAGGGAGGGGGCGGCACGGTGCTGTTGTGCTTCGATGGCTCGGAGCCCGCTCGGCAGGCGATCGAGCGGGCCGGCCTGGTCCTGGGCGGACGGAGCGCAATCGTCTTGACCGTCTGGGAGTCGGTGGGCTCAGCAATCCTGCGGCATGCGCCATCGGGCGCGACCGAGCTCGGGCGGGAGGCCAGGGAGATCAGCGAGGAGGTTGTCGAGGAGCTCGACTCGCGCACCGCCGAGCGCGCGCTGGCGACCGCCACTGAAGGCGCTGCGCTCGCTGCCGCGGCGGGGTTCGATGCTCGACCGCTCGCGCCCCGAGCGGTTGCCCGGGCCGCCGAGCGGGACACCGCCACCGTCTGGCGTGCCGTCCTGGACGCGGCGGACGAGGCGGACGCCGAGGCGATCGTGCTTGGCAGCCGCGGCCGCTCTGGTCTCGCGTCCATGCTCCTCGGCAGCGTTTCCTACGGCGTGGTCCATAACTCCACGCGGCCCGTTCTGATCGTGCCGCCGCGTTCCTAGGCGTTGCCCGCTCGGCGCGCCAGCCCGAGGCGGCTCTCGCAACAGCTGGCGCGCTAGCCGTCCCGCACGACCATGAGGCTGGTGGGAGCGTGCTGGGAAAGCTTGCTCGACACGCTTCCCAGCAGGAACCGCTTGAGCCCGGTGAGTCCCCTTGACCCCACGACGATCAGCTCGGCGCCCAGCTCCTCCGCGACCTGAATGATCACATCTGCAGGATCGCCCTCCCGGGCGTGCGTCTCGACCTCGATGCCCTCGGCCTCGAGCTCTCCGGCGGCCCGGGCGAGCACGGCCTCAGCCACCTCGCGAAGATCGATGGCCTCGGCCTTGGCACTGCTCCTGATCGTCTCCCGGTACGACGGAATGTCCGGGTATGCGGTCACGAGGTGCACTCGGGCGCCGCTGCCCCGCGCGACCTCCGCTCCGCGGCGCACTGCTGCCTCGGCACTGGGCGAGCCATCCGTTCCTATGACAATCGAGCGCAAGGGCTGAGGTGTCGAGTCTTTGCTCGTGCTCGGGGTCGCGCGCAGCCTACGCGATCGGGCGCGGTCCCGTTGCGCCCTAGTCGCGTTCCACGGGCTCGCCGACGCGGCGCTCGGACGACGGGCGCAGCGGCTTCAGGTCCGCTCCGCACATGGCGCAATCGTCCGCGTCGTCGGGGAGCCGCTCCCGGCACACCGGACAGCGTTCGGGCTCATCTTCGACGGTCGCCTTACGTCGGAACAGTGCCATGCGTCTCCTTTCATCCGGCAGGCACTTGAGCTTCGCGGCGGGCCTGGCGACGGTCCATGCATAAAAGACCCCATTCTTGGTGCCCGGGTGATCAAGCTCTGTGCTCGATCAACGTCGGCAATCCCACGACGTGCTCGGGGTTTTCAGCGCGTCACGAGCCTGGCACGACCGCCTCCGCGTGCCAATGAGGCAAATCGTGCACTCGGCCCGCCCGCGTCGGCGTAGGGGCCACCCGGATGCGTGGTAGTACCCATCGCCAAGTCAGGTCCGGTCGGCGAAGCTAGTTCCCATGCAGTCCGTCCGGCCACGCCAGATGCGCACGCCGCCGCATCGCCGCTTTCGGCAACTCGGCGACGGCGCTTTCGGCTTGAGCGTCAGGGATAGGCTCGACGGTGTCGAGCCCATGACTTCGACACCGCCCGCCACACGCTCGTCACTGGACGCCCGCCCCACGCGCTCCCCATTGGACGGCGAGGTGCCCGCGGCTGAGAGAACGCGACGGCACCCGATCTCGTTGCTGTGGTGGGTCTTCCTCGCGAACGGGATCGTGCTCCTGGTCGCGCTTCTCCTGCTGACCTTCAGCCCGATCGAGGTCGACGCTCCGATCCAGATCGAGCAATTCGCGCTGCTCCTGGCCGGCTTCGTCGTGCTGGTCTGCTTGGACCTGGTCCTATTGCGGAGGGTTCTGGCACCGCTGTTCAGGCTCACGGAGGTGATGAGCTCGGTCGACCCGGACAGGCCGGGTCGGCGGCTCTCTGGGGTCGATCCCCGCAGCGCGGAGGGCCAGGCGATGGCACGTGCCTTCAACGCCATGCTCGACAGGCTCGAGAGCGCTCGGCATCAGGCGGCGCGCACCGCGCTCGCCGCGCAGGAGGCGGAGCGGCTGCGCGTCGCGCGGGAGCTTCACGACGAGATCGGCCAGACGCTCACCGCCGTCACGATCCAGGCCGAGCGCGCCGCGGACGGCGATCCGGCGCTCGCGCCCGATGCTCTCCGCCGCGTAGCCGGCGCGGTCCGGGAGAGCCTCGACGAGGTGCGGCGGATCGCCCGCGAGCTGCGACCGGAGGCGCTCGACGACCTCGGGCTCGTCAACGCCCTAATCGCGCTCTCCACCCGGGTCGACGCCCAGACGGGCCCGCGCGTCAAGCGAGAGCTGCAGGGCACGCTGCCGCCACTGTCCGCAGAGGTGGAGCTCGTCCTTTACCGAATCGCCCAGGAGAGCCTCACGAACGCCCTGCGCCATTCGGACGCTGGCTCGGTGACGGTGTCGCTCGAGGCAGACGCGGACAGCGTGACGCTCCGCGTAGCCGACGACGGAAAAGGCTTGCCGGAGCAGCTGCCGGCCGCTACGGCGGGGATCGCCGGCATGCGTGAGCGCGCGCTCCTCGTCGGCGGCCGGCTCACCATCGACTCGCGACCAGGTCAGGGCACCGAGGTGCGGCTGACGATCCCGGTGGAACAAGAGGACGCATGACGACCCCGCTGACGACACGCATCCTGCTCGCGGACGACCACGAGGTCGTGCGCAACGGCCTGCGCATGGTGCTCGACTCGGCCCCCGATCTCGAGGTCGTCGCCGAGGCGGGCGACGGCGCGGAGGCCGTCGAACTGGCCCTCTCAGAGGACATCCACCTGGCGGTGCTGGACGTGACGATGCCGCGCATGACCGGCCTCCAGGCGGCGCGCGAGCTCTCGCGCCGCAAGCCGGAGATGCGCGTGCTGATCCTGTCCATGCACGACAACGAGCAGTACTTCTTCGAGGCGCTCAAGGCGGGCGCCTCGGGCTACGTGCTCAAGAGCGTGGCGAACCGCGACCTGATCGAGGCCTGCCGGGCGACCATGCGCGGCGAGCCGTTCCTCTATCCCGCCGCGGTGCGGGCGCTGGTGCGCGACTACCTCGACCGAGCCAGCCGCGGCGAGACGACGCCCGAGGATCCGCTCACCCCCCGTGAGCTCGAGGTCGTCAAGCTGATTGCCGAAGGCATGACGAGCGAGGAGATCGCCGAGCAGCTCTTCATCAGCAAGAAGACGGTCGATCGCCACCGGGCGAACGTGCTCGAGAAGCTCGGCATGCGCAACCGCGTTGAGCTGACCCGCTACGCCATCCGGCGCGGTCTTCTCGTGCCGTAAGGCACGAACTCGGGGTCACCGTCGCGGGGCGGGTCGTCGGCGTCGGCCACGGCGGCCTCGAACGCACCGGCCAGGAGACCGAGCGCCGCGAAGATGCTCAAGACTGCAAGAACGAGCGCCCACACGCCCCGCGTCAGCGCCAGCAGCATGACCGGGAGCACAACAACCGCGAGCGCGACCATGCTCACGACGAGCATGGCGGGGTAGCCAGCCGCTTCTGCAGTGCGATGGAAGTCAAGGAAGGGATCGCTTCGCATGGCGGCTTCCATGCTTGCGTGGGGGTAGGGCTCGCGCCTATACGGCGTAACGCCCATCCCTGGTCGGCGTGTCCCATCCGAGCCACGCGGGATGGAGGCTCACACCCATTGTTGGCCACCCCGCCCTCCTCGATGATCGACGCATGGTGCAACTCGCGATCCGCTGCCACCCGTGTGCGCCGGTCTCGGCCGATGAACTCGAGCCCTGGCTCGAGAAGCAGCTCGACGAGCTGCGAGCGGATGCACCACATGGCACGCTCCGCCTGTCGCGGCTGACGCAGGGCGCTCCGGACCTGGACCTCGAGATCGGCTGGCTGATCGAGCTGGACCTGCCGGCGGGTGAGCCGCTGCTCACAGGGCATCGGCTTGCCGATGCCCTCAGGGACATGCGCCTCCTCGGCCTCCAGCCGACGCTGCTGGCGCCGCAGGAGGCGTGGACGAACGGGAGAGCGGCATGAGGGCCGCAGCAGCCGCTATCCAGGAGCCGGCCCAAGCTTCGGGTCGCCAGGCCCCAGACGCCGAGTCGGCTGCCTGGCTCCGCGCGCTCGACGCCGCGGGACCCGAGCACGACGCAGCCGTAGAGCGCCTACACGCGCTGCTTCTGCGCGCAGCCGTCACCGAGGTCGCTCGGCGCCGGTCGAGCCCTCTGGCCGCAGCAGGGGACCTCGACGACCTCGCTAACCAGGCGGCGGACGACGCGCTGATGGCCGTCCTGAGGAAGCTCCACAGCTACCGCGGGGACAGCCGCTTCACGACCTGGGCGTACAAGTTCGCGCTGCTCGAGGCCGCCTCGGCCATGCGAAGACGCCCCTGGCACGGGCGCGAGCTCCCGCTCGAGGCCGACGGGTGGGCGCGCTTTCCGGACGGGCGGACGTCTCCGGCGGGTCAAGCGGAAGCCTCGGAGCTGATCGACGCCATTCGCGACGCGATCACCGAGGTGCTGACCCCACACCAGCGCGGCGTGCTCGTCGCGCTCACCCTCAGCGACGTCCCGATCGACGTGCTCGCGGAGCGTCGAGGCACGACGCGCAACGCCCTCTACAAGACCCTTCACGACGGCCGGCGCAAGCTACGCGCGCGGCTGGCAGAGGACGGACTCGAACCCTTCCCGCCCTACGTAAGAGCACGCGCCACGCGAGCGCTAACGGGCAATGGGACAAACGCGCTCGAGAGCCAGGACTGAGGCCGAAGATGCTTGATTTCACGCTAACCGAACAGCAGCGGAACATCCGCGAGCTGGCACACGACTTCGCAGAGAAGGAGATACGGCCGGTCGCCTGGGACTACGACCGCGACGCGACCTGGCCGGAGCAGATCATCAGGAAGGCCTGGGAAGTGGGACTGATGAACTCCCAGCTGCCGGAGAAATACGGCGGCGCGGGCGCGTCCTACGTCGACGGCGTCCTGATCGGCGAGGAGCTGGCCTGGGGCTGTGCGGCGATCGGAACGACGCTCGGAACCAACGAGCTCGCGGCGATGCCTGTGCTGCTCGGCGGCTCGGAGAAGATCAAGGCCGCGTACCTCGGAATGCTGACCGAAGAGCCGAAGCTCGCCTCGTTCTGCCTCACGGAACCCGACGCCGGCTCAGACGTGTCGGCGATGCGCACCACAGCGGTGCGCAGGGGCGACAAGTACGTCATCAACGGGTCGAAGGTGTTCATCAGCAACGGCGGCCACGCCGACTGGTACACGGTCTATGCCAAGACCGACAAGGACGCAGGGCACCGAGGTATCTCGGCCTTCGTCGTCCCCCGCGACGACACCGTCACGGTCGACAAGCACGAGGACAAGATGGGGCTGCGCGCCTCGAACACGGCGGCGATCAGCTTCAACGAGACAGAGGTGCCGGCGGAGAACCTGCTCGGCGACGAGAACCACGGCTTCAAGCTCGCGATGATGACGCTCGACCGCACTCGCCCGGGCGTCGCGGCGATGGCCACCGGCATCGCCCGTGCCGCGTTCGAGTTCGCCACCGAGTACTCGAAACAGCGGGTCCAGTTCGGCGTGCCGATCGCAATGCACCAGGCGATCCAGTTCATGATCGCCGACATGGCCACCGAGATAGAGGCCTCCCGCCTGCTCGCGTGGCAATCGGCCGTGCAGCTCGACCAGGGCAAGCGCAACACCCTCCAGTCCTCACACGCCAAGCGCTTCGCTGCCGACACTGCGATGAAGGTGGCGACCGACGCCGTGCAGATCTACGGCGGCTACGGCTTCATCAAGGACTACCCGGTCGAGAAGCTGATGCGCGACGCCAAGATCATGCAGCTCTACGAGGGCACCTCCCAGATCCAGCGACTCGTGATCGCGCGGGAGATCCTGCTTCCGCGTCGGGTCGAGGAGCCCGCCGTCGAGCGGCAACTGGCGGCGGCATGACCTCAACTGAGCACGTTGATCGCCCCTCGCGTGTGGATCGCGACGGTCCACTGCTGATCGGGTACGACGGATCCGAGCATGCCAAGCACGCGATCCGGAGCGCTGCCCGCCTCCTTACCGTCAGGGATGCGCTCGTCGTGACCGTGTGGCAGCCGACGTCCGACGTTGGCGCCTTTGCCTGGTACGGGGCGGGTCCCAACGTGGTCAATTTCGCCGAGCTCGAGCGCGCGGGGGCCGAAGCCGGCGGGCGCGTTGCCGAGGAGGGTGCTCAGATCGCGCGGGAGGCGGGCCTACGGGCCGAGTCCGTCGCTATCGAGGCCACCCCGCCCGTCTGGAAGACGATCGTCGAAACCGCCGACCTCCACGACGCGGCGGCGATCGTGATCGGTTCTCGAGGGCTCACTGGCCTGCGCTCGATGCTGCTCGGGAGCGTCTCGAACGCCGTCGTGCACCACACCGACCGTCCGACGCTCGTGATCCATCACGCCGGGGACGGTGATCACCCCAGCGACGAAGCCGACTAAAGACCGCCGGACGCAGCGGGGTAAGGATCGTCGTCACCGCGGCGCAAACAGATCATGACGCGTAAGAAGCAGCCGACGGTGGCCTTCGTGTTGTCCGGCGGAGCGAGTCTGGGCGCGATTCAGGTCGGGATGCTGCGGGCGCTCTACGAGCGCGACATCAAGCCGGATGTGATCGTGGATACCTCCGCGGGCGCGCTCAACGGGGCCTACATCGCATCGCGCCCCCAAACGCCCTCGACCGCTGAGAGCCTCGCGCGGATTTGGCGCGGGCTGCGTCGCGGGCAGGTGTTCCCGGTCAACCCGTTGACAGGGCTGCTCGGGTTCCTCGGAGTCCGCGACCATCTCGTCCCTGAGTCCGGCCTGGAACGGCTGATCGAGCGGCACGTGCAGTGTCCCGAGCTCGAGGAGTTCCTGATCCCGCTACACGTCGTCGCGGTCGACGTAGTGACAGGGCAGGAGCTCCGCCTCTCGCACGGCCCCGTACTCGAGGCGGTCCTAGCAAGCGCCGCCATCCCGGGTGTGCTCCAGCCAGTCTCGTGGGAGGGCCGCGCCCTCATGGACGGCGGCGTGGCCAACAACACGCCGATCTCCCACGCGGTCGAACTCGGAGCGGAGCGCATCTACGTGCTGCCCACGGGCCACGCCTGCTCACTCGATGAGCCACCGCATGGAGCGTTGGCCATGGCGCTGCACGCCATTAGCCTGCTGACCCACCGTCGGCTGATCGACGACATCGAGCGACATCGCGCCGACGCTCACCTGGTCGTCATGCCGCCGCCGTGCCCGCTGGACATCCAGCCGATCGATTTCGCCCACGCGGACGAGCTCATCGATGTCGCGCTGCTGGACGCCCGCGATTTCCTCGACGGCGGCGGCGAGACGCGCGAGCCGATCCGCATGCGCATGCACCGGCATTCGAGCGTGCCTGATCGGAGCCCGCGTGGTCAGCCGGCGATCGAGGCAAAGCCGCCGACGATCGCGCCATAGGCGATGTGGGCGAGCAGGGTCGCGGTCGGCGTGCCGCGCCCGTAGTTACGCAGGAGGAAGCCCGGGGGCTCGAGCAGCGGGCTGCTGTTCGCGGCGGTGAGCTCGTTCCCCATGCGAGGGTGAATGGCGGGCAGCAGAATGTTGACGAGGGCCGTCGCGGAGACGATTCCGTGGAGAAGTCCGAGCAGCGCTCCGAGCGCCCAGCCGCTCGTCTCTGTGGCGGCGAAGATCGCGTAGTAGGCGAGCGCGAACAGCTCGCCGGCCGCCAGGTGCATCAGATACCCGAGCGCCTTGGCTCGCGCGCGGTCACGGGTCACCGCGGTGCCGAGCAGGAACGGTAGGTCGATGCGGGTGAGGCCCAGCTCGTTGGCCGTCCGCAAAGCGGTGGTGAGCACCAGCGTGCCGATGAAGCCTCCCGCAAGCGCGCCCCAGACGCTCATGACGCGTTCGCGTTCGAGACCGACACCGCGGCTGTGATCAGCGCGAGGTGCACCAGCCCCTGCGGCGTGTTGCCCAGAAACTTGTTGGTGACCGGGTCGATCTCCTCGGCGAATAGGCCGACGTCGTTCGCGAGTGCAACCAACTCGTCCATCAGGGCTATGGCCTTGTCGCGCTGGCCAATCCGGGCGAGCGCGTCGGCGAGCCAGAACGAGCAGCAGAGGAAGGCGCCCTCGCCGCCGGGCAGCCCGTCCTCTCCGCTGTAGCGCGCGAGCAACGGACCGCTCCCGAGCTCCCGCTGTATGGCCACCACCGTCCTCGAGAGTCGATCGGGGTGGCCGGCGTCGTAGCCGAGCAGGACCCCCAGCAGCAGGCTCGCGTCGAGCTCTTCGCGGCCGGCCTCGCGCGTGTAACTGTCGAGCCGATCGGACCAGCAGCGCGTCTCGATGAAGTCGCGGATCGCCTGCCTTTCACGCCGCCACGTCGATTCGCGGTCGCGTGGAAGGTGGCCCGCCTCGGCCAGCCGCAAGGCGCGGTCGAGCGCCACCCAGCACATCATCTTGGAATGGGTGAAGTGCCCGGACTCGCGCCTCACCTCCCAGATCCCGGAGTCGGGTTCGCGCCAGATGCGGCACACGAGGTCGGCGTTGCCGGCGAGGCGCTTGCCCGTCTCGCGGTCGAGTCGTCCTCCGGCCTGCGTGTAGACCAATGCGGTCTGGAGAAGGTCGCCGTAGATGTCGAGCTGAGTTTGCGCGGCGGCGTCGTTGCCAACGCGTACCGGGCGCGAGCCTCGGTAGCCGTGCAGCTCGAGTGTCCGCTCGCGTGCGCGCTCCCCACCGTTTAGCCGGTACAGGACCTGGAGGCGTGGGTGCGTGAGCTGTGAAGCGTGCAGCAGCCACCAGAAGAACGCCTCCGCCTCGCCTGGGCAGCCGAGCTCCAGCAGCGCGCCGAGCGTGAAGGCCGAATCACGCACCCAGCAGAAGCGGTAGTCCCAGTTGCGCTCGCCGCCAATCGCCTCTGGCAGGGAGGCGCTCGCCGCGGCCGCGATCGCCCCCGAGGGAGCGTGAACTAGCAGCTTGAGCGCGAGCGCGCTGCGGATCACCGAATCGCGCCACGGACCGGAATACGCGCGCTGCCCGGCCCAGTGCCGCCAGTACGTAGTCGTTGCCTCCAAGCGTGCCTCGACGTCCTCGCGCCTTGGAAAGACGAGCGGCTCCTGGTGGGCTGCGCACAGCGCGATCAGGGCTGAGCCGCCCTCCCGAGCCTCGAAGCGGCCGAAGATCGCCTCCTCGTCGACGTACGCATCGCCCGCGTCCCAGGAACAGACCGCGAGCGCGTGCGGGCCGTCGGTGGCGACCGGAGTCCATCCCCGGATCTCCAGCCTAGGCGCCCTCGCGCCGTACCCGAAGGCGGGTGTGATCCGCCATCGCATCGGGACTTGCCCGCGTAGGCCGTCCACGCGCCGGATCAGCTCGCGCGTGGGTCCCAGCTGGGCGTCCGGCAGGGCCATGGCGTCGGTGACCCGGACCACGCCCCGTCCGGTGGTGAAGGTGGTCTCGAGGACGTTGGTGTCGGGAAGGTAGCGGCGCTCAACCTTCGCTTCGATCTCAGGCTCGAGCGCGAAGCGCCCGCCGCGGCCGGCGTCGAGCGCCGCCGCAAACACGCTGGGTGAATCGAGCTCCGGCAGGCACAGCCAGTCGATGGACCCATCCCGTGCGACCAGGGCGGCGGTGCGCCCGTCCCCGATCGCCGCGTAGTCGCGGATTGGGACATACCCTCGCGCAGCTGGCGCCGGAGGCGACGAGGGCACGCTATGGGTGTTGAGCGCCGGTGGCATGCCCGCGCGGGTCCACCCTGTAGCTGATGAGCGGCAGGCCGAAGCGCTTCTCCAGGCGCCCCTCGAGCCCACGCTCCTGCCAATCGGCGTGCTCCGAGCTCCGCAGCGCGACCAGCAAGTGATCGGGCTTGAAGTCCTCGACCGCATCGGCGATGACCGTCAGCACGCTCCCGCGGTTGTGCGCTCCGCTGGCGTGGGCGCCGACGGACCGCATGTGGCCGAGCACCGTGTCGAGGCGCTCGTCCGCAAGGTGTCGGAACTGATCCACATCGTCGGCAAGCCAGGCGAGCCGTCCGGGGAGGGTGGGCGTGACCACGTAGACCTCGGCGGCCGAGCTGAGGAGCGCGCGTGCCTCAGACGGCAAATCGTGCACATCGGCGACGGCGGCGTCGGCGACGAACAGCAGGCGCTGGACGGGGGCTCCCGAAGCGCTCATGGCCGGCTCGACAGGTCGGCATGGGTCGGACGCTCGGTCGCGGTCCACGTGTCGTGGTGACAGCTGTCAAGCATGTGGCTCGTCGCGAAGTGACCCGCTGTCGCGCGCAGGTGGTCGAGACAGAGCCCGGCGTTGCAGCTGCGACACAGCGCGACCGCGGGCCGCTCGGTCCCCTGCTCAAAGCAGGGCATAGCAGAGCATGATTCATGTCCTTTCGAGGTCGTGGAGGGGGGTATCGACTTCGATCGCGCCCTGGTCCTGGGGCATAACATCCGCGGCCTCGCCCGTCTTGCCGCTGAGGTAGGGAGCGAGATAGCGGCCGCAGAGTTTGTTGGGTGGCGACCACAGCGCTTCGTCCGAGACCGTCGAGTCGTCGCCCGCACTGCCGCTGATGTCTGCCCGGAGGTAGCGCGCGGCGCCGCCGGTCAGGAGCGTGCCGCGCAGGACGGGCCGGAACGGTTCTGGGTCAATCTGGGCACCCGCGGCGGCGGCGATCGCCTCGGCGACGGCATCGGCCTGTTGGGCGGCGAGGCCGCCCTGTTTGACTGGGAAGGTCGTCGCATCGCCCGCTGCGAACACGTCATCGAGGCCGGGAACCCGACCGTGCGCGTCGGTGTGGATGAAGCCCTCGTGTTCCGAAGGGATGCCACGCAGTGACGGGCCGACCAGGCGCGGCTCGGTGACGATGCGGTCCACGACCAGGCACCGGTGACCGGGGGAGATGTCAAGCTTCCCTGGAGAGCCCGGTCGTCCGTAGCTGCACGTGTGGAGGGTCACGCCGGACTCGCTCAGGATTGTGCTGATGGCGGTGCTCGCGCGGCTTCCGAAAATCGCGAGCGGCTCCTCCTCGGGCGTGATCAGGCTCAGCTCGACGTCGGGACGGTCGTGCGCGGCGCACTCGGCTGCCGTCATCAAGGCCAGGTCGTACAGGGGCAGCGGCCAGCTCGCCCCGGCCGGCTTGACGAATGCCACCTTCTCGATCCGGCCGTCGCGCAGCTGGTGGAGCAACATCCGGTAGTTGGGTCCGTCGCGACCGCCGCGGTAGGTGAGGACTCCCTCGGCGTGCCACTCGCGGTACGGGTGGGCGCCCAGGGCGAGCACGAGCACGTCGTAGCTGAGCGACTCACGATCCCTGGTGACCACGCGGTGCTGCGCATGTACCACGTGGTCGAGCGCTCCACGACGCCAGTGAGCGCCGAGCTCCGCCGCTGTGTCCTCCAGGCGGAGGCCTCGCCGTCGCTGGACCTTGAACGGCTGCTGCGCGGACATAGAGCGATTGACGAACTTCAGCTCGGGGGCCAGGATCGTGATGTCGACGCGGTCGGCGGCCAGCGCACGCAGCGCCAGGAGCGTCTCGAGCCCGGCCACGCCGCCGCCAGCGATCAGCACGTGTGGACGGGCGCGGCTCATGTTCTCCCTTTCGGCAGGCCGCGCCGCAGAACCTCGGCGAGGACTACGGCGTCGTTGTGCTCGGCGTCGTGGGCGGAGTAGACGAGCGTTAGCGTGCCTTCCCGCGCGCGGCGCCGGAGGCCCGCGAGGCGCGGACGCTGGTCTCGGAGCTCCTCGATGTAGCGTCGTCGAAAGTCGTCGAAGCGGCTGGGCTCGTGGCCGAACCACTGTCTCAGCGACGTGCTCGGCGCCAGCTGCTTGTCCCAGTCGTCGAGCTCGGCTTGCGCGCGCGAGAGTCCACGCGGCCACAGCCGGTCGATCAGCACGCGATACCCGTCTCCGGGTGCCGCGGGCTCATATGCGCGCTTCACGCGGACGTCCATATGAACGTAAGCGTCAGTCGGGGTCAGTCTCTTACCGCCCGCGATTCAGCAGCCGTCGGTAAGAACTCGCTGGTTCGAGGCGCAAACCCACCATGACCTTGAAAGATCAGCGCGTCTCTGCGCTCGCGTTGGCCGAGCCACCCGGTCGCGATCCCGGCGCCCGCCGGATTGACCACGAGGCAGTGCAGCGCGCTGCGCGCGACCTTCTGCGCGCGCTCGGCGCCGATGTGGACGCCGAGCCTCTCGAAGAGACGCCGCGCCGGGTCGCCGACGCGTACGCCGAGCTGCTCACTCCCAAGCCGTTTCGAGCCACCACCTTTCCTAACGACGAGGGCTACGACGAGCTGATCGTCGCGCGGTCGATCCCCTTCCACTCGCTATGCATGCATCACCTGCTCCCGTTCCAGGGCGTGGCGCACATCGGCTATCTGCCCGGCGAGCGGATCATCGGGCTCAGCAAGCTCGGCCGCGTCGTCGAGTTCTTCAGCCGCGATCTCCAGATCCAGGAACGGCTTACGACGCAGGTCGCCGACTGGCTCCAGCGTGAGCTCGAGCCCAAGGGAGTCGGCGTCGTGCTCGAGGCGGAGCACATGTGCATGTCACTGCGCGGCGTCCAAAAGCTGGGCGCCATGACCGTTACCTCGGCGCTGCGCGGCCTGGTCCGCGACGACGCCCGCACCCGCCAGGAGTTCCTGGCCCTTACCAAGAGGGGTTCCCGTGAGTAGTGACCAGACATACGTGATCGTCGGCGCGAGCCTCGCCGGCGCCAAGGCCGCCGAGACGCTCCGCGATGAAGGGTTCGACGGGCGCGTCGTCTTGGTGGGCGCGGAGGAGGAACGCCCCTACGAGCGCCCCCCGCTGTCGAAGGACTACCTGCGCGGCGAGGTGGGGCGCGAGAAGGTTTACGTCCACGACGAGGGCTACTACGCCGAGCACGACATCGAGCTACGGCTCGGCCGCACGGCGGTGAGCCTCGACACGGCGAACACCCGGCTGGAGCTCGATGACGGCGAGCAACTCTCCTACGACCGCCTGCTGCTGGCCACGGGCGCCGAGCCGCGCCGGCTATCAGTGCCCGGCGCCGAGCTCGACGGTGTCTTCTACCTGCGCAGCGTCCGTGACTCCGACGCCCTGCGCGAGCGGCTCGGCCGCGGCGGCGCCGTGGTCGTAGTCGGCGCCGGATGGATCGGCGCCGAGGTTGCCGCCTCCGCCCGCCAGCGCGGGCTCGACGTGACCCTCATCGAGCCCGCTTCCGTACCCCTGGAGCGCGTGCTGGGCAAGGAAATCGGAGCTATATCCGCGACATCCACGCTGATCACGGCGTGCGGATGCTGATGGACAGCGGCGTCGAGGCGTTCGAGGGGGACGGCGCCGTCGAGCGTGTACGGACAAGCGACGGGCGCGTCGTCGACTGCGACTTCGTCGTCGTCGGGGTCGGCGTGCAGCCGCGCACCGCGCTGGCGGCCGAGGCCGGCCTGGCCATCTGCAACGGCGTCCTCGTCGACGAGTGGCTCCGGACCACCGCGCCGGGCGTGTTCGCCGCCGGCGACGTAGCCAACGCGCAACATCCCTTCTACGGCGAGCCGATCCGCGTGGAGCACTGGGCAAATGCGCTCAATCAAGCACCCGCCGCGGCCCGCAACATGCTCGGTCAGTCGGCGTCCTACGATCGCCTGCCGTACTTCTTCTCCGACCAGTACGACGTCGGCATGGAGTACTCCGGCTTGGCCCGTGGCTGCGACCGGGTCGTCCTCCGCGGCGATCCCGCAGAGCGGGAGTTCCTCGCCTTCTGGATGTTCGAGGACCGCGTCATGGCGGGCATGAACGTCAACGTCTGGGACGTGTCCGACCCCGTCAGGCGCCTCATCGCTGAGCGGATAGCCGTCGACGACCGGCAGCTCGCCGACACTGACCTACCGCTCGACCAGTTCGCC
>JBKPBS010000019.1:0-27688 GCA_046726915.1 Actinomycetota bacterium
CAGGAGCTCGGCGTGGCGGTCGCGCGGCACCACCTGCGTCGACACACTCTCGCGCGCGAGTCCCAGCCGCCTCAGCACCGCCTCCTCGACCTCTGGGCCGTTCGCGGCATACGTTCCCACCGCGCCCGACAGCGCCCCCACGGACACCGCCTCGGCCGCGCGCTCCAGCCGGAGCAGGTTGCGGTGCGCCTCGAACGCGAAGCCGGCGAGCTTCACGCCGAAGGTAGTGGGCTCGGCGTGCACGCCGTGGGTGCGGCCCACGCAGAGCGTGTCCACGTGCTCGCGCGCGCGACTGACCAACGCGTTGCGATAGTCGGCCGCGCCTCCCACCAGGATCATCCCCGCCTGCGAGAGCTGCAGGCCGAGCGCCGTGTCGAGCACGTCCGACGAGGTCAGGCCGTGGTGCACCCAGCGGCCGGCCTCGCCAACCGAGCCGGCCACCACGTCGACGAAGGCGGCCACGTCGTGGTCGGTGAGCTGCTCGCGCTCCTTGACCGCCTCGACCGTGAAGCTCGCCCGGTCGCGGATCGCCGCGGCGTCCTCGTCGGGCACGACGCCCTGCTCCGCGAGCACGTCCACGACGGCCAGCTCCACCTGGAGCCACGTGTCGAGCTTGCGCCGCTCCGACCACACCGCCCCCATCTCCGGGCGGGTGTAGCGCTCGATCACGCCGACAGGATGCGTGCCGCCAGCACGGCCGCGTTCTTGGCGCTGTCGACCCCCACCGCCGCCACGGGCACGCCGGGAGGCATCTGCGCGATGGCGAGCAGCGCGTCGAGGCCGCCGGCCACCGACGTCTTCGACGTGAGCGGCACGCCTATCACCGGCAGGTCAGTGTGCGCGGCCACCACGCCCGGCAGCGCCGCGGCGAGGCCGGCGCCCGCGATGATCACCCGCAGTCCCCTCATCCGCGCGTTCTTCGCGTAGTCGGCAACCGTCTCCGGATCGCGGTGCGCGCTCATCACCCGCATCTCGTGCCGGATCCCACGCTCCTCGAGCTCGTCGGCCGCCTTCTCCATCAGCGGCATGTCGCTCTTCGAGCCCATCACGATCCCGACCTGCGGCGCGTCGTCGACGTCGAGCTCGTCGAACTCGTGCTCGACCTCGGTCTGGGGGACGGCCGTCTCGGAGACGGCGGTGAACTCCTCGGTGCCGCTCACGCCCCGACCCTATCCACTGCGCGAGCTGCGATGTCCGACCGCAGCTGGCGTCCGTCGAACCGGATCCGCTCGGCGGCGGCGTAGGCGCGGTCGCGCGCCTCGCCCGGCGTGGCGCCGAGGCCGGTCACGCCCAGCACACGGCCGCCTGCGGTCACGATCTCCCCGCCGCGCTCCGCCGTGCCGGCGTGGAAGACCTCGACACCCTCCGCCTCGTCGAGCCCAGCGATCGGATCGCCGCTCGACGAGGACTCCGGGTAGCCCCGTGACGCGAGCACCACGGTCACCGCCCAGTCGTCGGTCCACTCCGGCTCGACGCCGGCGAGCCCGCCGGGCCGCGTGGCGGCCTCGAGCAGGTCGAGGAGATCGGAGCGCAGTCGCGGCAGCACCGCCTGCGTCTCCGGGTCGCCGAAGCGGGCGTTGTACTCGAGCACCTTGGGCTCGCCGTCCGCGCCCATCATGAGGCCGGCGTACAGCACGCCGTGGAAGGGGGTGCCGCGCCGGCGCAGCTCGTCGACGATCGGCTGGTGCACGGCCGCCGCGATCTCGCGCGCGCGGTCGGAGTCGATCCCCGGCACCGGCGAGTAGCTCCCCATGCCGCCCGTGTTCGGACCCTCGTCGCCGTCGAAGATGCGCTTGTAGTCCTGCGCCGGGGCGAGCGGCACGGCGCGCTCGCCGTCGCAGAGCGCCAGCAGCGACAGCTCCTCGCCCTCGAGGAACGCCTCCAGCACGACCTCGGTCTCACCGAAGCGCTTCTCCCCGAAGAACACGTCGAGCGCCGCGCGCGCCTGGCGCTCGTCCTGGGCGATGATCACGCCCTTGCCAGCCGCGAGCACGTCGGCCTTCAGCACCGCGGGGTAGGAGGCGCACGCGAGGTGCGCCGCCGCCTCGTCGCGGTCGCGGAACATCACGTGTGACGCGGTCGGCACGCCGCACTCGCGCATCAGCTCCTTCGCGTAGGCCTTCGAGCCCTCGATCCGGGCCGCCGCCCGCGTTGGCCCGAACGCCGCGATGCCGGCCGCGTCGAGCTCGTCGACGAGGCCCGCCACGAGCGGCGCCTCGGGTCCCACGACGACCAGGTCGACCTCGCGCTCCTGCGCCGCCGCCACCACGTCGCCGGCGGGCATGCATTCCACGCCGTCGCGGGCGATCCCGGCGTTCCCCGGGGTCGCCAGCACCTCGGGCGAGCGCGTGCCGCGGAGCAGCGTCCTCACGAGCGCGTGCTCGCGGCCGCCTGAGCCGACGACGAGGACGCGTCTAGCGCTCAAAGCGCCGAAATGAAGTCGTCGACCGGAATTGCCGAGAGAGTCTCGTAATGAGCAGTTCCGCGCGAGCCAAGCTCCATCGATACGCGCGCGATCGTCTTCTCGTCGGGGGCCTCGACGACGTTCACGAAGTCGTAGCGGCCGAGCACCGCCCACTGGGCGGTGACGGTCACTCCGAGCTGCTCGATTTCCTTGTTCACCTCTCGGATCCGCTGCGGGTTGCTCTTGAGGGTCTGCACGCCCTCCGGCGTGAGGGTGCTAAGCATCACGAACGTCGGCACGGGGATCCTTTCGGCGTGGAGTACGTCGGCGCGGAATGTACCCTCTCGGCATGAGTCGCTCTCTGGCCGTCGCCGTTGGCGTGGCGGTGCTAGCCGGGCCCTCGGCGGCCTCGGCGGCGGAAATGACGGTCTCCCCCCAGAAGCGGTGCTACAGCTCCGGGGAGTCCGTGAACCTCCTTGGCACGGGCTTCTCGCCGCTGGACAGCGCGAACATCACCCGCGACGGCTCGCTGGTCGGTGCCCTCCCCACCGATGCGAACGGCGCGTTCAACGGCGTGCTCACGCTCGCCCAGAACAGCGGCCGCCGGACGAAGACCTACACGGCAACAGACGGGCAGAACTCCACGCTCACCGCGTCCGCGCAGATCACCGTCAGCTCGGTACGGGTGGGGCTGAAGCCGGTGAACGGCCCGCCTGGCCGGATCATGACCATCACGGCGCACGGCTTCACGACCGGCCCGACGCTATGGGCACACGTGATTCGCGGGCGGTCGAAGCGCAACCTGAAGATAGGCCGCCTGCAGGGCGCCTGCGGCGGCCTGAAGACGCGCAAGCGCCTCCTGCCGCGCGATGCCGCGGTCGGCGTGCACACGATCCAGTTCGACACCTTCAAGAAGTACAACCCGAAGCAGCAGGTGCGCGACCGCTACACGATTTCCGTGACCCGCGGCTAGGTCGGGTGTCCCGTGAGCACCGCCTCGGGCGTCTCGCCCGGGATCGGCTCCGGCGGGTGTTCGCCGAACTGGGACGCGAGTGCTGCGCCGGCCGCCGCCGAGCCGGCGCCCAGCGCGATGGAAGGCCAGCGGAGCGCCGGGTGGATCGAGTCGCCGGCGATGAGGCTCGCCGCGGTGTCGATCGCGTCAGACAGCGCCCCGGCCTCGATCCAGCCGCGCACGGGCGTGCCGCGGTCGAGCGCGATCACGATGCCGAGCCCGATCGCGAGGTCGCGGGCGCCGAACGCGCGCGCGAGCACCTTGACCGGCCGGCGCGCCGCATCCGAGCCGATCCACATCCGGCCGGCGAGGCTCGGAAATAGCACGAAGGCCGCGCCCACGGCGATGCGGGCGCGGGCGTGCAGAAGGGCGGATTCGCGAGGTTCCATGCGCGCATCCTACGGCCGCCCGTCCGAGCAGCGCGGTTTAGGCGGCGCGGATCGTCGCGGGCTCGGCCGCGGGAGCCTTCGTGAAAACGAGCTCGCCGTCCGCCGCGCTCACGACGACGCGGTCGCCCGGCTGGAACTCGCCCTCGAGCAGCTTCAGCGCGAGCTTGTCCACAAGCTGCTTCTGGATCACGCGCTTCAGCGGACGGGCGCCGTAGGTGGGGTCGTAGCCGAGGTTGCCGAGCAGCGTCCGGGCATCGTCCGACAGCTCGACCTCCACCCCGCGCTCGGCCACGCGGGCGACCAGCTTCGTCACCTGGAGGTCCACGATCTGGCCGATCTCCTCGCGCGTGAGCTGGCGGAACTCCACGATCTCGTCGAGCCGGTTCACGAACTCCGGCTTGAAGCTCGCGCGCACGCCGTCGAGCCCGCCCGGGACGTTCGAGGTCATGATCACGACCGTGTTCTTGAAGTCGACGGTGCGGCCCTGGCCGTCCGTCAGGCGGCCGTCGTCCATCACCTGGAGCAGCACGTTGAACACGTCGGTGTGGGCCTTCTCGAGCTCGTCGAGCAGCACCACCGAGTAGGGCCGGCGGCGCACGGCCTCGGTGAGCTGCCCGCCCTCGTCGTAGCCCACGTAGCCGGGCGGCGCGCCCACGAGGCGCGACACCGAGTGCTTCTCCATGTACTCCGACATGTCGATGCGGACGATCGCGCCCTCGGAGTCGAACATGAACTCGGCCAGCGCGCGGGCGAGCTCGGTCTTGCCGACTCCCGTCGGCCCGATGAACAGGAACGCGCCGATCGGGCGGTTCGGGTCCTGTAGGCCCGCGCGCGAGCGGCGCAGCGCGTTCGACACGGCCGCGACAGCCTCGTCCTGGCCGATCACGCGCTCGTGCAGCCGCCCCTCCATGTGGATGAGCTTCGCGACCTCGCCCTCCATCAGCTTCGACACCGGGATGCCGGTCCACTTCGCCACGACCTCGGCCACGTCCTCGTCGTCGACCTCCTCCTTCAGGAAGGTCGTGTCGGACTGGATCTGGGCCAGCCGCGTCTCGAGCTCCGTGACCTCCTCCTCGAGCTTCGGGATCTCGCCGTAGCGCAGCTCGGCTGCGCGCTCGAGGTTCGCGTCGCGCTCGGCGCGCTCGGCCTCGCGGTGCGCCTGCTCGAGCCGCTCCTTGACGGAGCGGATCGCCTCGATGGCGTCCTTCTCGCCCTGCCAGTGCGCCTTCATCTCGCTGGACTGCTCGCGCAGGTCGGCGAGCTCGCGCTCGATCGCCTCGCGGCGGGCGGCGCTGGCCTCGTCCTTCTCCTTCTTCAGCGCCTGGAGCTCGATCTCGAGCTGCTGGATGCGGCGCTCGACCGCGTCGATCTCGGTGGGCATCGAGTCGATCTCGATGCGCAGCCGCGATGCGGCCTCGTCGATCAGGTCGATCGCCTTGTCCGGGAGGAAGCGGTCGGCGATGTAGCGCTGCGACAGGGTGGCCGCGGCGATGATCGCCGAGTCCTGGATGCGCACGCCGTGGTGCACCTCGTAGCGCTCCTTCAGCCCGCGCAGGATCGCGATGGCGTCCTCGACGCTCGGCTCCTCCACGAACACGGGCTGGAAGCGGCGCTCGAGCGCCGCGTCCTTCTCGATGTGCTTGCGGTACTCGTCGAGCGTGGTGGCGCCGACGGCGCGCAGCTCGCCGCGGGCGAGCATGGGCTTCAGCAGGTTGGCGGCGTCGACTGCGCCCTCCGCGGCGCCGGCGCCGACGATCGTGTGAAGCTCGTCGAGGAACAGGATGATGCGGCCCTCGCCCTCGGCGACCTCCTTCAGCACGGCCTTGAGGCGGTCCTCGAACTCGCCGCGGTACTTCGAGCCCGCGACCAGGGCGCCGATGTCGAGCGCGATCACGCGCCGGTCGCGCAGCGACTCCGGCACGTCGCCCGACACGATGCGCTGGGCCAGGCCTTCGACGATGGCGGTCTTGCCGACGCCGGGCTCGCCGATCAGCACCGGGTTGTTCTTGGTGCGGCGTGAGAGGACCTGGATCACGCGGCGCACCTCGTCGTCGCGGCCGATGACCGGGTCGAGCTTGCCGTTCTCCGCCTCGGCGGTGAGGTCGCGGCCGAAGCGCTCGAGCGCCTGGTAGCGGTCCTCGGGATTCTGGTCGGTCACGCGGTGCGGGCCGCGGACCTGCTCGACCGCCTCGGCGAGCTGGTCGCGCGAGGCCCCGGCGTCGATCGCGGGCTCGCCCGCGAGGGCGAGCAGCAGGTGCTCGGTCGAGACGTACTCGTCGCCGAGGCCGCGCGCCTCCTCGTCGGCGGCCTGGAGCAGGCGGATCAGGTCCTGGCCGAGCGCCGGAGCGCTCGACTCTCCGGTTACGGTGGGCTGAGCGTCGAGCGCCTCATTCACGCGGCGGCGGACCCGCTCGGGATCGGAGCCGGCGCGGCGCAGGACCGGAACGACGATGCCGCCGTCTTGCTCGAGCAGCGCGACGAGGAGATGCTGGGGCGTGACCTCCGGGTTGTGACGCGCGCCGGCAAGCCGCTGCGCAGCGGCAAGCGCCTCCTGGGACTTGATGGTGAAGCGATCAGCTTGCATAGAAAATCTAAGTCAGTGTATAGCAAGGGGTCAGACCCCGTCTACTCCGAGAACGCCGCTCCGGCGCACGCCAACGACAGCGGTGAAGGGGTGGCTCTTCGGGCGACTGTCCTGGCTAGGGCGCCGTATTGCAGCCTTAGGCAGGATTGTCGACTTCGGGGGACCGCTTCCTCAATGCTGTCGTTCGCCTGAGCCAGCCTCAGCGCGCCGCAGCGGCCGCCGCGCCGCCGGCCGGCGCAGCGCCCGCGCGCGTCCCCACCGGGTCCTGCGAGAGCCGGTTCGCCAGGTAGACGGGGATGATCGACAGCAGGATCAGCATTAGGCCCACCACGTTCACGACCGGGAGCTGGTTCGGCCGCGCGTAGTTCGCGAAGATCCAGATCGGCAGCGTCTGCTCCTGGCCGATCGTGAACGTCGTGACGATGATCTCGTCGAGCGACAGGGCGAAGGCGAGCAGTCCGCCGGCCACGAGCGCGGTGCGGAGCGTCGGGAAGGTCACGAAGCGGAAGGTCGTCCAGCCGTCCGCGCCGAGGTCCATCGACGCCTCCTCGAGCGAGGTGCCGCTTCGTCGCAGCCGCGCGACGGCGTTGTTGAACACGACCACGATGCAGAAGGTGGCGTGGCCGACGATCACCGTGAACAGCGACAGGTCGACACCCAGCACCTGTGTGAACGTCGCGTTCAGAGCCATGCCGGTCACGATTCCGGGCAGCGCAATCGGGAGGATGATCAGGAACGAGATCGTCTCGCGCCCGAAGAAGCGATAGCGCGCGACCGCGAGCGACGCGAGCGTGCCCAGCAGCAGCGCAATGGCCGTCGCACCGAGCCCGGCCCTGATCGAGGTCCAGAATGCGTCGCGCACGCCCGGGTTGTGCACCGCGCGGTCGAACCAGTCGAGCGTGAACCCGTCGACCGGCCACGCCTGCGAGCGCGACTGGTTGAACGCGTAGATCGCGATCACGATCAGCGGGATGTAGATGAAGGCGAGCGCGATCGCGGTCCCGATCCGCAGCACCCAGCGCATTCCGGGCGAGACGTGCATCAGAGCGACTCGAACGCTCCCAGCCGGCGCGCGATCAGGAGGTACACGATCATGATCGCGACGGGCACGGTCGCGAAGGCCGCGGCGAGCGGCAGGTTGTTGGCAATGCCGACGTTGCTGTAGACGACGTTCCCGATGAACTGCGTGCTCGACACGAGCGTCGGCGCGATGTAGTCCCCGAGCGTCAGCGAGAACGTGAAGATCGACCCGGCCACGACCGCCGGCATCGCCAGCGGCATCACGACCCGCCGGAACGTCATCCAGGGGCGCCCGCCGAGGTCGCCCGAGGCGTCCAGCATCGAGTTCGGGATCCGCTCCAGCCCGGCGTAGATCGGCAAGACCATGAACGGCAGCCAGAGGTACGAGAACACGAGCCAGGTCGCGACGTTCCCGAACCCCGGTCCGCTGAGGCCCAGGGGGTCGAGCGCCCAGTTCACGATGCCGTCGTGCTGGAGCATGATCCGCCACGTGTAGACCTTGACCAGGTAGCTCGACCAGAGCGGCATCAGCACGGCCACCACGAGCAGGGCGCGCACGCGCGGCGAGGCGACCTTCGCCATGAAGAACGCGATCGGAAACGCGAGGATCGCGTCGGTGATCGTCACGAGCGAGGCGATCACCACCGTCCGGAGCACGATGTTCCGGTAGACCGGGGTCTCGATCAGCTCCTGGAAGTTCTGGAAGCCGGTGCGGTGGACGATCTCGCCGCTGAAGTCGTCGAGCTGCCAAAGCGACGCGACGAACAGGACCGCTAGCGACCCGAGGTACGCGATCAGAAGCCAGCCGACCGGCCCCGCCAGCAGCAACGAGAGCTGCAGGCGGGGCCGGCGCCAGAGATATCTGGCTACGCCAGCCAGCTAACTAACCCTTGATCTCCGTCCAGGCCTTGACCCACTCGGAGTAGTCCATGCAGGTCGACCCGCGGTCGTCACCGCACTCCTTCCGCGGCGTGTTCCAGTAGGCCACCTTGTCGAAGTAGGCCTCGTCGTCGGCGTGGAAGATCTTGCAGTGATCCTTGTTCTCGGTCAGTGCGCAGGACTTCGCGTTTGCCGGCGCCTCCCCGAACCACTCGGCCACCTGGGCGTTCGCCTGGGGGCTGATGATGTGATCCATCCACTTGTACATGCAGTTCGGGTGCTTGGCCTCGGACGAGATCATCCAGGTGTCGGACCACCCGGTTGAACCCTCCTTCGGGAGGATCGCCTCGACCGGCGGCGATTTCTTGTCCGCCTGCACGAGGTTCACGATCACCTGCCAGGTCGTGCCCAGCACCGTGTCGCCGGAGGTGAAGGCCGACTGCTCCTTCGTGTAGTCCGACCAGTACTCGCCGATGATCTTGCGCTGCTTCTTCAGCAGGTCGACCGCCGCGCTGAACTGCTTGTCGTCGAGCTCGTAGACGTTGTCGATTCCGAGATCCGGCTGGGTCGCCTTCAGGTAGAGCGCGGCGTCGGCGATGTAGATCGGGCTGTCGTACGCGGTCACCTTGCCCTTGTACGGAGAGTTCTCGTCCCAGACCACGCCCCACGAGTCGGGCGCCGGCTTCACCACGTCCTTGTTGAACATGAGGAGGTTCGCGCCGCGGCCGTGCGGGATGCCGTAGTTCACCCCGTCGACCGTGTTGTGCGGCTGGTCCTTCAGCGCCTGGAACACGTCCTTGTAGTTCGGGACCAGGTCGGTGTTGACGGGAGCGACGTCGCCCCCGGCTATCAGCCGGAGCGTCGCGTCACCCGACGCCGAGACGCCGTCGTACTTGCCCGTCCGCATCAGCGTGACCATCTCGTCCGAGGTGGCGCCGATCTTCACGTTGACCTTGCAGCCCGTCTTGTCCTCGAAGTTGGACACCCAGTCGACGTTCGGGTCGGTCGAGCCGTCCTCGACGTAGCCGGCCCAGGCGATCAGGTTCACCTGGCCCTCGCCCGCTCCGACCTTCTTCAGGGCCTCACTGCCGCCGCCACCACCGCCGCCGCCGTCATCGTCGTCGTCGCCGCCGCAGCCGGCCACCGTGAGCGTGGCAAAGGCAAGCGTGAGGACGGCAAGCGCGAGCCACCGTCGCCTCAGATTTGCTCTCAACTTCGTCCCTCCTCCGGGGTTGCTTCCTGCGAGTCTGGGATCGCGTAGGCGTGCTCGCCGTGCCAGCCGACGCGCACGCGGCGACCCCTCTGCTCGAGCGCCTCCTGGGAGGACATCTCGAGGTTCTGGCGGACGACCTGCAGCTCGCCGCCTTGGTCCAGCTCAATGACGAAGCGGGTGACCATCCCGACGTACGAGACGTCTCGGATGCGGCCCTCCTCCACCCGAAGCCCGTTCGGGCCCTCGGCGCCGTCCAGTATCCGCACCTTCTCGGGCCTGATCGTGAAGCGCTGCCCGTCGCGCTCGACGATGTTCGAGACCCCCACGAAGCCCGCGACGAACTCGTTCGCCGGGTGCTCGTAGACGTCCGCGGGCGGCCCGACCTGCTCGATCCGCCCGTCCGCGAACACGGCCAGGCGGTCGCTCATCGTGAGCGCCTCCTCCTGGTCATGGGTCACGTAGACGAACGTGATGCCCACTTCGCCCTGGATCGAGCGCAGCTCCTGCTGCATCTGCTGGCGCAGCTTCAGGTCGAGCGCGCCGAGCGGCTCGTCGAGGAGCAGCACGCGCGGGCGCTTCACGAGCGCGCGTGCGAGCGCGACGCGCTGGCGCTGGCCGCCTGAGAGTTGGCCCGGCCGGCGCTTCTCGTAGCCGCCGAGGCGGACCATCTCGAGCGCCTCGGCCGCGCGGCGCCGGCGCTCCTCCTTGCCGATCTTGGCGATCCGCAAGCCGTATTCCACGTTCTCGCCCACGCTCATGTGGGGAAAGAGCGCGTAGTCCTGGAACACAGTGTTCACGTCGCGCTCGTAGGGAGGGAGGTCGGTCACGTCGCGGCCCGCCAGCTCTACCCTTCCTTCGTCGGGCCGCTCGAAGCCAGCAATCATCCGCAGGCAGGTGGTCTTTCCCGAGCCAGACGGGCCCAGCAGCGTGAAGAACTCGTCTTCGTCTATGTCCAGGTCGACCCGGTCGACCGCCACGACGTCCCCGTACGTCTTGCGAGCTCCGTCGAGGCGCACGGCAACGTCCCCGTTATGGGCCATCCCGGCCTCTTGTACACCCTGGAGCGACTGCGGTGCGAGTAGTTCAGGTTAATTTGCGCCTCCTCGTCGCCCTAGCCCTGCTCGGTATGGCCACCCCGGCGCACGCGTCGCCGATCTCCGCGCACGCGATGATCCACACCTGCTGCACGCCGAGCGCCATGAAGGAGCGCGTCTTCAGCGAGGCCAAGGAGCTGGGCGCCGGCTACATCCGCGTCGACGTCGAGATGAACTCGATCTTCGAGGGACCGGGCGGGAGCAAGAGCCCCACGCCTGACTGGAGTGGCCTCGACGAGATGGTGGCGCTCTCGAAGACGTACGAGCTGCCGGTGCTGGCGATCCTGCTGGCTCCGCCGAAGTTCACGTCCGCCTGCCCCGAGCGATGGCCGAACTCGAGCCACTGCGCCGCGGCCGACACCGCCGAGTTCGGAGCGCTGGCCGGCCAGATCGCAGAGCACGCCGCCGGGACGATCCGCCACTGGGAGATCGTGAACGAGCCCGACGCCGACTGGGCGTTCGACGGAACGCCCGAGCAGTACGCGGCGATGCTGAGCGCCGCGTACGACGGCATCAAGGGGCAGGTGCCGGAGGCCCAGGTCGTGCTCGGCGGCCTGGCGCGACCGCACGCGCCCGGCTGGCTCGAGCGAGTGTTTGCCACGCCCGGCGCCGACGCGATCCACAAATTCGACATCGCCAACATCCATCTCCGCGGGCCCGTCGACGCAGTCGTGCAGCGCTACGGCGAGTTCAGGTCCTGGCTCGAGGCGCGCGGCTTCACGGGGCCGCTCTGGGTGACCGAGCACGGCTACCCGGCCGACCCCGCCTTCCAGACCGACCGCGCGTACGCCGGCGGCGACCCCTCTCAGGCCGCCTACCTGACCCAGACGCTCGTTGGGCTCGGCGAGGTGGGCGCGGAGCAGGTGTTCGTGACGCTGCGCGACGAGGGTGCGGGCGAGTACGCGAGCGAGGGCCTCGAGCACATCGACGAGGCGGCCGCCGACCCGGTGGCGCGGCGCGAGTCGTTCGCGGCCGTGCAGCGCATCGTGGACAACTGGGGCCAGCTGATGGCCTGGCGCGACGAGCAGCGCGAGAACGAGCGCGAACAGGGCGTCGAGCAGGCCAAGGCCGCGCTGTGGGCAAGTGATGTGAGGACCGCGCGCACGAAGTTCCACGGGGCGCGCCTGCGCGTGCACGCGGCGCAGGACGAGCTGGCCCGCCCGCGGCGGTCACAGAGGGCCCTGTTCCGGCTCGAGCGGAGGCTCGCCCGCGCCCGTGCGCTCCTGGCCGGCCGCCGCACCGTCCTGCTTCTGAACACCGCCCTCGCCCGCTGGCACTCGGAGCGAGCCCAGGAGCGCGCCGCGGCCGTGGCGCTCTTGAAGCAGAGGATCGCCGGCGGCTAGGAACTACAGCCAGCGGGCCGCGACCGGCGGCTCGCGTTACGGCTGGCGCCGGATTGGGATCCGGACGCCGCGCTCGCGGTCCTGGCGCGGCATCAGCGCCCGGGAGGGCGGCTCATACGGGACGAGCTCGTACTTCAGCGAGCGGCGTACGCGCTCGACCTCCTGCTGGAGCTCCTCCTGGACGCGCTGCGCGTGGCGCTCGAGGTTGCGCATCCGGCGGCGCATCTTGTCGAGCTCCTCCTCGAGCTCGAAGACGCGCTCGACGCCCGCCAGGTTCATCCCGAGCTCGCTGGTGAGCTCCTGGATGCGGCGCAGGCGGTCCACGTCCTCCTGCGAGTAGAGGCGGGTGTTCTTCGGCGAGCGCTTCGGCGTGATCAGGCCGCGCGTCTCGTAGATGCGGAGCGTCTGCGGGTGCATGCCGGCCAGCTCGGCTGCCACCGAGATCATGTAGACGCCTCTGCTGCTCTCCGGGGTCTCGGCCATGCCCCGCCTCACCTCCTCTGCGACAGCAGCCGCTCGCGCGGGTTGCCGTTGATCACCGTCGCCAGCTCGTCGACGACCTCGGCCTGCTCCTTGGACAGCGAGCTCGGCACGTCGATCAGGAGGCGGTAGCGCATGTCGCCGCGGCCGCGCCCGGTGAGCT
This sequence comes from Actinomycetota bacterium, assembly GCA_046726915.1. Classification (GTDB taxonomy): domain Bacteria; phylum Actinomycetota; class Thermoleophilia; order Solirubrobacterales; family Thermoleophilaceae; genus JACVRW01. Next base: position 12,582 of record JBKPBS010000019.1, read on the forward strand.
TCGGGGGGCCCTCGCCGCGCAGGCGCTGGAGCGTGCCGTGCTGCGTGCCCGGGGGAACGCGGATGCGCTTTGTCCCCGTGAGGGTGGGCACCTCGATCGTCGCGCCGCGGATCGCCTCCGGGATCGTGATCGGCACCTCGACCTCGAGGTTGTCGCCCTTGCGCTTGAAGATCGGCGACTCGGCCACGCGCGTGACGACGTACACGTCGCCCGGCGGCCCGCCTCGCGGCCCGGCCTCGCCCTTGCCCTTCAGCCGCACCCTCGACCCGTCGCGCACGCCGGCGGGGATGTTGACGGCGTAGCGCTTGACCTGGCGCGTCTGACCGGAGCCGTGACAGGTCGGGCACGGGTCCTTGATCTCGGTGCCCGTGCCGCCGCACTGCCGGCATGGCTGCGAGATCGAGAAGAGGCCCTGCGACTCGGCCTCGACGCCGCGCCCCTGGCAGCGGCTGCAGACGGTGGGCGAGGTTCCGGGCTTCGCGCCGGTGCCCCGGCAGGTGGGGCAGGGAGCCGCGAGCGGGACGGTCACCGAGACCTGGCCGCCCTCCATCGCCTGCTCGAAGGACACGTGGACGTCGGTTTCGAGGTCACGGCCTCGCTCGGGCCGTGGGGCTCGGCCGGTTCCACCGCCGCCGCCGAAGAGGTCCGACAGGATGTCGCCGAAGCCGCCAAAGCCTCCGCCGCCGGTGCCGAAGGTACCGCCGCCGCCGAAGCCGCCACCGGGGAAGCCTCCGCCGAAGACGCCGCCTCCGGAGTCGTACTGCTTGCGCTTCTCGGGGTCTGACAGGACCGCGTAGGCGGCCTGGACCTCCTTGAAGCGCTCCTCGGCCTGCTTGTCGCCGTGGTTCGTGTCCGGGTGGTACTGGCGCGCGAGCTTGCGGTAGGCCTTCTTGATCTCGTCATCGGAGGCCTTCCTGTCGACGCCGAGCGTCTTGTACGGGTCCTTCACCGCGGGCATGTCAGCCTGAGACCACCACGCGCGCCGGACGCAGGATCGTGCCGTTCGCCCGGTAGCCCTTCTCCACCACGTCGAGCACGAGCCCAGGCTCGCCGTCCTCGCGGACGGAGAGCGCCTCGTGCTCTGAGGGATCGAACTTGTCACCTGCCGGGTTGAACTGCTCGACGCCGTTGCGCTCGAGCACAGCGATCAGCTCGGCGTGTACGAGGCGGACGCCCTCGGCAAGATGCTGCTCGCCCTCCTCGGCCGAGGCGAGCGCGCGCTCGAGGTTGTCCACGATGGGCAGCAGCTCGCGGACGAGGCCGCTCTTCGCCCGCTCACCCGCCGCGGCCGCCTCGCGCACGGCGCGCTTGCGGTAATTCTCGAAGTCGGCCTGGATGCGCTGAGCGAGCTCGAGGTATTCGTTGGTCGAGGGCTCCTCCGCCTCCTCCTTCTCGCGAAGCGCCTCCTCCTCGTTCGCGGGGTCCTCCTCGCCGGAGGGCTCGCCCGCCTCGTCACGTGACGTGACGGGCTCCTCCTCCGGTGTGAGGTTCCGCTCCTCCTCCGGCGTCTCCGCCGGGGGGTTCTCCTCGAACGGCGTCATGGCCTACGAACGCTCCTCGCCGTCGACCACCTCGGCGTCCACGACCTCCTCCTCCTCCTCGGCGGAGTCGCCGGGCGCGCCCTCGCCGTCGGCGGAGGCGCCGTTGCCGGCGGCGGCCGCCTGCTGCTGCGCGGCCGCGTACATCTGCTCGGACACCTTGTGGAAGGCGCTCTGCAGCGCGTCCGTCTTCTGCCTCAGCAGCTCGACGTCGTCGGACTCGAGGTTGTCGCGCACGTCCTTGATGGCCGCCTCGATCTCCTCCTTCGAGGACGAGTCGAGCGAATCGCCCAGCTCGCCGATCTGGCGCTCCGCCTGGTAGGCGGCGTTCTCGGCCTGGTTGCGCGTCTCGACGATCTCGCGCTGGCGGCGGTCCTCCTCGGCGTGCGCCTCGGCGTCCTTCACCATGCGCTCGACCTCCTCCTCGGCGAGGCCGGAGCCGGCCTTGATCTCGATCTTCTGCTCCTTGCCGGTGCCAAGGTCCTTGGCGCCCACCGCGAGGATGCCGTTCGCGTCGATGTCGAACGTCACCTCGATCTGCGGGATGCCGCGCGGCGCCGGCGGGATGCCGGTGAGCTGGAACTTGCCGAGCGACTTGTTGTAAGCGGCCATCTCGCGCTCGCCCTGCAGCACGTGGACCTCGACGCTCGGCTGGTTGTCCTCGGCCGTCGAGAAGATCTCCGACTTGCGGGTCGGGATCGTCGTGTTGCGCTCGATCAGCTTCGTCATCACGCCGCCCTTGGTCTCGATGCCGAGGGTCAGCGGGGTCACGTCGAGCAGGAGCACGTCCTTGACGTCGCCGGCCAGCACGCCTGCCTGGATGGCGGCGCCCACGGCCACGACCTCGTCCGGGTTGACACCGCGGTGCGGGTCCTTCCCGGTGAGCTCCTTCACCTTCTCCTGAACGGCCGGCATGCGCGTCATGCCGCCCACGAGGACGACGTGGTCAATGCCCTCGCCCCCCTCGAGGCCGGCGTCCCCCAGCGCCTGCTTCGTCGGGGCGACCACGCGGTCGAGCAGGTCGGCCGTCAGCTCGTTGAGCTTCGAGCGCGTGATGCGCTGGTTCAGGTGCTTCGGGACCGAGTCGACCGCGGTGATGAACGGCAGGTTGATCTGCGTCTCCTGCGCGGAGCTCAGCTCGGTCTTCGCCTTCTCCGCCTCCTGGTAGAGGCGCTGAAGGGCCATCTTGTCGGCCGAGAGGTCCACGCCCTCGGACTTCTTGAACTCCGAAACGAGCCAGTCGACGACTGCCTTGTCGAAGTTGTCGCCGCCGAGGTGGTTGTCGCCCGCGGTCGCCTTGACCTCGAAGACGCCGTCGCCGATCTCGAGCACCGACACGTCGAACGTGCCGCCGCCGAGGTCGAAGACGAGGATCGTCTGGTCGGCCTCCTTGTCGAGCCCGTAGGCGAGCGACGCCGCCGTCGGCTCGTTGATGATCCGCTTGACGTCAAGGCCCGCGACCTTGCCGGCGTCCTTCGTCGCCTGGCGCTGGTCGTCGTTGAAGTAGGCCGGGACGGTGATCACCGCGCTGTCCACGGTGTCGCCCAGGTACGCCTCGGCGTCGGCCTTCAGCTTCTGGAGGATCATGGCGCTGATCTCCGGCGGCGCGTACTCGTTGCCACCGGCCTTGACGCGCGCGTCGCCGTTCGGGCCGGGAATGACCTCGAACGGGACGATCTTCTCCTCCTCCTTGACCTCGGCCTCCTTGCGCCCCATGAAGCGCTTGATTGAGAAGACCGTGTTCTCGGGGTTCGTAACCGCCTGCCGCTTGGCGGGCGCGCCCACGAGGCGCTCGCCGCCGTCCGTGAAAGCGACCACCGAGGGAGTGGTACGGGCACCCTCGGCGTTCTCGATCACGGTGGGCTCGCCGCCCTCGAGGACAGCCATGCACGAGTTGGTCGTGCCCAGATCGATGCCGATCGTCTTGCCCATCCGTTACTTCTCCTTGGTCGAATCGAAAGAAATCTAAGCGTGAGTATGGCAGATTTGGCCGCGAACGCCGACTCCAATAGGATGCCGCGGCCGATGGTCCGCCTGATCCGCCACGCGCTCCTCCTCATTGCGGTCGTCGCTGTCCTGGGCGTGGCGGCCTGCGGCGACGACGACGACAGCGGGGGCGGGGCCTCGGCCGACACGGCCCAGAAGGACACCGGCACCGAGGCCAGCACCTCGCCCGCGGAGGCCGAGGAGGCGCTCAAGGACACCAGCACCAAGCCGGTGATCCCCAAGCCGACCGGATCCCCTCCCCGCAAGCTCGTCAAGGAGGACATCGTCAAGGGCAAGGGCCCGCGCGCGAAGCCGGGCGACACGGTGGTGGTCAACTACGTGGGCATGAACTTCTCGAACGGGCAGGAGTTCGACGCGTCGTGGGACCGCGGGCAGCCGTTTCCGGTGCAGCTCGGCGCCGGCAGCGTGATCCCCGGCTGGGAGAAGGGTCTGATCGGGATCAGGAAGGGCGGACGCCGCAAGTTGACGATCCCGCCGGAGCTCGCCTACGGCGCGCAGGGCTCCCCGCCGGCGATCCCGCCGAACGAGACGCTCATCTTCGTGATCGACGCGGTCTCGATCAACTAACCCTCCGGCAGCGGGCGCGGCGGCCGGAAGCGGGGGATGATCTCCACCGCGACGATCGCGGTCATGATCAGCGCCGCGCCGAGCCAGCCGGTCGCGGTGAGGCGCTCGTCATTCAGCAGCCAGCCGAAGAGCCCGGCGAAGGCGGGCTCGGCAGCCAGGATCAGCGCCGTCCGCGCGGGCGGCGCGTGCTGCTGCGCGAAGGTCTGGACGAAGAAACCGAGCGCGCTTGCGATCAGCGAGGTCACGATCAGCGCGGACCAGACCGTGGCCCCCTCCGGCGGCTCGAGGTCGCCGGCCAGCGCCCCGATCGCGAGCGAGACGACGCCCACCGTGCCGAGCTGGATCGCGAGCAGCGCGCCCACGTCGTACGTCTTCACCGCGCTCGCGGTGGCGAGGATGTGCGCCGCCAGCGAGAACGCGCAGACGAACACGAGGCCGTCGCCGCGGACGTTGAAGTCATCGCTCGCGCCGGACAGTAGCCAGAGGCCCACCATCGCGACGCCCGCGGCCGCCCACGCCACCGCCGGGATGCTCTCGCGCAGCACGACCGCGGCAAGCACGGGCGTCAGGACCACGAACAGGCCCGTGATGAACCCGGCGTTCGACGCGGTCGTCTCCTCGAGGCCCAGCGTTTGGAAGATGTAGCCGCCGGTCAGGAACACGCCCATCACCAGGCCTGCGCGCCAACCTGCGGCCGGCAGCTCTCGCAGCCGCGCGTGGAAGATCGCCGCGACGATCAGCGATGCGGGGATGAACCGGTAGGCGAGGAACGCCATCGTGGGGAGCTCGCGGATGGCGTCCTGGACCATCACGAAGGTGAGGCCCCAGATCGACGCGATGCCGATCAGCGCCAGCTCGGAGAGCCGGCGGAGAGTGGTTTCGCTCACGCGCGCGCCTCGCGCAGCGCGGCCAGCCTCCGCCGCCCGTAGGGGCACATCCGCTTGAGCGGGCAGGCGGGGCAGTCGGGGTTGCGCGCGGTGCAGGTGCGGCGGCCGTGCCGGATCAGCAGCACGTGGATCTCGTAGGCGTCATCGGGGTCGACGAGTCGGAGCATCTCGTCGTGTGCCTTCTCGAGGCTCGTCTTCTCGGGCCAGAGGCCGAGGCGCGTGCCGACGCGGTAGACGTGCGTGTCGACCGGCACCTCGGGCCGCCCGTACGAGAAGAGCAGCACGCAGGCCGCCGTCTTGCGGCCCACCCCGGGCAGGTCGCAGAGGTAGTCGCGCGCCTCTTCTAGCGGCGCGGTTTCCATCCACGCGAGGTCGTCGTCCCCCAGCGCTCCGAGGATCTGCTTGATGCGCACGGCCTTGGTCGGGGCGAGGCCCCCGGGACGGATCGCATCCTCGATGTCCGCGACCGGCGCGTCGCGCACCTCGGCCCAGGAGGAGAAGCGCTCGCGCAGCCGCGCATAGGCGACGTCGCGGTTGCGGTCGTTCGTGTTCTGCGAGAGCACGGTCAGGACCAGCTCGTCGACGGGCGCGCGGTGCGGGCGCAGCACGGGGCGCCCGTACTCCCTCCGGAGCCGGTCGCGGATCGCGCGCAGCTTGCGACGGTCGGCCATGACGGCGTGATGGTATGAACCGCGCCGAGGCATGTTCCGGTGATGCGTGTGGGAGCTCGACTCCGCGCGCATCCGCTCCATCCTTCTAAGCTGTCCCCTTCGTGCTGCGCGACGCGCCGTCTGCTGTCTCGGCGCCGCCCTCCTCTCCAGTCACGCTCCCCGAGGAAACGGCGCCGGCCCCGCCACGGTCCGACCGGCGGCCACCCGCGGCTGCCCGCTGGTACCGGCGCATCGACCCGTGGAAGGCCGCGCCGATCGTGGTCGCGCTGGTGTTCACGATCGCCTACCTGATCTGGCAGCCGCGCACCGTCGACCTGGCCGCCCACACCTTCCGCGCCGAGCTGTTCGGCCGGGAGGGCTTCACGATCTGGAACGGGCAGTGGTACGGCGGCCACCACACGCCGGCGTACAGCGTGCTGTCGCCGCCGCTCGCGTGGCTGCTCGGGCCGCCCGTGGCGCTCGCGATCTCGGCGATGGCGTCCGCCGCCCTGTTTCCGCCGCTCGCGCGCGGGTGGTTCGGCGACGAGCGCGCGCGATGGGGCTCGATCTGGTTTGGGGCGGCCACCGCGACGCTCCTCTTCACCAGCCGGCTCCCGTTCGCCATCGGCGTGGCGTTCGGCCTGGCCGCGCTGGTGGCGCTCCAGCGGCGCCGCTACGGGATCGCCATCCTGATGGCGATCCTGTGCCCGCTCGGGAGCCCGGTGGCGGGGCTCTTCCTCGCGATGGCCGGCGTGGCATACGCGATCGCGGAGCGACGCGACAGCGCCAAGCGCTCCGAGGGCGTGGCCATCGCGGGCGCGGCATTCCTCCCGCCGGTGTTCCTCGCGTGGGCGTTCCCGGAGGGCGGCTGGGCGCCCTTCCCCACCTCCGCGTACATCCCCATCCCGCTGTTCGCGATCGCGTGCCTGATCGTGCTTCCGCGCAACCAGAGCGCGCTGCGCTGGGGGGCGGCGCTGTACGGGCTCGGCGCCACGCTCGCGCTCGCGCTCGAGACGCCGATGGGCGGCAACGCGGTTCGGCTCGGGGCGCTGTTCGGCGGCCCGGTCCTGCTGTGCGCGCTCTGGGGACGGCCCTGGACGAAGCGCTGGTGGGCGCTGCCGATCCTGGCGGCGGGCTTCGCGTCGCTTGCGCTCTGGCAGTGGTCGCCCGCGGTGCGCGACGTGAAGAAGTACATCGAGGACCCCGCCGCCAAGGCGGACTACTTCCAGCCGCTCCGCGACTTCCTCTTCCGGCTGCCCGACCAGCGCCGCATCGAGATCCCCTTCACGCGCTCGCACTGGGAGGGCTCGGAGGTGGCGATGGACCAGGCGCTCGCGCGCGGCTGGCTGCGCCAGCTCGACACCCGGCTCAACCCGATCTTCTACAAGGGCCAGCTCAACCGCCTCACCTACGCAAGCTGGCTGGCCGACAACGCGGTCCGCTACGTCGCCCTGCCGAGCGCCAAGCCCGACAAGAGCTCCTACGGGGAGCGCGCCCTGATCGAGAAGGGCCTCCCGTACCTGCGCCTGCGCTGGAAGTCGGACGACTGGCGCGTGTACGAGGTGCTGCTCCCGGCGCCGCTCGTGATCTCCCAGAAGAACGCGCGGATCCTGCTCGAGCAGTTCCAGTCGGACGAGCTGCTCCTCGACGTGAAGCGGCCCGGCGAGGCGATCGTCAAGGTCCGCTGGACGCCCTACTGGTTCGCCTCGCACGCGTGCGTCGAGCCCTACGGCGACTGGACGAAGGTGATCGCGAACCAGGTCGGCTTCGTGCACATGTCGACGCGGTTCGCGCCCGAACGTCTCTTCTCTCGCGGCCGCCGCTGCGACGACGGCTAGCGCCGCTCCCGCGGGGGCGAGCCTCCACCGTTCCAGCCGGGCCAGCTACGCTAGACGACCGTGCCGACCTCCCACCCGCTCCTGGTCCAGCTGGCTCGGGTCTGGCGCCTGAGCGGGCGCTGGCTTCCGAACGGCTGGCTCGATGCCATCCGGCAGCTCGCCCTGTTCGCAGGCGCGTACTACCTGTACCGGATCGTCCGCGGCATCGTCGACGGCCAGGCGGCGCTCGCCTTCGAGAACGCCCGCAACCTCGTAGACGCCGAGCGCGCACTCGGGCTGTTCTTCGAGCCGGGCCTCCAGGCCTGGGCTGAGGGCAAGGACTGGATCATCACGGGCTCCAGCTGGATGTACGTGAACTCGCATTTCGTGATCACGACGACGTTCCTGATCTGGCTCTACATCGCCCGCAACCAGGCGTTCTACTTCGTGCGCAACATGTTCATGGTCGCGATGGGGCTGGCGCTCGTGGGCTACATGGCCTACCCGACCGCACCGCCGCGCTTCCTCCCGGAGTGGGGCTTCAGCGACTCCGTCGCGAGCTTCGTCGGCGAGAACGCCGAGCAGAGCGCGAACGTGCTCTACAACCCGTTCGCCGCCGTACCGAGCATGCACGTGGCCTTTGCCCTGATGATCGCCATCCCGGCCATGATGCTGGTGAAGCGCCGCGTGGTGAAGGCGCTCTGGGCGATCTATCCCTTCGTGGTGACCTTCGTCGTGATGGTCACCGCCAACCACTTCTGGCTCGACGCCGCGCTCGGGGCGCTCGTGGCCGCCCTCTCGGCGTACGCCGCCTACGCGGCGTTCGCCCGCGCTCGCCCGGAGGCCTGGGCGTGGCGCACAGCCCACGCATGAGCATCCGCACCACCGCGGAGATGCGGGAGCTTGCGCGGAACCGCCTGATCGAGTCGAGGCTCACGCCCAACGCGATCTCGGTGACGGGCCTCGTGGGCAACCTGATCGCCGCCGTCCTGATCCTCGAGCACCACTTCCTGCTCGCCGGCGTGGCGTTCCTCCTCGGCTCGCTCTGCGACATGTTCGACGGCCGCTACTCGCGCATGTCGGGCAAGGGCACCCCCTTCGGCGCCTTCCTCGACTCCACGCTCGACCGCATCGAGGAGGGGGTCGTGCTCGCGGCCGTTGCGGCCTGGTTCGCCGAGGAGAGCAACGAGATGGCCGTGGGTGCCACCGTGCTCGCCGTCGTGGGCTCCTACATGGTCAGCTACACGCGCGCCCGCGCCGAGGCGCTCGGCGTGGAGTGCAAGGTCGGGATCGCTTCTCGCGCGGTCCGGGTAGTAATCCTGTCGGCGGGCTTGGTCTTCGCCGCCGGCGAGCTGATTCCGGACGTTGACCTGCTCGAGCCGGCGATCTACGTGATGGCCGCGCTCACCATGTTCACGGCACTTCAGAGGGTGCTCCACGTGCGCCGGCAGCTCGCCGGCGGCGCGGGCACCGTGTAACCGAGACGAACCTGGCGGGTGTGTTTACCTCGATGACTGATTCGAATCTTTCTTCCAACGGCGGCTCGCGCTACCAGAGCGGCAAGGTCCGGGTGGCGATCATCGGCGTCGGCAACTGCGCCTCCTCGCTGGTGCAGGGAGTCGAGTACTACAAGGACGCCGACGCCAAGGACTCCGTCCCCGGCCTCATGCACGTGGACCTGGGCGGCTACCACATCTCGGACATCGAGTTCACCGCGGCCTTCGACATCGACGCCGACAAGGTCGGCAAGGACCTCTCGGAGGCGATCTGGGCCGGCCAGAACAACACGATTAAGTTCGCCGACGTGCCGAACCTCGGCGTGCCGGTCTATCGCGGCATGACGCACGACGGGCTCGGCAAGTACCTCAAGGAGAAGATCACGAAGGCGCCGGGCGAGACCGACGACATCGTGAGCATCCTCAAGGAGACGAAGACCGACGTGGTCGTCTCCTACCTCCCCGTCGGGTCCGAGCAGGCGACCAAGTGGTACGTCGAGCAGATCCTCGACGCCGGCTGCGGCTTCGTGAACTGCATCCCCGTGTTCATCGCCCAGGAGCACTACTGGGCGACCCGGTTCGAGAAGGCCGGGCTCCCGGTCATCGGCGACGACATCAAGTCGCAGGTCGGCGCGACGATCGTCCACCGCATGCTCGCGCGGCTCTTCCACGAGCGCGGCGTCGAGATGAAACGCACGTCGCAGCTGAACGTGGGCGGCAACATGGACTTCTACAACATGCTCGAGCGCGAGCGCCTCGAGTCGAAGAAGATCTCGAAGACGCAGGCCGTGACCTCGATCATGGGCCACGAGCTGCCGAAGGACGACGTCTACATCGGCCCCTCGGACTACGTGCCGTGGCTCACCGACCGCAAGTGGGCGCACATCCGGATCGAGGGCGAGGCCTTCGGCGACGTGCCGCTCACGCTCGAGGCGAAGCTCGAGGTGTGGGACTCGCCGAACTCGGCTGGCATCGTGATCGACGCCGTGCGCTGCTGCAAGCTCGCGCTGAACCACGGGCTCGGCGGTCCGATCGTGGGCGCCTCGGCCTACCTGATGAAGTCGCCGCCGGAGCAGCATCCCGACCCCGTCGCACGCGACATGGTCGAGGAGTTCATCGCCGAGTACGGCGGCTCACCCGCGTTGCCTGGGCAGAAGCCGGCACCGGCGAAGGCCGAGACGACGATCGATACGTAGGGCCCGGTTCACGAACGACAGCACTGAGGACCGGCCTCGGCCGGGCGGCAATCCTGCCTAAGGCTGCGTATTGCAGCTCAATCCAGGATTGTCCCTCTCCCTCAGTGCTGTAGTTCGCCGGAAGCGGCTGGGCGCGGCGCAGGAATATCCTGCGCCCGGTGCCCTTCTCGATCGCGCAGGTCACTCCCTGGCCCTGGGAGCAGCACCACGAGGTCAACCGCTTCGTCGAGCGGCTCTCGGATGAGCTGTGCGGCCGCGGCCACCGCGTGGTGGTCATCGCGCCGTCGGACTCGCGCGAGCTGATCCGCGACGGCCGCGCGGCCGTCAAGGCGATGCGCTCGGATCCCGAGGCACTCTGGGCCGACCCGGGCTGCGCGTCGTTCCTCGCCGTTGGCCAGTCGCTCCCGTTTCGGCGCGGCGGCTCGGTCTCGCTGCCGCTCGACGTGTCGAAGACGCTCGAGGAGCTGCTCAACCGCGCCGAGCTCGACTTCCTCCACGTGCACGAGCCGTTCGCGCCCAGCGCGGCGTCGGCGGCGCTCCGACACTCGCGCGCGCTGAACGTTGGGACCTTCCACTCGACCACCGAGCGCTTCGTCTCGACGCAGGTGGCGCGCAAGGTCGTGGAGCTCCTCTTCGGGCGCCTCGACGGCCGCACAACGAGCTTCGCCGCCACGCGCGACCTCGTGGAGCGCTACTTCCCCGGCGACTACACCGTGATCCATCCGGGCGCCGACCTGCAGGAGCGCTCCGCCAAGAAGGAGGCCGGGCCGCCCGAGATCGTGTTCTCGGATGCGGAGGAGCGCGGCGCGCTTCGGCTCTTCATGCGCGCGCTGCGGCGCCTCCCGGGCGAGCTCGACTGGCGGGCCACGATCTGGCTCCACGACCCCGCCTCCGCGTCGGCGCCGACGCTGTCGCGGCGCCTGCGCGAGCGCGTCACGATCGCCGGCCCGGCCGACGGCTCGGAGGCGCAGTACCTCGCGCGCGCCACCGTGGCGGTGGCGGCCTCGGCGGGCACCGCGTCGGCGCCCCAGCTCGTGCTGCGCTCGATGGCCGGCGGCGCGGTGCCGGTCGTGTCCCGGCTGCCACAGTACGAGGAGCTTGTGCGCGACGGCGAGCTCGGCCCGCTGTTCGAGCCGCGCGACGCGCTCACGCTGGCCGCCCAGCTCGAGCGCCTTCTGAGCGACCCCGATCTCGTGCGTGGCTACACCGATTCGATTCGGCGGAGGCACGCCGACCTCGAGTGGTCGCGTGTTGCCGACGAGTACGAGGAGCTCTACGAGCGCATCGCCGCGCGCCGTCACGACGCGAACGGCCCTCCGCAGCTCCGCAAGCGGCTCGGCTCGCGCGACTTCGTGCACGTGGACCTCCACATGCACACCGACCACTCGCCCGACTGCGCCACGCCCGTCGACACGCTGCTCGACACCGCGAAGCGGGTCGGCCTGGGCGCGATCGCGATCACCGACCACAACGAGATCTCCGGCGCCCTCGAGGCACGCGAGCGCGCCAACGGGATCAAGGTGATCGTGGCCGAGGAGGTGAAGACCGCCGACCAGGGCGAGGTGATCGGCCTGTTCATCGAGGAGAAGATCCCGCGTGGGATGACGCTCCAGGAGACGATCGCCGAGATCCGGCGCCAGGGGGGCCTTGTTTATGTCCCCCATCCCTTCGACCGGATGCATGCCGTGCCCGACTACGAGCACCTGCTGGACGTGGTGGAGGACATCGATGCGATCGAGGTCTTCAACCCGCGCGTGGCCTTCTCGGCGTTCAACGAGGAGGCGGCACGCTTCGCGGCCAAGTACCGGATCGTGGCCGGCGCCGGGTCGGACAGCCACGTCGCCCAGGGGCTCGGCTCGGTGAAGATCCGCATGCGCGACTTCGACGGGCCCGAGGAATTCCTCGAGTCGCTTCGCGACGCCGACATCGTCCGGAAGAGGCAGTCGCTCCTCTACGTCCAGGCCCTCAAGTTCATCCAGACGCGAGGCAAGAAGTGATGCGTTCGAAAGGACAGGCGGCAGGTCCGTCAAAAGCCACTGGGACGGTGCCGGCCACTGACGACGAGATTCGCGAGAAGTACCTCGAGCGCGCGATCCGCGAGCTGAACCAGCTCACGCGCGACATCCAGTCCTGCGAGCACTGCCCGCGCGGAAACCTCATGCCCGTGCTCGGGTCGGGACACCCGCAGGCCGACATCATGCTGCTCAAGTTCGCCCCGATGCCCTCGGAGATCGAGGAGGGCGTGGCCTTCTACGGCCGCGCCGGCAGCGCGCTGATGAAGAGCTTCAAGCGGCTCGGCATCGACCCGCTCGCGGTCTACGGCACGGTCTTCGTGAAGTGCCCCGTTCACGACACGGACGACTCGGCGCGGGCCTGCCGAGCCCGCGTGCTCGACGAGATCACGATCGTGCAGCCGCGCATCGTCGTGGTGATGGGCGACGAGGCGCTCGAGGAGCTGAACGACCTGCACATCCCACTCGGCCGCCAGCTCGAGTGGAAGCCGGGCGAGCTGCAGCGCCTGACGCCGTCGATCGAGGCGCTCACCGTCCCGGACATCGACCGCTCGCTCGACGACGAGGAGGCGAAGCGCGAGTTCTGGGGAGCCTTCCGGACGCTCGGCGAGTGGTACGCCGACTTCCCTCCCTATTAGCTCGGAGAGCTACGCTTCCACTATGGCTGCCGAGGCCCGAGTCCTGGTGGTGGCGAATCGCACGGCGGAGTGCCCCGAGCTGCTCGACGCGCTCCGCACCCGGACCATGCAGGGACCCTGCGAGTTCACTCTGCTCGTCCCGTCCACGCCGCACGGCATCGCCTGGGCCGCGGACATGCACGGCGCCGGCGAGGAGGCTGAGGAGCACCGCGCGGCGTTCCTCCAGGAGCTGCGCGAGGAAGGCCTGAACGTGAAGGACGCGAAGGTCGGCGACCCGGACCCGCTCGCCGCCATCCAGGACGAATGCAACTTCAACGAGTACGACGAGCTGATCGTCTCGACGCTGCCGCTGCACGTGTCGAAATGGCTGAAGGTCGACCTGCCGCGGAAGGCCGAGGCCGCGACCGGGCTGCCCGTGAAGCACGTCGTGGGGAGCGCCGCCTGATGGACCTCGAGGAGAAGACCGGCGTCGACCCCGTGATCGAGCGCACCTGCGCCGAGTGCGGCACGAAGCTGACCGAGGCGGAGATCAGGGCATCGCTCGACACCGGCGGCCCCTTCCTCTGCACCGTGCACGCGAACGAAGAAGTCGCGCTCGACGAGGACGTCGCGCCCTAGAGGGCGGGGCGCTCGAGCAGCGCCACGCACTCGATGTGCGGCGTCTGCGGGAACATGTCGACCGGCCTGACCGTGCGGAGCCTGTAGCCGCCGTCGTCGACCAGCTGGCGCGAGTTGGGCGCCAGCGTCGTGGGGTTGCACGACACGTAGACGATCCGCTGAGCCTCGGCCTCGATGATCCGGCGGACCACCTTCTGGGAGAGCCCGGCGCGCGGCGGGTCTACGACGACCACGTCCGGACTGCCCGACTTCTCGAGCAGCTCGCGCATCACGAGCCGCACGTCGCCCGCGAAGAAGCGGGCGTTGTCCACGCCGTTCAGCTTGGCGTTGTCGATCGCGTCGGCCACCGCCTCCTCGACGAGCTCCACCCCCCAGACCTCGGCGGAGTCGAGCGCCATGATGAGGGCGATCGTCCCGATCCCGCAGAAGAGGTCGAGCACCTTCTCGCGGCCGGTCAGGCCGGCGAACTCGGCGGCCGCACCGTAGAGCCGCTCGGCCATCTCGGTGTTGGTCTGGAAGAAGGCGTCGGGTGAGATCCGGAAGCGCAGGCCCGACAGCTCCTCCTCGAGCACGGCCGGACCCTTTACGGCCTTCGTGTGGCCGCCGCGCGTGGTCTCCGCCACGCCCTCGGCGCGCGTCCACAGGAATGAGTCGGCGGGGGTCGCCGCGGCCAGCTCGTCCACCCGGAAGTCCGAGCCCGGGCTCGTGACCACGCGGGCCTGGACCTGCCCGGTCCGGCGCCCCTCGCGGACCACCAGGTTGCGGAGGACGCCGGTCTGAGTCTCGCGGTCCCAGGCGGTCAGGCCCTCATCGCGACACCAGGCCTTCACCGCCTCGCGCACCTCGTCCACGCGCTCGGAGGCGAGGATGTCCAGCTTCACGTCGTCGATCAGGTCGAAGCGGCCAGGGCGGTGGAAGCCGAGCACCAGCTCGCCGTCCTCGTCCTCGCCGAACGAGTACTCGAGCTTGTTGCGATAGCGCAGGCGCTCGTCCGCCGGCACGATCGGCTCGACCGGAGGGCTCTCGAAGCCACCGATGCGCTCGAGCGCCTCGCGGACCTGGGCCTCCTTCTCCTCGAGCTGGCGCTCATAGGGGAGTACCTGCCAGGGCGCGCCGGGGTGCGGCACCTCCGGCTCCACGCGGTCGGGACTCGGCTCGAGCAGGTCAACGAGCTCGGCCTCGGCCCACGAGCGCTTCGACTTCCCGATTCGCGCGCGGACGCGGTCGCCTGGCACCGCGCCTCGCACGAACACGACATATCCCGTCTCGTTGCGCGCGACACCGGCGCCCCCGTACGCGAGGCGGTCGACCGTCAGCTCGAGCTCGTCGCCACGGCGAGGGCGCGGCGGATACGACGGCTGCGCGCCGGGCACGGCCCGGCGCTTGCCCACGGCAGCCTGTTGCTGGGCGCCTGCCACGACGCCCATGGTGGCAGGCCCGGCTAGCTCAGCTTCGTCTCGATCGAGTTGAGGACCGTCTTGCGGTTCGCGTTGCGGCGCTCGTAGTCGCGCACCTTGCGGAGCTGCGCGGCGGTCAGGTCGGTGAGCCTGCTCACCACCTGGTCCGCCGTGAGGTCGTCGTAGGCGAGGATCGGGAAGTTCGGCCCGACCCCCGCTGCGCGGCGCGCGCGGTCGGCCTGCGCCAGCGGCCCTGACGCCGCGCGAACGGCGCGGCTGCGGGC
>JBKPBS010000020.1:0-18015 GCA_046726915.1 Actinomycetota bacterium
CACGCCGGCCAGCCGGCGGATCGCGTTGGCGCTGGCGGGCCGCGCGAGCTCGGTGGGCGCCGACGGCCGCCAGCGGCCCGGGCTGGGCTCTGCGTCGAGCAGGACCGTGCCGGCATCGATCGAGCCGACTCCGTCGACCAGGCAATGATGGGTCTTGGTGGCCAGCGCCCAGCGCCCGCCGGCGAGGCCCTCGAGCAGCACGGCGCGCCACAGGGGACGCGAGCGGTCGAGGCGGTGCGACCAGAAGTCGGCGGCCCAGGCGAGCAGCTCACGCTCGCCGCCGGGCTTCGGCAGCGCGGCGCGGGTGACGTGCGCCGCGATGTCGAACCGCCCGTCGTCTTCCCATTCCGGCCAGCGCAGGCCGCCGGTGGCGCGGCGTGAGAGGCGCTGGCGATAGCGCGGCAGCGAGCCGAGGCGTCGCTCGAGGTGGCGGCGCACGCGCGTGAGCGACGGCGTGCCGCCATCCGGGAGCGGGTCGAAGACCAGCAGCCCGCCGATGTGCATGTGCGCGGTGGTGTCGGCGTCCTCGAGCTCGAGGAACGTCGCGTCGAGCGGCGACAGCGGCGCGGTCGCGGACATGAGCGCTAGCCGCCGTCGACCTGCTCGGCCACGTCGCGCGCCCACGCCTCGATGGCCGGCCAGTCGCGCGCGTCGCGCTGCTCGGGCGGCGTGTTCTTCAGCATGGCGCGCTCGATGACGTTGCCGGGGTCGGGCGGGACGCGGCCGCCGAACATGACGTGCTCGTGCGCGCCGAGCTGCTTGACGAGCTTGTCGGCGACGGGCGGGGTCGGCGCGGTGGGATGGTCCTGGGGCGCGCCGAACGGGCCGCTGCTGAACAGCCACACCGGCATGTCCTTCAGCTCGCCGGCATGGCGACGGGCGAAGACGCGCGCGTCGCGCTGCCAGCGCTTGGCGTAGACCGCGCTGCCGAGCACGACGGCGGCATAGCGCGAGAGATCGTCGACCTCCGACGCCGGCCGCGCCTCGGCGGCGTGGCCGGCGTCGCGCATCGCGGCCGCGATGCGCTCGGCGATCTCGGCGGTCGAGTCGTGCTTGGTCGCGTAGGCGACGAGCACCGGCGCCGGGGACATGACGTCAACCCACCACCGTTGCGCCCTGCGCGCTGAGAGGCGGCTCGTGCATGGGCACGAGAACGCGCTCGGCCAGCTCGACCAGGCGGGTGGCGTAGCCCCACTCGTTGTCGTACCAGGACACGACCTTGACCTGGGTGTCGTTCATGACGTTGGTCAGCTGCGCGTCGAAGATCGACGAGTACGGCGACTTGACGATGTCCGAGGAGACGATCGGGTCCTCGGTGTAGGCGAGCACGCCGGTCATGTGGCCGGTGTCCGCACGCTCGCGGAAGGCCGCGTTGATCTCCTCGACGGTGGTTGCGCGCTCGGCCTCGATCGTGAGGTCGACGAGCGAGCCCGTCGGCGTCGGCACGCGCACGGCGATGCCGTTCAGGCGACCGGCGAGCTCCGGGATCACCAGACCGAGGGCCTTTGCGGCGCCGGTGCTCGTCGGCACGATGTTGATCGCCGCGGCGCGGGCGCGCCGCAGGTCCTTGTGCGGCCCGTCGAGCAGGCTCTGGTCGGCGGTGTAGGCGTGGACGGTGGTCATCTGCCCGTGGCGGATGCCGACCGTGTCGTGGAGGACCTTCGCCACCGGCGCCAGGCAGTTGGTCGTGCACGAGGCGTTGGTGATGATGTGGTGGACGTCGGGGTCGTAGACCTCGTGGAAGTTGACGCCGAGGACGACGTTGGCGTCCGCGGGCTCGTTGCCCTTGCTCGGCGCCGAGAGGATCACCTTGCTCGCGCCGGCCTGTAGATGGCGCTCGGCGTCGGCGCGCGTGCGGAACTTGCCGGTGGACTCGATGACGACGTCCACGCCGAGGTCGGCCCACGGCAGGTCGCCCGGGTCGCGTTCGGCGAGCACGCGGATCTCGCGGCCGTCGACGGCGAGCACGTCGCCGTCGCAGGTCACGCTCGCGGGAAAGCGGCCGAACACGGAGTCGTAGGCGAGCAGGTGGGCAAGCGTCGCGGAGTCCGCGATGTCGTTGATCGCGACGATCTCGAGGTCGGCGCCGCGCTCGTAGGCGGAGCGCACGAAGCTGCGGCCGATTCGACCGAAGCCATTGATGGCGACACGGGTCGGCATGGAGTTTCTCCTCAGGTTCGAAGGCTTGGTTCGAACCTACGCCGGGAGCGCGGGCGCGCCATCCGCGATCTGTCCCATCGGCGTCGCGGGAAACCCGTACGCCCGCCCATCACCCGTCGCTGCGCAGGAGCTCGCCCAAGCGCTCGGCGTCGACCTGCGCCGGCTGGGTGGCGTCGATGAAGTCGGTGAGCAGCCTAACGAAGCGCAGTGGGTCGTCGAGGTGCGGGAAGTGCCCGGCGCCCGTGAAGACCTCGAGCCGGCTGCCCGGGACGAGGCCGTGCGCGGCGCGTCCGTGCGCCACTGGGATGATCGGATCGCGCTCTCCCCACATGATCAGGAACGGGATCGACTCGGCGAGGTAGAGGCGGTCGGTGGCGTCGACGCGCTGGCCGCGCGCGTCGACGATCGTCCGCAGCGTGTGCAGGAACGCCGAGCGCGCCTCGCCGTCGGAGAGCGACGCATGCCCGCGCAGCACCTCGCCGACGTCGGTGTGCACGCGCAGGCCGGCGCGGCCGAGCAGGCGCCCGACGAAGCGGCCGGCGCCGACCAGCTGCTCGTTGACGAGCAGCGGGAGGACGAGCTCGGAGCCAGGAAGGCTGGCGGCGCGCAGCAGGACGGTGATCTCCCGTCCCAGCCCGCCGCTGCTCACGAGGACGAGGCGCTCGCAATGCTCGGGGAACTGGTAGGCGAGCTGCATCGCCACGCCGCCACCCAGCGAGTGCCCGACGAACGTCGCGCGCTCGTGCCCCAACGCGAGCAGGAGATCGCGGATCCCGCTCGCATAGGCGCCCAGCGAGTAGTCGCCCCGCGGCTTGGCCGACTCGCCGTGGCCGAGGAGGTCGGGTGCGACGACGGTGAAGCGCTCGGCGAGATACGGCAGCGCCTGGGCCCACGTCGCGGAGGTCGACGTGATCCCGTGGACCAGCACGACGACCGGACCGCTTCCGGCCGACCGGAAGAACACGCGATGCCCGTGCAGGACGACCTCGCGCAGCTCCTCGCCTGCTCCGTGCGCCGCGCCGGCGGAGCGTCGCCGCTTCGTGGTGGTTGCCATCCGGGGATCTTCAGCTCGCGTCCGCCGGGCGCGGGACCGCGATGACGGGGCAGGCCGCCTCGCGGACGAGCCGCTCGGACGTGCTGCCGAGCAGCAGGCGGCGGACGGGTCCCCAACCGCGGGAGCCCACGACGATCAGGTCCACCCCGTTCGAGAGCTCGGCGAGCTCGTCGACGGCCAGGCCGAGGACGACGTCGCCCGACGACTGCACGCCCATCCCCTCGAGCGTCTGCTGCGCCTCGTCGACCTCTGCGCGGCAGCCGTGCTCGGCTTCGCTGAGCCAGTCGGCCTCGTAGGCAGCCGGCGAGCTCGCGAGGATCGGGGTGGCGACTGCGGAGAGGATCCGCACCTGTGCACCGCACGCCTTCGCGAGCGCGCCGGCCACGCGGAGCGCGTGCCGCGCCTCCTCGCCGCCGTCGAAGCCGACGCCGATGGTCTTCGGCGGCGCGCCGTGCTCGGCGTATCCGAGCGGCGCGACGGCGACCGGGCACGGGGCGTGGTGTAGCACGCCGGCGGTCACGCCACCGACCAGGACGCGGCCGACCTGGCCGCGGTGGGTGGAGCCGACGACGAGCAGGTCCGCGTCCTCCTCCTCGGCCGCGTGATGAAGCGCACGCGCCGGCGACGTATCGCCGACGATCAGGCGGCGCGCCGCCACGCCGGAGTCGGCCACGATGCGCTCGAGCTCTTCGCTCGCGTCGGCGCGCATGTCCTCCTCATATCCGCCAACCAAAGCACGCGACGGATGGATCTCGTGCGGGTAAGCGCGAACCGCGATGAGCTCGCCTCCGGTGACTGCGGTGAGTGCGGCCGCAAGAGACAGGGCGTCGCGCCCGCCTTCGCGATCATCGACGCCGACGACGGTCTTCTCGAACATGGCGTTGTCCTCCGTTGAGTCGTGCGCCCACCGTATGCGCCGCAGCGACCGGCGCCATCCGGGGCACGTCACACGTCGCGTGCGGGAAATCCCGGAAAGCGAACCGTCGCGTGTCAGTGTCCCGGTGCGGGCCTCGGCGGGCGCCTGGGCGCCGGAGCGGGCCGGCTCTCGACCGCCAGGCTGGGGAGCCACTGCAGCCAGCGCGGCAGGTACCAGTTCCACTCGCCCAGGAGCTTCATCGACGCCGGGAGCAGCACGGCGCGGACGATCGTCGCGTCGATCAGGACCGCGACAGCGAGGCCGAAGCCCATCTGCTTGATGGCCAGGATGCGCAGCGCGGCGAAGATGGCGAAGACGGCGACCATCACGATCGCCGCGGCCGTGACGGTTCCCGCGGTCGAGCGGATGCCCTGCTCGACCGCCTGCGAGGTCGGCATCCCGCGGTCGACGAGCTCCTTGATCCGGGTGAGGATGAACACGTGGTAGTCCATCGACAGCCCGAAGAGGACTACGAAGAGGAACAGCGGCAGCCACGACGCGATCGCGCCGTTGGAGCGGAATCCCAGCAGTCCCTCGAAGTGGCCCCACTGGAAGACCATGATCAGGATTCCGTACGCGGCTCCCACCGAGAGCAGGTTGAGCACGATCGCCTTCAGGGGCACGACGATCGATCGGAAGCTCAGCAGGAGCAGGACGAAGGCCAGCCCGAGCACGAACGCGAAGACGATCGGCGCCCTCGCCTTCATCGTCTCGTTGAAGTCGTGCGTCCCGGCGGTCTGGCCCGTGACGGCCACCTGCACCCCGGGCAGCGTCGCGGCAACCGGGGCGATGACGTCGCGACGCAGCACGCTCAGCGCCTCGTAGGAGGTCTTGTCGTCGCCCTTGCCCGCAATCGAGAACTCGATGCGCGCCACCGTCCGGTCGCGGTTGACGAACACGTGGAACGGCTGGAAGAGGAGCCCGGTCCTGATCGCGCGGCGCTGGAACTCCGCGAACGCGTCGCGATAGGCGCGGGTCGTCACGTCGTCGCCCTTGACGACGACCTCGGCCGGCGTCTGCGAGCCGGGGAAGGCTCGCTGGATCCGCTCGTAGGTGCCGACGAGGGCGAGGCTGCGCGGAAGGTCGGTGAAGCTCGGGAGCTTCGTGTGCATCTGTAGCGTCGGCACGGCGGCGGCCGCAAGCAGGCCCGCGCTGAGCAGCGCAGCGACGACGGGCCAGCGCAGTACCGGCCGCAGGATCGCGCCCCACACCCGCGATTCGCCCGCGGGCCGTCGCATGCGGCCGACCAGCGGCACCCGCCCGCGCTCGACGCGGTCGGCGAGCTTGTGAAGGATCGCCGGCAGCACGGTCAGCGATCCGACCACCGCCGCGAAGACGACGATCATCGTGCCGATGCCGATCGAGGTGAAGATGCTGTTGCCGGCGAAGAGCATCCCGGCCATCGCGATGAGCACCGTCGTGCCGGAGATCAGTACCGCCTGGCCCGACGTGCCGGCCGCCTCGAGCAGCGCGCCGTGCGCGTCGCGCCCGGCGGTGCGCTCCTCGCGAGTGCGACGCAGGTAGAAGAGCGAGTAGTCCACCCCGACCGCCATGCCGACGAGCAGGATCACCGACTGCGTCGCGTCGGCCGTGGGGATCGCCTGGCTGACCACCATGTTCAGCCCGACCGCGGCGAGGACGGCGGAGAACGCGAGGACCACGGGCACGCTGGCGGCCACGAGGGCGCCGAAAGCCAGCAGCAGGATCAGCAGGGTGATCGGCAGCGATAGCGTCTCGGCCCGGCTGAAGTCCTCGGCGAAGGTCTTGTCGATCACGCGGCCGGCGCTGGCGTAGCCGAACTCCTCGACGCGGAACTCGGGGTTGACGCGCTGAGCGTGGGCCACGGCGTGGAGGATCGGGGTCACCTTGTCGGGCGCGTCTTCCTGCTTGCCCTTGATGTCGAACTGCACGAGCGCCGAGCGCAGGTCGCGTGAGACCTGGCTCTGCGGGCGCCTCAACGGGTCCTGGATGTTGGTGACGTTCGGCTGGTTGAGCAGCTGGTCGGTCACCGTGACGATCGCCAGGAGGAAGCGCGGATCGCGAACGGTGAGCGAGCCGTCGCGGCTCTGGATGAGCACGCTCTCGGTCGCCGGCGTCTTGAACCCGGCCGACGCGAGCATCCTCTCGGCCCTCGCGGTCTCGCCCGAAGCCATCTGCGAGTCGGTGAGCATGTTCGCGCCGACCGCCCCGCCGAGGATCACCGCAGCGAGCGCGAACGCCAGCCACCCGAACGTCGCGCGCTTCCAACGCCGAGCGCTCCAGGCGCCGGCACGGCCGGCGATGTTCGTGGCGTGCTCTGATGGCGTGGTCATGGCTCTGCCCTCCGCACTTGCGCGGTCACGTCGACGACGCCGCCGTCGCGGTGCTCGCCGATCTCGTCGGCGACGTGCGCGAGCAGACGTCGGCCGGGCTCGTTGCCGAGGATCAGCGGCGCGGTGCACCGCTCGATCCCGGCGGCGCGCGCTCGGGCTGCAAGCCGCTCGGCAAGCGCCGAACCCACGCCACGGTGCTGCCAGGGGTCGAGCACCGTGCACGCCACCTCGGCTCGAGTGGGATCGTCAGGCGCCCGGTCGTAGCGGGCGACGCCGACGCCCTCCCCAGTCGTCGCGTCGAGCGCCACGAGCGCCTCGCGCGAGACGTGGTCGACGTGCGTGAGCTCGATCAGCTGCCGCCGGGTGAGGCGATCGATGCGCTCGCCGAAGCGGCGGAAGCGCGACAGCGCGCCCAGGCGCTCGAACCCCGCCGCCAGATCGCTGACGTCCGCGGGCTCGATCGGCCGGATCACGATCTGCGAGCCGTCGGCCAAGGTGACGCGCTCGCCGCGCAGCGCCGGTCCCGCCTCGCGCGGGACGTGGCGAGCGGGCCCGTGCCCGGCCCGAGCGTCCTGTGACGCGTGCCGCGCAGCTCCGATCTCGTCTTCGAGGGCGCGGAGCTGAGCGACGAGGGTGGCGAACTCGCGTTCCCCGGAGCTCAGCTGTCCGGACATGGCGAGAAGACCGTAGGTCCGGCCCGGACGTGCGACCAGCGCAAGCAGCCGCAGATCGCGGCGGGGAACTACGGAATGCCGGGCGTGCGTCGACCACCGCCGCTGTGCTCATCGACCCGGATGGCGCGGCAAGCGCCGGCGCATACCGTGACGCAATGCTCACGCCGAAGGTCACCTGTGTCAGCTCGACGCCCACGGCGCACCCGTCGTCCGCGACGCGCCCGGCTGCTTCGGCACGGCAGGCCATGGCAGCGCCCGCACGGCGGTGACCGCGCACGCTTACTCCCGACCATGCGCAAACGTGAGCTCGAGATCCCTCCGGAGCACCTCTATCCGCCGGATGACTGGCGCATCGTCGAGACCCGGTACTCGGACCGACACCTCGCTCGGACGGAGACGGCGTTCTCGCTCTCCAACGGATACGTCGGAGTACGCGGGACCTTCGATGAGGCCCGCCCGGCCTTCGCGCCGGGAACGTTCGTCAACGGGTTCCACGAAACGTGGCCGATCGCCTATGCGGAAGGGGCGTACGGGCTCGCCCGCACCGGCCAGACGATCGTCAACGTCCCCGACGCGACGATCCTGAGGCTGTACGTCGATGACGAGCCGCTGTTCGTCCCCACGGCGAGACTGCGGCGCTACTCGCGCGTGCTGGACATGCGCGAGGGGATGCTCACGCGCGAGCTCGTCTGGGCCACGCCCGCGGGGAAGCACGTGCACGTCCGCTCACGCCGCCTTGTCTCCTTCGAGCACCGCCATCTCGTGGCGATCGTCTTCGAGGTCACCGTGCGCGACCGGCAAGCCCCCGTGATGATCTGCTCGCAGGTCGTCAACCACCAGGACGCCCATCTGCGCGACGGGCAGCGGGGCGCAGAGAGCGCCGACCCGCGCGTTGCGACGCGCCCTCAGCATCGCGTCCTGGAACCCGTGGTAGTGAACGCCGATCGCCAGCGTCTCATGCTCGGCTACTGCACCGCGAGCAGCCGGATGACGCTTGGGATGGCGATCGACCACGTCGTCGAGACCGCGGCGCCGCACGAGATCCGCGCTGCGCTCGACGGCGACGGCGGCGAGGTGGTTCTCACCGCCGACGCCCAGCCCGACGTCCCGATCCGGATCGTCAAGTACATCGCCTACCAGACTTCGCGCTCGGCTCCGCCCGCCGAGCTCGTCGAGCGCTGCCGTCCGACGCTGGACCGCGCGATCCGACAGGGCTTCGACTCGCTCGCCACCGCGCAGCGCTCGCACCTCGACCGGTTCTGGGATCGCGCCGACGCACGGGTCGCGGCGGGGGAAGGCTCGGTTCGAACGCAGCAGGCGATCCGCTGGAACCTCTTCCAGGTCGCCCAGGCGACATGGCGCAACGAGGGCTCGGCCGTCCCTGCCAAGGGCCTGACCGGCCAGGGCTACGACGGCCACTACTTCTGGGACACCGAGGTCTACGTCCTTCCGCTCCTCGCCTACACGCGACCGCGGATCGCCCGCAACCTGCTGCGCTTCAGGCACAGCATGCTGCGGCGGGCGCGCGAGCGTGCGCGCGAGCTCAGCCAGCTCGGCGCGATGTTCCCGTGGCGCACGATCAACGGCGAGGAGGCGTCCGCCTACTACCAGGCGGGCACCGCGCAGTACCACATCAACGCCGACATCGCCTATGCGATCAAGCGATACGTCGACGCTCGCGGCGACGTGGACTTCCTGGTCGAGGTCGGCGCCGAGGTGCTCGTCGAGACCGCTCGCCTCTGGGTCGACCTCGGCTTCTACGACGGCGAGGGCGGTTTCCACATCCACGGCGTGACGGGTCCGGACGAGTACACCACCGTCGTCAACGACAACACGTACACGAACCTCATGGCCCGGCTGAACCTCAACTTCGCCGCGTCGTGTATCCACCTGCTCGCCACGCAGCGTCCCGAGGCTCACGACGCTCTCGTCGCGGAGCTCAACCTGCGCCCGGAGGAGCTCGACGCGTGGGAGCGCGCCGCAGCCGCCATGCACGTGCCCTACGACGAGCCAAGAGGGATCCACCCCCAGGACGCGCACTTCCTCGAGCGCGAGATATGGGACCTCGACGCGACGCCGCCGGACCACTTCCCGCTGTTGCTGCACTACCACCCGCTCGCCATCTACCGTCGTCAGGTGATCAAGCAGGCGGACGTCGTCCTCGCCATGTTCCTGCTCGGCAACGAGTTCTCCGAAGAGCAGAAGCGAGCGAACTTCGAGTACTACGACGCCCTGACGACCGGAGACTCGTCGCTGTCGGCGTGCGTGCAGAGCATCGTCGCAGCCGAGATCGGCGATGAGGAGCGGGCGCTCGAGTACTTCCGCTCAGCGCTGCTCATGGATCTCGCCGACGTGAGCGGCGACCCCTCCGCCGGCGTGCACATCGCATCCGCCGCGGGCGTATGGCAGGCGCTCGTCTTCGGGTTCGGCGGTGTGCGCGACTTCGACGGCGAGCTCTCGATCAGCCCCCATCTGCCGAGCGCGTGGGAGTCGCTGGACTTCTCGTTGCGCTTCCGCGACCGCCAGCTTCGCATCCACGTCGCGCACGAGGAGGAGCGCTACCTGCTCGAAGAAGGAGCCCCCGTCGAACTGACGGTGCGCGGGCAGCGCCAGCGGCTGCGCAAGGGCCATCCGCTGTCGCTTCGAGCGGCGGTGCTCTGACCACGTAAAGGATGCGGCCGCGCCGGGTGCGAGCCAGAGCAACAGTGATGCGAGTCCAGGGGTGAATTCTTGGGCCGCTCTATGTCGCCGCCCTCGTCATCCATTTCGCGACACAGTGGCGGAATGTGATGAAAATGGTGCCCCGCCCCGCTGCCGTCCTGGCGATCGCTGCCGATGCCGCGGCTGCGCTGTCGCGCGTATTCAGCCACACATCTCGATCTCGGGGCACTGGCTGAGGGCAAGCTGGCGCTCTGTGAAACGCTCAATCTCGATGATTCGCGCGGGGGCGCACGCGGCACCGAGGAGCAGCGCCTCACACGAAAGACGACATCCGCTCGTCAGGCGACGCGCACAGCGCACGACACCGTTCGCTGACAAGCAGTCACCGAAGCTCCTACGTTCCATCAGTGATCCTCTCACCCGGGAGACCGATGTCAACCCGTTCACGCGGGCGCAACCCCGGCGCCGAGCCGGGCTGTTTGAGTGTGCCGCGGCTCGGCAAATTGTGTGAGCCGTTGTCTCGATCACACCCGGCCGAGGGATATAGAAGGACCGCTTTTCCGATTTGCCGAGGCAGCTGTTCCGTGATTGGCACCTCGACGTGGCCGAGCCTCGCCGCGGTTGCCTTCGCGCGCTGAAGTGTGTCTAATCGGCTCGGAGGCTGAGAGGGGCGCGCATCATGAATGGGAGCTGGTCATGACGGCGGTGACAAGGCGGAGGTTCCTGGAGTACGGGGTGGGCGCCGGTGCCGGACTGGTGTTGTGGCGCAGCCAGGGTGGCCGGGCGTTCGCGCATGCGCCGGGCGTCGGGGTGCTCGACCCGCGATCGATCCCGAAATACGAGACTGCGCTGGTGATCCCGCCGGCGATGCCGCGCACGGGCACGATCGCGCGCAAGGGCGGCCGAAGCATCGAGTACTACGAGATCGCCGTGCGTCAGTTCCGCCAGCGCGTCCTGCCATCAAGCGTGGACGTGCCGCCAACGACGGTCTGGGGCTACGGGTCGGTCAACCATCCGCGCACGTTCAGCTACCCGGCGTTCACCATCGAGGCGACGTCGCGCAGGCCGGTCCGGGTCAAGTGGATCAACGAGCTCGTGGACGCGAACCGGAGGTTCTTGCCGCACCTGCTACCGGTCGACCAGACACTGCACTGGGCCAACCCGCCCGGCGGCACGGCCGGGCGCGACCGCCACGGCAGCGAACAGGCGCCGTACACCGGGCCTGTGCCGATCGTCACCCACCTCCACGGCGGGCACAGCACCGAAGAGTCCGACGGCTTCCCGGAGGCCTGGTATCTCCCGGCGGCCGGCAACCTTCCCGCCGGATACGCGACCACGGGATCGCGCTACGAGACGTTCCGCGCCCAGGCCGAGCGCCGGCTCGGACAGCCCTGGACGGCGGGCAGCGCGGTGTTCGAGTACGACAACGACCAGCGTGCGGCCACGATGTGGTTTCACGACCACACGCTGGGCATGACGCGCGCGAATGTCTACGCCGGACCGGCGGGCTTCTACCTGATGCGCGGTGGGCCGAGCGACCTCCACGGGCACAGGCTGCCCGGACCGGCGCCGGCACCCGGCGATCCGCCGGGACTGGCCTACCACGAGATCCCCATCGCGATCCAGGATCGCTCATTCACTCAGGACGGTTCGCTGTTCTACCCCGACAGCCGCGCGTTCTTCGAGGGTCTGGAGCCCTCGCAGCTCCAGATCCCGTTCATGCCAGACGCGGCCTGCGGCGGCCCGAGCGACGTCGCGCCGATCTGGAACCCCGAGTTCTTCGGCAACACGATCGTGGTCAACGGCGCCACGTGGCCATCGCTCGACGTCGAGCAGCGCCGCTACCGCCTGCGCTTCCTCAACGGCTGTGACGCACGCTTCCTCATCCTGCGGATGTCCAACCGGCTGGCGTTCTGGCAGATCGGCAACGAGGGCGGCTTCCTCCCCGCGCCCGTCGAGCTACCAGAGCTACTGCTGGCGCCGGCCGAGCGCGCCGACGTGATCGTCGACTTCACGCACGTCCCGCGGGGAACCGAGATCATCCTGCAGAACATCGCCCCGGACGAGCCGTTCGGCGGCGGCGTGCCCGGCGTCGACTTCGAGCCGGCCGACCCGCAGACGACCGGCCAGGTCATGCGCTTCCACGTCGTCCCCGCGATGAGCGCCGACATGAGCACCCCGCCGGGCCGGCTCGTCCTGCCGCCGATCGCCCCACTCGGCGAAGCCGACAATACCCGCAGGGTCTCGCTCAACGAGGCCGAATCCGCGACGGTGCGAGTCACCACCGACTCGAACGGCAACATCGTTCTCGACTGCGCCAACGGCGAGCCGTTCGCACCGGTCGAGGCCGACCTCGGAACACTCAGCCCGGACGGCACCGGCAAGCCGCTGGGATGGGACGAGCCGATAACCGAGACCCCGGCGCTCAACGCCATCGAGTTCTGGGACATCCACAACTTCACCGCCGACGCGCACCCGATCCACATCCACGAGGTGACCTTCGAGGTCGTCAGCCGACGTGGCATCGAGAACGGCGCCCCGCGACCCCCCGAGAGCTGGGAGGCCGGGCGCAAGGACACCGTCATCGCCTACCCCAACGAGATCACGCGCGTGAAGGCGCTCTTCGACCGCCCTGGCCTCTTCGTATGGCACTGCCACATCCTCGAACACGAAGACAACGAGATGATGCGGCCATACCGGATCACACCCTGACCGGGGGCCGAGCAGATTCTGGCGAAGCGACCGAGCGACGGTCCAGCTGCGGGCGGGGGCAGGTTGCGCGAGCCCGGCCTCAGCCCGGGCTCAGCAGCGCCCGATCGAAGAAGCCGACGACCCGGCGCTCGTACTCCGCCGGCGCGGCGGACAGGCCGCCGGTGTGGCGGGCGCGTCGGATCTCCCAGAGCGTCGCGCTCGGGCCGGCGGCGTCGCGGTAGACGCGGTTGAGCGCCTCGTCGCCGTTGCCCTTCATCGCACGGATCAGGAGCACGGGACGTGGGGCGATCCGCGGCATGAGGTCCGCGAGGTCGGTCGGGGGCCGACTGTCAGAGAGGGCGACGCCGGCCGCCGTCTCCATGGTGATCGGCGCGATCCAGCGCAGCGGCTCGGGTGGGGCGCCGGGCATGTGCTTCTGCTCAGCGGCCGAGCGCAGTCCGGCGCCCTCGGACACGACCGCACGCAGGCCGGGTTCGCGAGCCGCGGTCTGCAGCAGCAGCTCGCCCCCGACCGAGAGGCCCAGCCCACCGACGCGACCGCCGTGCACGTCGGGACGCCCGCGGAGGTAGGCCACGGCGGCGCGCAGGTCGGGCTCGCCGTTCCATCCGCGGGCGTTGAAGTCGCCTTCGCTCTCCCCTTCGCCGCGGCGGTCGAGCAGGAGCACGCCATAACCGTGCCTCACCAGCATCTGTGCGTGGCGGACCGGCCCCTCGCGCCCGGGGAACGCGATCACCGCCGCCCCGTTGCGCGATGGCACGTACCAGCCGGCGATCCGGAGCCCATCGCTGGTGCGCAGCGAGACGTCGACATACGGCCGGCCGAGCTCTACGTCGGCGGCCGTCGTCCGGGCCTTGTGGTTGGCGACGATCGCGAACGCTACGGGCATGACAGCGAACACCCCGCCGAGCGCCGCGACGACCGCGATCAGCGCGCGCCGCGAGTAGCGCCGCAGCGGGCGCTCGTCGAGCCGGCGCGAGCGCCACAGCACCGCCGCGCCCATCGCGACCAGGACGGTGCCCGCGATCGCAGCGATGATCGCGGTGACGTCGTCGCCGGCGAGGCGATCGACGGCGACGTGGCGGGCGCCATCGACCACGCCGCCGACGATCATCAGCGAACCGGCCACGAGCGCGGCGGCCGCCCGTGCGCCCGCTCGCAGCCGCGGGTAGGCGACGACCAGCAAGAGCGCGAGTGCGGTCGGCACCAACCCGCGCGCGATGTGGTCGGTCACCGAGGTGCCCGGCTCGCGGTGCCAGAAGGCGTCGTCGAGCACCCACAGGGCGGCGGCGGCCATCGCCAGGCGCGCCACGCGCGTCTCGGTGCTCCCGGCCACCCGCGGTCCGCGCGCCCGGATCGCAGTCGCGGGGTCGTCGGCCGCAAGCGGGATGCGAACGGCCGTGGCCATCAGTCAGCCAGAGCCGCGGACATGCCCCTCAGGCCCATTTCCATCATCTGCCAGCCGAGACCGGCATGGAACGGCTCGCCGGCGTGGAAGCGCATCGGAACGGTCGCGCCGAGCATCTTCTTGCCCAGGCGCCAGGTCGATCCGGTGCCGACCTTGTAGTCGCCGTTCGCGTCTGCCCGGACGGCCACCGGGCGCGTGGGGTCCCCGGTGAGCTCGAGCGGGACCTGGGCGAAGGTCGCCTTGTCGAACATCTCCATGATGCACATCGAGACCGGGTCGAAGGGCTTGTCGAACGCATGCTCGCCCGCCCCGGCGGCGATGTGCTCGGCGACGGTGTCGGCCTGGAGGAAGGCGAGGAACGCCTGCTTGACCGGGAAGTCGCCGGCGTCGCCGGGCGCGTAGATGTCGGGATGGCCGACGACCTGGCGGGTGGCCGGCTCGGTGTCGAGGAAGCCCCGGTCGTCGGAGGGCAGTGCCTCGTAGCGCACCGCCGAGACGTAGGGCGGGAAGGCGATCAGGTGGTCGTAGACACGCGTGCTTCCGTTCGTGTAATGCGCCTCGCCGGCATCGACGTCGGTGACGACCTCGGCGGTGTGTCCCGCGATGCCGCGCTCGGAGAACTCCTTGGTGACGACCTCGTGCAGCCGCGGGCCGAAGGCCTGGATGTAGGACTGCTCGAACGTCGACCAGACGATGTCGACGTGGTCGCGAACGCGCTCGCGCCGCAGCCAGGTCTCGAACATCATCACGATCTCGTACAGCGGGCCCGCGCACTTGTTGTTCGGAGGTATCAGGAACAGCACCCGGCTGCGGTGCCCTTCCTTGGCGTCGTCGCGCACGCGCTGGAAGCGCGCGCGGACGCCGAGCATGCTCTTCGGCGTCCAGATCGTCGCGGCGTGCTCGGTGAGCCCGGGGATCTCCCTGGGGCGCATGTCGGCACCGGTGGCGATCACCAGCTTGTCGTAGGTGACGGTGTGGCCGTTGGCGAGCTGGACCTCGTGCGCGTCGGGGTCGACGCCGGTCACGGTGCCCTGCACGAAGTCGACCTCACGACGGTCGAATGGCTTGGACAGGTCGACGACGAGGTCGGCCGGATCGGCGCCGAACGGGACGTAGATCGCGTTCGGGCGAAAGGTGAAGGCGTCCTGCTGCGAGACGAGCGTGAGCTGGACGCGATCGCGCAGTCGCATGCGCAACAGGAACGCCGTCTCCAGGCCGGCGAAGCCGGCGCCGAGGATGGTGATTCGGGGCCGGTCGGTCATGTTCCCAACGCTCGTCGATCGGGTCGGGCGGCACATCCGTGGCGCCGCGCGTGCTCGCTCCGTAGTTCGCCGCGGCCAGGCGTGACCGAACATCACGGCGGGAGCTCGGCGGCGTGAAGCGAACGAGGGTCCGCGCTGAGAGCGAGCGCGGACTGTGCCGGGTCCTCGGCGAGCGCGAGCGTCGCCTCCCATTCCACGACCTCGATGATGAGATCGTGGCCTGCAGCGGCTGCCAGCTCAGATCACGAACGCGGCGACGACGATCGCCACCACCAGGACGATCCCGGAGAACAGCATCACGACGAAGGCCACGTCCTCCGCGAGATCGGCCCGGCGGTCGGTCGTCCGGTCCCTGGCCCTCTGCTCGTCGACGGTGGTGCGCATGGTGAGCTCCTCGCGAAGATGGACGCCCCGAGTCTCTGCGGGCGCGAAGGACACGCCAAGGGTGCAGACCACGCGATCGAGTCAGTGGAAACGTGCAGGGCCGCAACGCGCGCACGTGACGGTGACCGTCGTCGACGACAAGACGGCGGCCTAGCCGGCGATCAGAGACCCTGAAGAAGAGACCGGGGTGCTCACGCGCCGAACCTCGTGACCGGAATGACTCGCGGGAAGACCCGCAGACGATCCGTGCGGACTGCTGATGAACCGTCGCGGGGCGCGATCTACGTTCGAGCCATGTCCGCCACAGCGATGCACGCGCCCCTCTCGACCGTCGAGGTCGGCTCGGTGATGGCCCTCGGCCTGATCACCTGCCCGCCCGATGCGCCGCTCGCGGACGTCGCCGCGCTGATGAGCATCCATCAGGTGCACGCGGTCATCGTCGACCCGAGCTCCCCACGCCTCGTCACCGCACGAGACGTCGTCAGCGCGGCGCTCGCCGGTACCACCAGCATCGACCAGGCGGCCGCCGCGCCGCCGCCTTCAGCTGCGCCCCACGAAACCTTGCAGGCCGTCGCCGAGCGGATGCACGCCGAGCAGGCCGCCCACGTCGTCGTTCGCGAAGCCGACGACGGCGTCGCCCGCGGGATCGTGTCGAGCTTCGACGTCGCCGCGGTTGCCGCGGGGCACGACCCCCGTACCGCCAGGCTCGTGCGCCCCGCGCCCGCACGCCCGGCGATCAGCGACGGTCGGCTGGATCGCAACGCGGTCTGGCAGGTCATGCACCGTGGCATCGTCGTGTGCCGCCCAGACGCGCCGGTGCCCGAGATCGCCGCGACGCTCGTCGAGCGCCGCACCCACACCGTGATGGTGGCAGCGGCGCCGGGCTGGGCGTTCGTGACCGACATGGACGTCGTCGGCGCCGCCGCGCGAGGCGAGCTCTCCCGGACTGCCTCCGAGCTCGCGTCCAGCGCCGCCCACCCGCTCGTCGGGGCCAACGACCCGCTCGACGCGGTGGCTGGCCTCGTCACCTCGGGCCAGCTCGGACACGTCGTCGTCATCGACGACGTGGGCCGGCCCGCGGGCGTCGTCTCGACGCTCGACATCGTCGGCGTGATCGCCGCCGGCTAACGCTCGTGACAGGCGACTGGGAGGGCTAGGCATGAGCTCGCAGTCCAGAACAGAGCGAAAGGAGCAGACCATGTTCACCACGATCGTCGTCGGCGTCGATGCCCGCCCCGGCGGCCGTGACGCCCTGGCGCTGGCGGCACAGCTCAGCGAGACATTCGGCAGCCGTCTCGTGGCCGTCCACGCATATCCGTACGACTACTTCATCAGCCGCGGCTCGATCCGGGACTTCGAGGCCGTCATGCAAGGCGCAGCCCGGGAGACGCTCGACACCGAGCTCGAGGGCGCCGGCGCCACTGCGGACGCGATCGCCACTCCGGACGACTCACCGGGTCGCGCCCTGCAACGGATCGCCAAGCGCGAGCACGGCGATCTCATCGTCGTCGGCTCCGCCCACCGCGGCCCCATCGGCCGCGTGCTCGCCGGCGACGTCACCGCGGGCACGCTCCACGGCGCTCCGTGCCCGGTGCTGGTCGCCCCGCGCGGCTATGCCGACCACGCCCGCGAGCTGAAGACGATCGGTGTCGGGTTCGACGGCTCGCCCGAGTCGCGCGCCGCCGTCGATCTCGCCCACGCGATCGCAGAGGCAGCCGGCGCCCGGATACGCGCCATCGGCGTCGTGGCTGCGCCCGAGCCGGGCAATCCCTTCGAGGGCTACCACCCCGATTGGGACGAGCACGTCCGCGTCAAAGCAGAGGAGCGCCTACAGGCCGTCCTCGCCGAGCTCGGCGACGTCGCCACCGGCGACGTCACCTTCGGAGAGCCCGCGCGCGAGCTCGCCTACGCAGCCAAGCACCTCGACATGCTGATCATCGGCTCACGCAGCTACGGCCCGGTCCGTCGCCTCATGCTCGGAAGCACGTCGAGCAAGGTCGTGCACGAGGCCGCCTGCCCGGTCCTCGTGATCACACGCGGCGCGCACGTGACAGACGAAGATCTGGAAGACGTCCCGCCCGCCGCCCAGGCGTCGTCATGAGCGATATGTGGTCGGTGTCGGACGCTGGCACCTGCGCGTCGTGGACTGGCAGAGCTCCTCGACGACTTCGGCGACCGCCCGCTCGACGGCTGGGCTGAGCCGGTCGCCGGCGATGAAGCTCTCGCCCGCGATCGCGTAGACCTCCAGGCTGCCGGGCAGGCGCCCGAGCGCGCGAGAGAGCTCGATCGCGTCGGGCACGCCGAACGCGTGCGTCGAGGAGCGCACGCTACGCGCCGGCAAGGGACCGGCCAGCGCGTCGAAGCGGCTGACGGTCCCAGGCGGCGCGCCCGTTGCGGCGGCGTCGACGACCACCGCGTGGTCGGCGCCCGCCCACGCGTCCACGAGCGCGCTCGCGTCGCCCTCCACCTCGCGCA
>JBKPBS010000021.1:0-14872 GCA_046726915.1 Actinomycetota bacterium
GCCAGGCGAGCGCCTCTACCGAAAACGCTCACAGACGGTCGAGCCGATGTTCGGACACACCAAGCACAACCGGGGGATGGACCGCTTGCACCGACGAGGCAGATCGGCCGTGCGGACCGAGTGGCGCCTGATCACCGCCACTCACAACCTGATGAAGCTCCACAGCCACACCCTGGCGGCCGCAACCGCCTAGATCGGGCCCGCAGAGGCCCTGCCATTTTCAGCTCGGGCCGATTTCGAGCCGACGCCACCCGCCGGCGGGTTTCCGCGACAGCCTCGCGTGGATGCGGTAGCGCGCGACGTGGCTGGCGGCTTCGGCCGCGGACAGCAACAAGCGGTCGTGCTCCCGGCTCGGTGTCACGGGACACTCCGCCCTCAGGGTGTCGGAGACACTAGACACTGACCGGCCGGCCCGACTACCCATTCACTACCCAAACCCCCGTGGTCTCCCGGTGAAAGCCGGGAACGCGCCCACGGGTTCGGACGCGCGGAAACGCTCTGCTTGCAGGCATATTCATGTGGAATCGCCGCCGCACGTTCTGCTTGCCATGCAGAAGTTCGAGGGTTCGAATCCCTTCAGCCGCTTAGCAAAAGGCCTGCATTTGCAGGCCTTTTTTTGTGTGCGCAGTCGGCTGGTGCGTTTGCGTCACCGGGCACCCATTGGGCACCCGGCGGAAATCACGCGGCGGGAGCGTCTCAGAACAAGCCCGTTTGCAGGCATTTTCTGATGAATCGAACCATTGACCTTCTGTTCACGGCTACCGCTTCCGACGCGGTAGCGGGAGCGTACGATTGACCGCTAGACACGCCCCCTCGTCGTCCGAGGCGAGCGTCGGTAGTCGCGGATCTTCGGCCAGTCGAAGGAGGGCTACGACACGCCGGCCACGCGGTCGGCCTCGCCCTGAACCTCGGTGGGGCGGAGCAGGGTCTTGGTGGGCATGCACGCCCAGCCGCTGCACTCGCCGCCGATGGACGCGCGCTCGACGAGGGCCACCTTCTTCCCCGCGTCCAGCAGGACGTCGAGTGCGTGCTCGCCGGCCGGGCCAGCCCCGATCACGACCACGTCGAAGCGATCCGCCATCCGGCGGCTGATCCTACGGACTACATGGAGGACATCGGGACCGTGAGGCCGGGAACGCTGTCCGGGGCCGCCACGACCCATACCGCGAGCGAGAGCAGGAGCAGCGCGATGCCCCGGTTGGCAACGGCCCTCCAGGGCAGCAGCTTCTCACCCGCGATCAGCGCCGCGACGAAGACGCTCCAGGCGACGCTCATGACGCCGAGCGCGAACAGCGACGCCATGAGCGCCCAGCAGCAGCCGAGGCACCATGCGCCGTGCTCGGTGCCCATGCGCAGCGCGCCCGAGCGGCCGTCCTTCCAGTTGGTGACGACGAACCCGAGCGGGTTGCGGCACTTGGTGAGACAGCGATTCTTCAGCGGCGTGAGCTGGTACACCGCCGCGGCGGTCAGGATCCCCGCGACGACGTACGGGCCGCCGCCGTCCCAGGTGACCCAGCCGGAGTCACGCACCAGGACGGCGAGGAGGTAGCCGAGCAGCCCCGCGGCGGTCCACAGCGCGATGTACCCGGCCACGAAGAGCGGTGTGCTGCCGACTTCGCGTCCGCGTGAGACCCGCGAGTAGACGGCGACCATCGGCGCGGCCGACGGGAACATCATCGCCGCCATCATCACGACCCAGACGCCGACGAAGAACTCGAGCGTGCCCAGGTCCGTGTTCGGGCCCATGTCCATGCCGCCCATGCGGTCGGCGGTGACGATCCAGGCCAGGCCCGCGAGCGCGACAAGCGCACCCGCGACGGCTACTTCAAGCCGCCCAGGAGAACGGGGCAGAGAAAGCGGACTTGCCATCGTTGTCGAATCCGACGCCGAAGATCGATCCCGTCGATCCCTTGCTCCGCGCAATCGTAAGGGTCGAGCTGACCGGGTGTCCGACGCCGGTCACCTTCGCCGGCTCGCCCGTCTCGACGCCGAGCGGGACCAGGTCCTCGGCGCGCATGTCCACGGCGTCGCCGATGCGGACGCGGTGATCGAGCCCGTCCTCGCTCCAGTCGAACGATGCGCGCTCGATGCCCAGCAGCTCGCCGAGCATCGGCCCGAGCGCGCCGGGCGGCCCGCCGAGCTGGCCGGAGAAGACGGCGCCGAGCTTCTCGGCCTGCTCGTCGTTCGCCGCGGCGTCGAGCACGAGCCCGACCTTCCAGTTGCCATCCGTCATGAGCTGCGGCGTGTCACCGACGATCGCAGCGCAAAGGCCGCTCACGTCCACGCCGTCGACCTCACCCGAGTCGATGTGGAACGCGAACAGCAATTTGCAGCGGTCGTAGTCGGCGCCGGAGTCCAGGCTCACCGAGCACGGGCACGGCGCCTCGCAGCTGCAGTTCTCGAAGTACGTGCCCTCGAGGTTCCAGGCCATCTCTCCTCCTTGCGGTCCGCGGCCGATTCTCCCAGCCACTGAGCGCGAGTCAACCCCGGCGGCGGCCCGTTCACGCGCTGATCCAGGAGCTGGTCAACACTCGCGTGCTCAAGGGCGGGTATCCCGAGATCGCGCGGATCATCCACAGCCATCCGACGCTGTCGGAGGCCGTGATGGAGGCCGCGCGCGCCGCCGACGGTTGGCTGATCCACGGCTGATGTTGCTCTGGCCTTATCCGTCGATAGAGATCGACGTCCGCGGCAAGTCGCACCCCGCCGAGGTGCGCAAGAAGCCCCTGTACAGCAAGGAGTGAACGTGGCCGAGGCGAGCTACCCCGACGACCTCAAGTACCACCCCGAGCACGACTGGGCGCGGATCGACGGCGACAACGCCACCTTCGGCATCACCGGGTCCGCCCAGGACCAGCTCGGCGAGGTGGTGTTCTTCGACCCACCCGCGGTCGGCAGCACGATCACCAAGGACGGCCCGTACGCCGAAGTGGAGTCCGTGAAGGCCGTGTCAGACGTGATCGCGCCGCTGTCCGGCGAGGTGACCGAGGTCAACGAGGCGCTCAAGGACAGTCCCGAGCGGGTCAACGAGGACCCCTACGGCGAGGGCTGGCTGGTGAAGGTCCGCCTCAGCGACCCGCCGGAGGTCGACGGGCTGCTGGACGCCGAGAGCTACCGCTCCTCGCTGTCCTAACCTCTCCCTGCGCGCCGCCGCATGACTATTCGCTGAACAACCCGGGCCCTCGCTGGACGGGGACTGACCGCGGCGGTGTGCTTGCCATGCGGAAGGTCGAGGATTCGAATCCCGTCAGCCGCTTCCCCGGATCAGGCTCTACAGAGCCTTTAACGGTGTCTCGGTGATCTCAAAGGCGCAACGGCGGCTCTAGCCGCGAGCGTATTCCTCGGCCGACCGCGACTCGAATTCGAAGCCGACGAAGCGCTCGTCGCCGACGACCCAGGCGTCATGGCCTGGCTCGATCACATAGGCGTCGCCGGGACCCACCTCGGCCTCGGTGCCGTCGTCATGCTTGACGACCAACTGGCCGGACTGGACGACGCCGACGTGCCGAACCTGGCAGCTGTCGGTACCAGCGACCGGCTTCACGCACTCGGACCACTTCCACCCAGGCTCGAAGGTCATCCGGGCGGCCGTTGTTTCGCCCAGGCGCACTACGTCGACCCGTGTCTTATCCGGGGTGCGAGTCTCGTCCGGTGAGTCGAAGTCCAGCCGCTGCACTCCAGCCACGTCAGCCTCCTCTCGTAGACCTACGAGCTAACCGTACGCCAAGACCGCTGTCAGCGCGATGGCGCCAAAGGCAGGCGACCGGTGGGCATGGAGTCAGCTCTGAAGCTGGAGCTGCTCGACGAGCCAGTCGGTCTGGCGGGCACGCTCGGCGTGATATGCGTCGAGCCCGTCGATCTCCTCGGCTATCCGGGCGGCGACGAACCCGAGCAGGGCCGGGCCTTCCGGAATCGACGGCTCGATGACGGCCTCCCACTGGTCGAGCGGGGGTGAGGCGCCGTGCGCGAGCTCGTGTGCGCGGTCCGCGCACATGCGCGTGTAGCGGTCGCGCACTGCCTCTTCCCACGCGTCGATTCGCCGGATCAGCCGTCCGCGCCCGGCGGTCAGCTTGGTCCGGTCGTCGGCGATCTCGCCGTCGAGCTCCACCTCGTAGAGGATCTGGCCGGCCCACAGCGGCAGGTGCTCCGGCCGGCAGGCGTGGATGCCGCTTCGGCAGGGCTCGACGTTCGCCTCGATCCAGGGGCCAGGGCCGCCGTTCGGCAGCGGCCAGCTGAAGCCGGTGAAGACGCTGGTGCCGTCCGGCCTCAGGAACTTGTAGGCGATCACGAGCCCTTCCAGTCCCGGAACGCGGTCATGAGGCGGTCCTTCGCCTCGGGCGAAATGTCCTCCTCGCGAACCTCCCCCACGGCGTCGACCGTCGTCCTGATCTGGTCGACGTACCAGATGCAGCCGTCGCAGAAGTTCAAGTGCTGCTCGAATAGCGAGGCCCGCTCGCCGGTGAGGGCGCCGTCGAGGTACTCGGTCACGAGCTCGACGACCTCCTGGCAGCTCACATGATCGTGCGACTCAGCCATCCAGGTGCCTTTCGAGTGCGCCGCGGACATGCGAGCGGGCGCGGTGGAGCAGCACGCGCTGGTTGCCGTCCGAGACGTCGAGCGCGCCGCATACCTCTTCTGGGGTGCAGCCGGCCACGTCACGCATTGTGATCACGACGCGCTGCGCGTCCGGCAGCTCCTCGATCGCGCTCATAACGACGCCGAGCGTCTCGCGACCGAGCAGCGCGTCGTCTGGCAGCGATGCCCAGTTGCCGGGGTAGGCCCTCCAGTGGCCGGGGAAGCCGTCGTTCTGGCCGCGGAACCGCTCCGGGTCCACGGCCGGCTCGTCGCTCTCCTCGCTCGCGAGGGTCGAGAAGGGAACGCTGCGCGCCTCGCGTTCGCCGCGGCTGATCGCGATGTTGACGACGATGCGCATGATCCAGGTCCGCAGCGAGGAGCGGCCCTCGAAGCGGTCGATGCCGTTCAGGACACCCAGCCACGCCTCTTGGACCACCTCCTCCGCGATCGCCCGCGTTCTCACGTACCCGCGCGCGACCGCGAGCATGGTCGGGTAGTGGCGCTCGACGAGGGTCTCGAACGCGCGCTCGTCGCCGCCGCGCAGCCGCGCGACAAGATCCGCCTCCTCCGAGGCAGTGAGGGCGGTCCGAGTATGTGCCTGGGTCGGGGCCACGACCTAGCTCGGGCGAATCTACAGCAGCTTGCGCTCATTGGAAGCGGCCCCCGGGCCAGGGCGCGCCCGCGTAGCGTTCGATCGGCGGGCCCGCCGGTGGGGGCACCGGGCAGAAGACGTCGGACCGCACGACCGTGCCCGGGAACAGGCGCGCGAACGGGTCGTCCGCGAACCACGCTGGATCGCGCGCGACTGTGATCGCGCCGGCGCAGCGGCTCGCGTCGAGCGCGAACGTGCTCAGGCAGACGAGGTCGTCGCCGAGCATCGGGATCCACCAGGCGAGCGCGTCGCGGCGGACCTGCTGCGCCTCGGGCTCGTCGTAGCGGAGCGCGGCGGCGCGGTCGGGAAGCGCGCAGACGTGCGCGTACGCGCCCGGCACGGGCGTGCCCTCCACACAGCGCGAATCGATGCGGAGCCGCCGGCCCGGCGCCCGAGGGTCGAGGCTCAGCCGGGTCCCGTCGAAGACGACGAAGGCGAACGGCTTCATGCCGCGGGCGCCTCCCAATCAGCACGGATCGCCATCGTGATCTCGCGCATGTCGCGCCGCAGCTCGTCGTGCGTCGGGCGGCCGAAGTACCAGTAGCCGTTGTAGGCGCGGTGGATCCGGAGATCGGGCCCGAGCGTGAAGGCGGCCGGCAGGTAGGGGTGGTGAACGGTGTCGGTGGTCTCGAGCAGCCCCAGCCGCGGCAGCCAGCGGCGCTCGGCGTCAGACAGGAACGTGAACCGCGCGCCGAGTCCCGCGCGAAACGCGCTCTGCACCTCGGGCGGGTCGACGCTCACCACGAGGATCCGCGCGTACGCGACCTCGAACTCGTCCTGGAGCCGGCACAGCCCGCGCATGTAGCGCTGCTCCTTCGGGCACCACCAGCCGCGCGAGGTGAAGAGCGCAACCGGATCGCCGCCCGCAAGCTCGCTGAGGCGGCGCTCCCGGCCGGTGTGGTCGGGCAAGTCGAGATCGGGAAAGCGTTCGCCGGGATTCATGCGAGCGGCGCCCGTGCAAAGTTCACCGAGAACGCGCGGCACCAGACGACGACGGTCGTGTAGCGCTCCAGGTCGAGGCCGCGCGGCAGCTCGTACTGCTGGTTGCCCTTGTTGCCCTTGAGAGCGCCCAGGTCCTCGAAGTCGTCGACCTCTGACTCGTCGCGCGCGGGTCCCGCCACGAGGTACAGGCGCAGGTCGGGGCCGTTGTCGACCTCGAAGCCGGTCAGCGTCAGTACGCGCTCCCCCGAGGCCGCGCGGATCGTCGTCGCGGTTCCCTCCGCCGGGTGCGCCACGGCCTCGAAGCTGCCGCGCCTCAGCAGCGAGTTCTGGGGGCGCTCGGCGCGGCGGTCGCGGCTCGTGCCCTCGGAGGCCGGCGGCGTGACCCGAACGACCCTCTCGTTGACCGTGTCGTCGAAGAGCGTGGAACGGCCGAGATAGACGCCGGCGACGATTGCGGTGAGTAGATAGGCGCCGATGACGGGCACGCGCAGGCCCGGCCGCCGCCAGCCGATCGCCAGACAGGCCGCTCCGGCAGTGCCCATCCAGACCGCGGTGAGCGCCATCGCCAGCCCGAAGTCGTTCGTGATCACGCCGCCGCTGACCCAGACGCCTGCGACGACGATCGCGATCACCGCCAGCGCCGAGGCAATCTTGCCGAGGATGGAGCTACGCGCTCGAATGTCCATACGCGCTTGGTCCCGCATGCGCGCGATCCGTTACGTGTAACGCCTTCCTCGCTCGGCGGACTCCGTCGGCATGGAGACAAGCGTGATCACACATCCTGGGTCCTCGGACGCGCACGCGGGCGGCTCCTCGCAGCCGATCGCGAACTACGGCCTGCTGGCGGACTGCAACTCGGCCGCGCTGGTCGACTCGGACGGCTCGATCGACTGGCTCTGCCTGCCGCGCTACGACAGCGACGCGATCTTCGCCCGGCTGCTCGATCCGGACGCGGGGCACTGGTCGATTCGCCCTGTGCAGGCGTACACCGCGACGAGGCGCTACCTCCCCGGCACACTGGTCATAGAGACGATCTTCACCACCGAGACCGGCGAGGTGCGCCTCACGGACGCGATGGCCTTCGCCGAGGGTCAGCGCGGGCACGACCTGGGATTCGACGCTCCGCACGAGCTGCTGCGCTCCGTCGAGGGCGTGTCGGGCGACGTCGCGCTGCGGCTCGAGCTCGCGCCGCGCCCGCAGTACGGGCTCATCATGCCGCTGATCCGCTTGGAGGACGGCGGCGCGCGCACCTTCGGCGCAGGGCGAGTCGGCGTCCGCTCGGCCGTGCCGCTCGAGATCGAAGGCTCCACCATCCTCGCGGCCTTCACCGTCTCCGAGGGGGACCGGCTCGGGTTCTCGATGAGGTGGGCCTGGGCCGGGGACCGCGACGCCCCGGTGCCGACCGCGGCGGACGCTGTGGCGGACCGGATCGCCGACACCGCCGAGAGCTGGCGCTCCTGGGAGGCCGAGCACGACATCTACGACGGGCCGCACCGCGAGCTCGTCCGCATGAGCTCCCGGGTGCTCAAGGGCCTGAGCTACCGGCCGACCGGCGCGATCGTCGCCGCACCGACGACCTCGCTCCCCGAGACGGTCGGCGGCGAGCGCAACTGGGACTACCGCTTCTCCTGGATCCGCGACTCGAGCCTCACGATCGAGGCGCTCTACATCGGCACCTGCTCCGACGAGGCCGAGGAGTTCGTCTCGTTCATGACCAGCTCGGCGGGCGGCCGTGCCGGCGAGGGCTCGCTCCAGATCATGTACGGGATCGGCGGGGAGCACGACCTCTCGGAGCGCGAGCTGCCGCACCTGCGCGGCTGGCGCGAGTCGCGCCCCGTGCGCGTCGGCAACGAAGCCTGGGACCAGGTGCAGCTGGACGTCTACGGCGAGCTCTTGAACTCGCTCTGGCTGTACCGCGAAAAGCTCGGCGACCTCCATCCGGAGATCCAGGCGTTCGTCGCAGATCTGGCCGACACCGCCGCGCGGCGCTGGATGGAGACGGACTCGGGCATGTGGGAGATGCGCGGCGAGCCGCGCCACCACCTCTCCTCCAAGGTGCTCTGCTGGACCGCGCTCGACCGTGCGGTCAAGCTCGCTCCGCAGCTCGGCGAGTACGCCAAGACGAAGGAGTGGGAGGCCGCTCGCGACGAGATCCGCGACGCCGTGCTGGAGCGCGGCTGGAGCGAGCAAAAGCAGGCGTTCGCACAGTCGTTCGACTCCGACGACCTGGACGCCGCGCAGCTCCTAATGCCGATCCTCGGCTTCCTGCCGGCGACCGACGAGCGCATGCGTTCGACGATCGAGGCGATCGCCTCGGAGCTCACCGAGGACGGGCTGGTCCTGCGCTACCGAAACGACGAGGGCCTCAATGCCGACGGCCTGACGGGCGAGGAGGGCACGTTCGTGATCTGCTCGTTCTGGCTCGTGTCGTGCCTCGCCAAGGCGGGTGAGCTCGAGCGCGCGGAGGCGCTGTTCGAGCAGCTCGCGGGCTACGCGAACGACCTCGGCCTGCTGGCGGAGGAGATCGACACCGCGAACGGCGAGCAGCTCGGCAACTTCCCGCAGGCGTTCAGCCACATCGGGCTGATCACCGCCGCGTGGGAGATCGACATGGCGCGCGAGGCCAGCGCATGAGCGACTATGACGTGCTTGTCATCGGCGCCGGCCCGGCCGGCCAGCACTGCGCCGGACACCTCGCCGACGCCGGGCTCCGTGTGGCCATCGTCGAACGCGAGCTGGTGGGCGGCGAGTGCGACTACTGGGCCTGCATCCCGTCGAAGACGCTGCTGCGTCCCGGCGAGGCGCTCCAGGCGGCTCGCGAGGCGCCGGGCGCCGCCGAGGCCGTGAACGGGGGCGTGCGCCCCGAGGGCGCCTTCGAGTGGCGCAATTTCATGGTCTCCGGCTACGAGGACGGCGCCAAGGCCAACTACCTCGAGGCAAAGGGAATCGAGGTGCTGCGCGGCGCCGCCCGCCTGGCCGGGGCCGGCCGCGTCGAGGTGGACGGCGAGGAGCACTCCGCCGAGCACGTCGTGATCGCCACCGGCTCGGACGCGGTCATCCCGCCTGTACCGGGTCTACGAGAAATGCAGGGCGTCTGGACCAACCGGGAGGCCACGGCGCTGAGCGAGGTCCCGCGCCGCCTTCTCGTTCTGGGCGGTGGCCCGGTCGGCGTCGAGATGGCCCAGGCGGTGCGGCGCATGGGCGCCTCCGTGGCGCTCGTCGAGGGCATGGACCACGTTCTGCCGCGCGAGCCGAAGCCCCTGGGCGATGCCCTCGGCAGCGCACTCCGAGCCGACGGCATCGAGCTTCATTTCGGCGAGCACGCTTCCAGCGTCCGCCGCGACGGCGGCAGCTACGTGCTCGAGTTCCAAGGTCGAGACGAGCTGCGCGGCGACCGTCTGCTGGTTGCAACCGGCCGCCGGCCGCGTACGGAGGGGCTCGGCCTGGAAACAGCCGGCATTGAGCCGACCCGCCGCGGCATACCGGTCGACGCCCACATGCGCGTCACGGATGGCCTCTGGGCGATCGGGGACGTGACGGGCATCTGGCCGCTCACCTACATGGGCAAGTACCAGGGCCGCGTGGCCGCGGCGAACATCCTCGGCCGGGAGCACACCGCGAACTACGACGCTGTCCCGCGGGTCGTGTTCACGGATCCCCAGGCGGCATCGGTCGGCGAGCCGGACGGGCCGCTCACGGCCACGGTGCCGCTCTCCGAAGTGCCGCGCACCGCCACCTACACACGCGCATACGCGGACAGCCCCGGCTACATGACGCTCGTGTCCGACGGCGAGCGCCTGACCGGCGCCCACGCGCTCGGCCCCGAGGCCGGCGAATGGCTCCAGCAGGCGACGCTCGCCATCCGCGCCCGCGTGCCGCTCGAGGTCATGGACGACGTGATCCAGCCCTTCCCGACCTTCTCCGAGATCTTCCTGCACGCACTGACGGAGCTCCGCGCGCGAGCACTCGCCGCCGCGTAACGGATCGGCGCGCTCGCCGACTAAGCCCGCATGAGCCAGGCGAGCCGCTTGTCCCCTCTGATCGAGTCTCGAGTCGGGTTCCCCGCGCGGCTCGAGCGTCTCGTCGACGTGGACGCGCACGAGGGGCCGGTCTATGTGCCCGGCGAGGACGCCTTGTACTTCACGAGCGTCCCCCGCCCCGGGCCGCACGTCGACATCAAGCGGCTCGACCTCGGCTCCCTCGCCGTCTCTGTCGTTCGCGCGGACGCGAACGCGGCGAACGGCATGACTCTTGGTCACGACGGCCGGCTCATCGTCTGCGAGCAGATCGGCGGCGCCATCGCCTCAGTCGACCGCTCGACAGGCGAGCGCGAGCTGCTCGTCGAGGGCTTCAACTCGCCCAACGACGTGGTCGTGAAGAGTGACGGGTCGATCTGGTTCACGGATCCGAGCTACGGCTGGCTCCAGGGCTTCCGGCCGCGGCCGCTCCTTCGCGACGCCGTCCATCGCTTCGAGCCGCGCACCGGGGGCGTGACGACGGTTGCCGAGTCGTTCGACAAGCCGAACGGCATCTGCTTCTCGCCCGACGAGCGCACGCTCTACGTGGCAGACAACGGCGGGCCTCATCACCTCAAGGCCTTCGACGTGCTGGATGGCATGCGGCTCGACGCCGAGCGCGTGATCCACGTCAGCACACCGGAGCACCCGGACGGGCTCAAGGCGGACTCGGAAGGCCGGCTGTACGGAACGTTCGAGGGCGGTGTCGAGGTGCTCAGCCCGAACGGAGAGCGGCTCGGCGAGATCCCCGTTCCCGGCGCCGTGAACTTCTGCTTCGGCGCCCCCGACCGGAATGTGCTCTTCATCACGACCGACACAGCCATCTACGCGGCCCACCTCGAAACGAAAGGACTCTGAGCAATGGCACTGGTTAGGACTCGCAGGATCATCGACGACGCCGGCGCCTCCGCCGTGATCGCCGCGGCCGAAAGGAAGGCGAACGCCGACGGGCACCGCGTGGTGATCGC
Organism: Actinomycetota bacterium; assembly: GCA_046726915.1. Lineage (GTDB taxonomy): Bacteria > Actinomycetota > Thermoleophilia > Solirubrobacterales > Thermoleophilaceae > JACVRW01. The sequence continues at coordinate 11,154 of JBKPBS010000021.1, forward strand.
GGTTGTCGACCCGCACGGCGAGCTGATCGAGCTGCGCCGGACGCCCGGCGCCCAGATCGCCTCGTCGCGCGTGGCGGTCGACAAGGCGCGCACCGCCGCAATCTTCGTGCGGCCGAGCCGCGAGATGGAGGAGCAGGTCACGAGCGGCCGGCTCGGAGCGCTCGCGCTCCACGGCGCCTCCGCGCTCACCGGCGGCATTCCGCTGCGGGTGGATGGCGAGGTCGTCGGAGCGATCGGGACGAGCGGCGAGACGCCGGACGAGGACGAGGCGATCTCGATCGCCGGCGCGGCTGCCGAATTCTCCGTGTCGGAGGTCGCCGCGCTCACATACGAGGGTGCGCGCCTCGCAGCCGAGGCCGCCGGCGCCGCAGCCGCAGAGCGCGGCGTGGCGCCAGTGATATCCGCCGTCGACGCGGGCGGTGCGCTGATGTACCTCGTCCGGCCGGACACCGCGCAGGTCGCGTCCGTCGAGGTGACGACCGACAAGGCGCGCACGGCCGCGATCTACCGACGGCCGAGCAAGGACTTCGAGGACCAGGCGTCCGGTGGCCGGCCGTCCGCGCTCCACCTCGCGCGCGCGGTGCCGCTTCAGGGCGGTGTGCCGATCGAGTCGTACGGCGTGGTGATCGGGGCGATCGGCGTGAGCGGCGCGACCGACGCCGACGAGGACCGCGAGCTCGCCGAGTTCGGCGCGCAGTCGCTGCAGGCGGCGATCGCGGCACGCGCCAACGGCGGCGGCTCGGACGGTGCGGCGTACTTCCCCGCTACCGCGGTGGACGACAGGTTCCGCGCCGGCGGCCTGCTGCTCCACACCCCGACATACAAGGTGGACGCGGGCCGCCGCGAAGGGCCGGGCGAAGCCGAATATCACGAGCGCGTCGTGGACGTCATGCATGTTGTGAGCGGAAGCGCCACGGTCGTGACCGGGGGGTGGATGGTCGAGCCGCGTGAGGTGGCGCCCGGCGAGCTGCGCGCCGCCGCCATCGAGGGCGGCCGGCGTCGCGAGCTGAACGAGGGTGACGTGCTCGCCATCCCCAATGGCGTGCCGCATCAGTTCACCGACGCGTCGGATCCGTTCCTCTACTTCGTGGTCAAGGTGGCGGCGTGATGGCGTCCGCGGTTGCCGTCCCCGCCGCCCGCCCACCGGGCCCGCCCGAGCTGCTGCCCGGCCGGCCGGATGCGATCGTCGACCTCCAGACGGCCGACGGCGTGGCGTTGATGGACGGGCAGTGGCGCTACTCCGACGCGACGGTCGAGGGCGTCGGCTTCGTCGAGCTCGGCTCACCCGAGGACCCGCTCGGCCCAGGCACCGTGCCGAATCGGACCTTCGACATCGAGCCCCACGCCGAGGCGCCCGACTTCGACGACTCGAGCTGGACGGTTCTTGCGCCCGAGGAGACGATGCGCCGACTCGCGAACGGGCGCGTGTGCTTCAACTGGTACCGCATCGCCGTCACGCTCCCCGAACGGATCGGCGACACCCATGTCGCCGGCTCGACCGTCGTCTTCGAGGTCGTGATCGACGACTACGCCGAGGTCTGGGTCAACGGCGAGCTGCCGCACGCACTCGGCGACACCGGCGGGCCGGTCGTGGCGGGATTCAACGCTCCGAACCGGGTGGTGCTCACGCGCGATGGGCGGCCGGGCGACCGTTTCGTGATCGCCGTCTTCGGCATCAACGGTCCGATCTCGGCGTCCCCCGCGAACTACATCTGGATGCGCACCGCCACGCTCGACGTCTACCCGCGCGGAGGCAGGCGCGAGGAGCTCGAGGTCGTCGCCACGGGGTTCGAGTTCACGGAGGGGCCCGTGTGGTCGCCGGACGGAGCGTTGCTGTTTTCGTCGCCGAACACGAACTCGATCTACCGGCTCGATCCCGAGCTCGAACGCGTGACCCTGTTTCGCCCGAAGAGCGGCTACACCGGCGTCGACATCGGTCGCTACCTGCAGCCCGGCTCAAACGGGCTCACGTTCGATCCAGCAGGCCGGCTCGTGATGTGCCAACACGGCAACCGCCGCGTCCTGCGGGTGAACCCGCACGGCGACACGACCGTGATCGCGGACTCGTACGACGGCCGGCGCCTCAACAGCCCGAACGATGTGGTGTGCCGCTCCGACGGGAGCGTGTGGTTCACCGACCCGCCGTTCGGCAGGCCCGGCATGGCCGACGACCCCGATCGCGAGCTCGAGTTCAGCGGCGTCTTCCGCGTCTCGCCCGACGGGACGATCGCCCTGATCGACGACTCGCTCGAGGGACCCAACGGAATCGCGTTCTCACCGGACGAGCGCACGCTGTACGTGGGCAACTGGGATCCGGACTCGAAGGTGGTCGTGCGCTACGACCTCTCGGCGGGTGGCGACGTGGTCGACCGCTCGATCCTCCACGACCTGACGGATGCGCCCGGCGAGGACGCAATCGACGGCATCAAGGTGGATGTGGCGGGCAACCTCTACGTCTGCGGCCCGGGCGGGATCTGGGTGATCTCGCCGTCCGGGGAGCGGCTGGACCTGATCGAGCTCCCCGAGGCCCCGCACAACCTCGCCTTCGGGGGCGACGACGCCCGCGACCTGTACGTGACCGCGCTGACGAGCGTGTACCGGTTGCGAACCGACGTGCCCGGGATCAACCCCTACACCGAGAGGAGCGGCCGATGAGCCGGAACCTGGAACCCGGGATGACGTTCCCGGACTTCACGCTGCCGGACGAGAACGGGACGAAGCACCGGCTTTCGACCCTGCAGGGCGACGATGTGATGGTCGTCCACCTCAGCCGCGGCGAGCACTGCCCCCGCGAGCGGATGCACCACCGCGAGCTGCTGCGCTTCCACGAGTGGTGCTCGGTTGCGTTCACGCAGCTGGTGAGCATCCTGCCGAACTCGCTCCACGACACCTACAAGCTGAAGATCGGCACCGGAGCCCGCTGGACCTTCCTCGCGGACGAAGCCCTCGAGGTGCGCTCGCACTTCGGGATCGAGGAGTACACCGACACCCACCACGACTACGCGGTGGTGCCCCACACGGTGATCCTCTCCCCCGGCCTCGTGATCGAGAAGGTCTACGTCGGCTACTGGTTCTGGGGCCGCCCCTCCCCCGAGCAGCTCTGGATCGACCTGGGCGAGATCCACGCCCGCATAAAGCCCGACTTCGACCCGACGCTGCCACAACCGCGGAAGAACTGGGAGACGGAAACGGGAACCGTCAGCGTCTAGAAGGTCTTTCAAAATGACTGGAGCCTTCTGAAGCAGAGGATCGCGCAGGCGAGGCTGAGGAACGCCTCGTGGATCTCGCTGAGGAACGCCTCGTGGATCTCGGGGTCGCGTTCGTTAGGCGCAGCGACGTCGGTCATGGGGTCCTCCTGGTTCGTTGGAGGCCGTGGCTTATCGCCGGCACCTCGCCGCGAGGCCGACCGCGGCGCTTTCGTCACGGCCCCTGCGCGGCCGTGCCGCAGTGACCGCGACGGTTGACGCACACGGCCGCCGTCGGGTTGAGTGGCGCCATAGCCGAATTCACCGCCGCAGTCGAGAACTACGACCGCTTCATGGGCCGCTATGCCACCGGGCTGGCGCCGAAGCTCGCCGATGCCGCCGGCGTGCGCGCCGGCATGCGGGTCCTCGACGTCGGCTGCGGCCCGGGCGCGCTCGCCGTCGAGCTCGCCGGGCGCGTCGGCGAGGACAACGTCGCCGCGATCGACCCCGCCCCCCAGTTCGCCGCTGCCTGCC
>JBKPBS010000022.1:0-7897 GCA_046726915.1 Actinomycetota bacterium
GGCGTCGAACCTGCAACCTCCCGATTAAGAGTCGGGTGCTCTGCCGAGTTGAGCTACGAAGCCAAAGGTGTGGCCGGCAGGACTTGAACCTGCGGCGCCCTGCGTTTCAGACAGGCGCTCTACCGGCTGAGCTACGGCCACATGCAAGCGAGCAAGACCATCCGCTCGCTCTCGGTTTCCTGGCGCGTCGCTGACCGTCCGTATGCGAGTGGGACAGTGTTGGTTCACACGGCCCGCTCGCAGGAGGGCGGTCAGCGGCGTGAGGCGGGGCGCAGCCGCCGCCGGCCAGGGAAGCGAGAGTAGGCGAGGCTGGGATCGAACCAGCGACCTCCTGTTTGTAAGACAGGCGCTCGTCCCAACTGAGCTACTCGCCCTTGGATGGACCGGAAGGGAGTCGAACCCTCGAACCACCGCTCTTTTGCCGCAGCTACCACTACGACGCGGCTGCTTTGCCGAACTCTCAGCTATCCGGCCCACGAATCCGGGACAAGGAGTCGAACCTCGACCTCCAGGTTCAGAGCCTGGCGTCCTGCCGGTTAGACGATCCCGGAACGAATCGCGGGCGGGCGCCCGGCGCCGAAGCGCCCGCCGGCTAACTGCTAGTCGAGAAACACGACGTGGCGCATCGCCCGTGCCCGCTGCTCCGTGTTCATGAGCACGCGGTGCCAGCCCGGCAACACGATCGTGGCGTGATCCGGATGACGGATCGCACCCTTAGCGAAGACGTCCGCGTCGCGAACCATCCGCGTCCACCCTCCCGTGCGCCGTTCGTGCTCGGACAACGCTCGGAACCGATCCTCGGTGAGGCCGGCCTGGTGCCGACGATTCACGTACACCGTCGCACCACCGCTTCGACAGGCGAGCTCCATGATGTGTGAAGTGCTGCCGCCGCCGCGGTTCAACGGCTCGTTGCGGACGATGTCCTTCTCGTCGACGACGAGGTCGGGCTCGGGGACGAAGAACCACTCGCCCTGACGCACGTAAGCAGCGTTGCGCCGGCGAAAGCGATCCTTCGGCCGGTTCCTATCGACCGCCTCGCGAACAGCCTCCGGCTGGAGCGCGGCTCTCGCCGTGTTCACGCCGGTCACGCCCCGCGCGGATTCCGGAATCGCGGCGACGAAGTAGTGCCGCTCGTCGAACCCGCACAGGAACTTGCTCTTCTCCCTGCCACTCCGGACGAGCATGAGCAAGTGACGGTCCCGTGGCCGACTGTCGACCACCGAAAGGTCGGCATCATTGCCGCCTCCGCGGAACCTGATGTCGAAGTACTCGCCGCGACGGTCCGACCGGACGTCGATTCGCGGGCTTCCACGCGGCGGCCCCTCGACCGTCACGCGTGCGCCGATCTCTGCGAACCGGCGCTCGAGAACCCGTGTGTCCATCGGATTCCCCTTTCTAGGGAGTTGCGACCGGCACTGCCGTTCGCCCTCCGTTCATCTCCGTGCCGGAGATCCACGCAGTGGCGCGACCTTGCTCGTCCTATGTCTCGTCTCGCTCATGCCGAGACGATGTTTTTCAAGCCACTCGCCCTACTCTTCGACCCTGGATCGTCACGCCGGCTTTGCGCGAGCCGCCGCTGCCGTCCTTCGTGGAGGAGCTTTGGAGCCCGGTGCGTACGCGTTCAGCAAAAAAGGCATTGGTAAACCAAGGCGCAAAGAGCGCGTGTCCTTTTCTGCGCAAGAGCGCACGGGACCTTATCTCCCTCAGGCGGGGCCTCGATTCGAACTAGGTCTTCTTCAAGCTGAGCATCATCCTCTCGTTCACATCGGCAAATCGGTCACAAAACGACAAAGGCGACCCGGTTGGGTCGCCCTCGCTGCGAGTCGCAATGCGGCTGTGGAACTAGCCCATGCTCCTCCAGACGAGGGCTCGGCCGAAACCGGGCCGGCGCGTATCCTCGGAGACGCTATTCCTCCATAGCGTCGCCGACGACGTCGCCGTCGCTTCGATAAGGCAGGCGTGTGCTTTCGGTGTGATCAGCATCTGAGTCGACATTGTACCGAGCCGGACGATACAGGAAACGACAGACGTGTCAAGAGATTCATTCGTAAAGATTTTCATCCAGTTGAAATAATGACGAGGAAATGTTCGCTCGGCATTTTTACCAGCCGCGGACAGAGCGAGCTCTCATGACTAGACTGAAGGGCCGATGGCCACCGCGAAAGACCCGGACCTGCTCCTGATCGAGCGGATGCTCGCGCCGCCTCCGCTCGAGGACGCACGCAGCTCGCTCGAGTTCTGGCAGCGCCGGCGGAAGAGCCTTCCCTTCTACCGGCGCGCCGCTCGCCGGGAGGCGAAGGAGATGACGGTCCGCTGGCAGGAGACCGTGCGCGCGGCCGAGCTGGCTCAGTTCGAAGCGACGCCCGTCGGGAGGTTGCTTGCGTGGCTCGGGATCTCCGGCTACTGGCTCGAACGGGCGCACTTCGCGAGGAAGGCGGTCGTCTGGCTGGCCTGGACGTTCGTTTTCCGAAAGCTCAAGATCGTCGCGGGCAGCATCGCTGCGGTTGGGCTGCTCTTCGTGCTTGCCGTCGTCGCACTTTTCGTGCTCGCGATCGCACAACTGACCTAAGGCTGTGCGAACATATGTTCGTGCGCTCCGAGGCCACGATCCTCCACGCCGACCTCGACGCGTTCTTCGCCGCGGTCGAACAGCGGGACCACCCTGAGCTTCGCGGCCGGCCCATCCTCGTCGGGGGAGGCGTCGTGCTCGCGCCGAGCTACGAGGCGAAGGCGCGCGGCGTCCACACGGCGATGGGGATCCGGCGGGCCCTCGCTCTCTGCCCGAATGCGATCGTCGTCCGGCCGCGCATGTCGGCCTACTCCGAGGCGAGCAAGGCCGTCTACCGAGTCTTCGAGGACACGACGCCGCTCGTCGAGGGGCTCTCGATCGACGAGGCGTTCCTCGACGTTCGCGGCATGCGACGCCTCGCCGGCAGTCCCACCGAGATCGCGAAGCGGCTGCGGCGAGAGGTCCGCGATCGGGTCGGGCTCCCGATCACCGTCGGCATCGCGAGGACGAAGTTCCTGGCCAAGGTCGCCAGCGCGGTCGCCAAGCCCGACGGGCTGCTCGCCGTGCCGCCCGAAGGCGAGCTCGAGTTCCTGCACCCGCTCCCCGTGGAACGGCTCTGGGGAGTTGGGCGGGTCACGGCTCGCCGGCTCCACGACGCGGGCCTCAGGACCGTGGGCCAGGTCGCCGAGCTCCCCGAGTCGGCGCTCGTGATGCTGCTCGGCCGCGCGGTCGGCCGACAGCTGCATGCGCTCGCGCACAACCGGGATCCGCGGCCGGTCCAGACGCGCCGGCGCCGTGGGTCGATCGGCGCACAGCGGGCGCTCGGGTGGTCGCCGACGTCCCTCACGGAAGTCGACGTCTCGCTGATCGGCCTCGTCGAGCGCGTGACGCGCCGGATGCGAGCGGCGGACCGTCTCGGCCGGACGGTGGTTCTCCGCATGCGCTTCGACGACTCCTCGCGGGCGACCCGCTCGCAGACGCTCCCGTACGCGACGGCGAACACGCAGACGGTCCTGACGGCGGCCAGAGAGCTGCTGACGATCGCCGTGCCGCTGATGCAGCGCCAGGGAATCACGCTAGTCGGAGTCGCCGTCACGAACCTCGCCGACGGCCGCGGAGGCCAGCTGATGCTGCCGCTCGACGAGCACTGGAGCGAGTCGCTGGACGCCGCAATCGACGAGGTGCGCGAGCGATTCGGGTCGACGTCCGTGTTGCGAGCCGTCCTCCTCGGACGCAGCCGAGGCATCGCCATGCCGCTCCTCCCCGACTAGCGCAAGCTTGCCAAGCGAACATATGTTCGCTTTCATCTGAGGGGTGCAGCTCGCTCTCGACGCGCTCGACCGCCTGGTGGACCTGCTCGAGGAACGCGGACCGATGTCGGCGGTGGAAGCTGCCCGAGCGCTCTTCGCCACGTCGACGATCTCCGACGGCCTCGCCCGGTCGCTGCTCGAGGACGTCACCGAAGGCGACAGTCGCGTGGCCTGCACGGGCACCACGGTCTCGCTCGTCGGCGGCCGTATCGATCCGTTGCTCGAGGAGGCCGAGTTCGTCGTCTTCGACCTCGAGACCACGGGCCTGTCCGCTGCTCGTGACCGGATCTGCGAGCTCGGCGCGGTTCGCGTTCGCGCGCTCGAGCTCGTCGACTCGTTCCAGTCGCTCGTGAATCCCCGCGTCGCGCTCCCGGAGCCGATCGCACGCCTCACCGGTCTCCGCGATCAGGAGCTCCGAGGGGCGCCTCCGGTTCAGCGTGTCCTGGAGCACTTCCTCGCCTTCGCAGGCGACGAGCTGCTCGTCGCGCACAACGCCCGCTTCGACCAGCGTTTCCTCGAACACCAGTTGCTCGCGCAGCACGAGCGGCGCCTCTCGGAACCTCCTCTCTGCACGGCGGCGCTCGCACGGCGGCTGCTCGAGGGTCGCCTCCGCCGGGTCGGCCTCGCGTCTCTGGCCCACTTCTTCGGCGTGTCGACCCAGCCGTGCCACCGCGCGCTGCCGGACGCCGAAGCAACGGCCGAAGTGCTCGTCCACCTGATCGGGCTTGCTCAGGAGCTGGGCGCGCGACGTCTCTCAGAGCTACGCAGGCTTGCGGCTCCGCGGAAGCGGCGGGTCTACGACAAACGGCGCTTGGCGCACGGAGCGCCGAGCCGGCCGGGCATCTACCTCTTTCGCGACCGCCACGACCAGGTGCTGTACGTCGGCCGCGCCCGAGACCTGCGCGCGCGCCTGCGCTCCTACTTCCGCAGCGATCGACAGCGACCCTCGGTCGAGGCCGCGCTGCTCGCGCTCGCGCGGATCGAGTGGCGTGTGCTCGGCTCCGAGCTCGAGGCCGCGCTGGAAGAGGTCCGGCTGATCCGCGAGCTCCAGCCGCCGGCCAACTCCCGCGGGCGCCGGAAGGAGCATGGGCTCTACCTGCGGCGCCGCGGCGAGGACTTCGTGGTCTCGAAGAAACCGAGCCCACTCGGGCCGATCGGGAGCCACCGGCGGGCGTCGCTCGCGGCTCGCGCGCTCTCGTCGTGCACGCCGGAAGAGCTCGATCGGCTCCTGGAGGGCGGCCCCCTGCCACGCCTCCGAGAGCGGCTCGCGGACCTGGCCGAGAGCCTGCGCTACGAGGAGGCGGCCCGGCTGCGAGACCGGATCGAGGCGCTCGAGCACGTCGTCGACCGCCTGCGCCGGCTTGACCGGCTGCGGAGGCTCGAGGCGTGCCTGATCGCGCCGATGACCGAGGCGGGCTGGCAGAAGGCGTTCTTCGTCTCCGGCGGAGTGATCCGGGCCGTTCGCGCGTTACCGCCCGGCGCGGGCGCGAGGCTCGAGGTCGGAGCCGGGCTCGCGCTCTGCCGAGCCGCCCAAGGTGACGACAACGAGCCGCCGACCCCCGAGGAGGCAGAGGATCTCATGCTCCTTCACAGCTTCGTCCGGCGCCCCCCACCCGAGCTGGCCGTCTTGCCGCTCGATGCGGAGAAGATCGCGGCCCATCTCGACCGCAGTCAGCTCCGGCGCGCCGCATGACCAGGCGACTCGGGCCATCTTGAGCCTGTTCGGCCCCCCGTAGCTCAGTGGATAGAGCAGCGGTTTCCTAAGCGCGTGCCCATGTTCGATTCAGGCTGCGGCGGACCGCACTCAGGCGCCGAAGCGGGCTTTCGCGTCGGCGAGCGCAGCCAGAACGCCGGCGGCCGCAGGCCCCCTGCGGCCCGCTGACTGCGCGGGCGGCTCGAACATGCCCGCCCGGATCTCCGCGGCAACCTGCTCGTGCGCGTCGCGGAAGGGCACGCCGGCGGCGACGAGGGCTTCGGCCGCGTCCGTGGCGGCGAGCTGCGGATCGGCGCACGCCTCCGCCAGGCGTTCGCGGTCGAACGCGATCCCGGAGAGGAGCACCGAGAGGGCGCCGAGCGCGGTCCGCACGTCGCGGCGGGCCGCAAAGACGGGCTCCTTGTCCTCCTGCAGATCGCGGTTGTAGGCGAGCGGCAGCCCCTTGACCGTCGCGAGCAGTCCCGCCAGACGGCCCAGTGCGGTGCCCGCCTTTCCGCGCGCCAGCTCGGCGACGTCAGGGTTCAGCTTCTGGGGCATCATCGAGGACCCTGTCGCCGCCTCCTCCGGCAACCCGGCGAAGCCGAACTCGCTCGAGACCCAGAGGGAGAGCTCCTCGCCGATGCGCGACAGGTGGACGAAGAGGACTGCGCACGCGTAGAGGTAGTCGAGCGCGAAGTCGCGGTCGGCGACGGCGTCGAGAGAGTTCCGCATCGGGTTCTCGGGCGGCGGCAGGCGGAGCGTCGAGCCGGCGAGAGCAGCGGCGCCGAGCGGCGACGGCCCGGCCTGCTCTCGGGCGAAGCGGAAGCGGAGCCGGTCGCGCTCGAGCATCTCGACCCAAGCCAGAAGGTGGTGGCCGACGGTGACCGGCTGCGCCCGCTGCAGATGCGTGTAGCCGGGCATCGGCGTCTCCGCCTCTTCCTCGGCGCGCGCGAGGACGGCGCGCGCGAAGGCCTCGATTGCGCCGATCGCCTCCTCGCAAGCGTCCTCGACGTACAGCCGGAGAGCCGTTGCCACCTGGTCGTTCCGCGAGCGGCCGGCGTGAATCTTGCGCCCGACCTCGCCGAGCCTGTGCTCGATCAGGGTGTGCACGTCCTCCTCGCCGGGCTCGTATTCGATCTCCGCGAGCCGCTCGGCAATCTCGTGGAGCTCCACGTCTGAGAGCAGCCCGGCCGTGTGGAGCCGGCGCGCGTGGAGCAGCGTCCCTCGGCAGTCGTAGGGAAGCAATTCGGCGTCGTGCGCCTGGAGGAACTCACACACGGCAGGCGAGAGCGTCCCTTCGACCCGCGCCGACCAGAGCGTCATGCGTGCGCCGTCTCCCTGCCCGCGCGAACGGCCGCGAGCTCCGTCTCGAGGCCTGCGAGCCTGATGAATCCCTCCGCCGCCTCGTGGGGGAAGATCTCGCCGCTGCCGTAGGAGGCGAGGGACTCGGCGTAGAGTGCGTTCTCGGAGCGGCGGCCCGAGACCACCGGCGATCCCGGACGGAGCGTTACGCGCACCTCACCGTCGACGAGCTTCTGCGTCTCGGCGAAGAAGGCGTCGTACGCCGCGCGAGCCGGGCTGAACCAGAGGCCGTCGTAGACGAGACGCGCCCACTTTGGCTCCAACTCCCGCTTGGCGACGAGCTCAGCCTTGGTCAGCACGAGGTCCTCGAGCGCCTGATGGGCCGCGATCAGCGTTAGTGCGGCCGGCGCCTCGTAGAGCTCGCGGCTCTTGATGCCGACGACCCGGTTCTCGATCATGTCGACGCGGCCGATGCCGTAGCCGCCGGCCTGATCGTTCAGAGCCGCGACCAGGCCGGCGAGCTCCAGCTCCTCCCCCTCGAGCGAGACGGGCAGTCCCGCCTCGAAGCCGATCACGACGTCGGTCGGCGGGCGCGAGGCGGCCGGCGAAGCGGTCAAGGCGAACGCCTCCTCGGGCGGCGCGGCCCAAGCATCCTCGAGGACGCCCGCCTCGATCGCCCGCCCGAAGAGGTTGTCGTCGATCGAGTAGGGCGATTCGGGCTTCGCCTCGACCGGGATCCCGCGCGCGCGGGCATAGGCGATCTCCTCGTCGCGCGTCCAGACGCGGTCGCGCAGCGGAGCGATGACCCGTACGCCGGGGTAGCTGGCCTTGAACGCGAGCTCGAAGCGAACCTGGTCGTTCCCCTTGCCCGTACAGCCGTGCACGACCGCCTCCGCGTCGAGCTCGACCGCGACGCCTGCCACCGCGTCGGCGATCACGGGCCTCGAGAGGGCGGAGATGAGCGGATACTTGCCCTCGTAGAGCGCGTTCGCGACGAGCGCCTTCGCCACCTGCTCCTCGGCGAACTCGTCCCTGCGGTCGAGCAGGACGACGTCGTCGGCGCCTGCGGCCCGGCCGCAAGCG
>JBKPBS010000023.1:0-14640 GCA_046726915.1 Actinomycetota bacterium
CGGCGCGGCAGGCGGCGTAGCCAGCTCGGGCCGGGCCAACGACGGCATTGAAGGGTCGCACACGCGCCGCGCCGCCCGCCGCCCCGCCGCCCCGCCGCCCCGCGGGTAAGGCGTTTTATGCCCCCACCTGGGTGCAAAAAACGCCTAACCCCCGCTTGGGGGCCGTGGCAAGAGACTCCCTCATTGCCGTCGTTACCGAACCCGGTGCTCGGCCGCGAGCTCGTGCGCGAGCCGGAGCGTGTCCGCATCAAGTTCGGCCTCGATGAGGTCGTACTCGGGCCCGTATTCCGTTACGAGGGCGTCGCTGACGCTGGTCCAGCCGGCGCTCGGTGCCTCCGAGCGCACCGAGCCGGTCACCGCCGGTTCCCAGTCGAGGCCGAGCGCGGCGTAGACGGGCTCCAGCACCTCGTTGATCCGCTCCTCGCCCTCGACCACGAGCACCACGCCGGTGTGGGAGCCGCCGCCGACCAGCCGCTGGCCGATCCCGGCCAGCTTCACGGCGCCGCGGGCGTTCACGCTGTAGCGGCCCGGGCAGTACTCGCCGGCGACTTCGCCCACCCGCGCATCGACGCCAAGCGTCGAGAGCGCGGCCGCGAGCCGCTCCGCCGTGCGCTCGAAGCGCGTGTGAATGCCCGCGCGCGGCTCGTCGTCGGGCACGGCGTGGCCGATCTCCATCGTGCCGTCGTGGAAGATGGCGGCGCGCCCGCCGGCGAGCCGGAGCGTCGCCTCGAAGCCGTGCTCGCGCGCCGCGCGAACGGCCGCGTCATACCCCGGCGCAACCGCATCCCGCTTCGCGAACGCCACCGTGGTGCCGGGCCGCGCAATCCTGAGCGTCTCCGGTAACTCCCGCGCGGCCACCCGAAACATCAGCGCACGCGAAACCGCGGCATCGAGGGCGGGATCGTCGGAGAATGAGTCGCGCAGGAGGCGGAGGCGGGGGCGGGACACGCGCGGGAACTATGCCGCGTCGCGGAGGGTGGCCCGACACCCGGCGCCGGGGACGGGCGAACGGCAGCGGTGAAGGGGGTGTGTTTCGGCGACTGTCCTGTCCTAGGCGTCGTATGGAAGCCTTAGGCAGGATGGTCCCCTCAATGCCGCCGTTAGGGCGGTTTGGTCTCCAGGGCGGCTGAGCGGCTAAGCCGCCAGTGCGTCGCCGCCGTCGGGTGACCAGTCCGAGGCGGAGAGTGCGCGATCCTTGCCGGTCAGCTTTGCTCCGCGCAGGCAGAAGTCGGCGGCGGCGATCAGCTCGTCGACCGTGGGGGCGTCGTCCGGGTAGATCACCCACCCCACGCTTGCCGTCACACGCACGTCGTCGTGCTCCTGGTCGCGCAGGCAGTGCAGTGCCCGGTCGGCCAGGGTGCGCATCGTCTCGGGAGTCGCGCGCGGCGCGAGCACCGCGAACTCGTCGCCACCCAGCCGTGCCACGACGTCCTCGGCCCTCACCGCCCGCCGCAGCCGTGCCGCGGTCTCGCGGAGCATCGCGTCGCCGGCCGGGTACCCGTGCGCCGTGTTCACGTCCTTGAAGCCGTCGAGGTCGATCAGGAGCAGCCCGGTCGGCGACTCGCGCTCGGTCTCGGCGCTGAGCCAGTCGAGCATCGCGCGCCGGTTCGGGAGCTCCGTCAGCGGGTCGAGCAGCGCAAGCACCTCGGCGCGCTCGCGGAGCGACACCAACAGCTCCTTGCCCGTGATGATGAGGAGCCCGAGGGTCAGGTAGGCGGAGCAGACCACGACCACCTCGCCGATGTAGCCCTCGCCGACGGCGTCGCCGTCGTACAGAAGCGGCACCAGCGCCACGGCAACGCACCCGAGCACGTACGGCAGCGCGTCATGGCGCCGGTAGAAGTACGTCGCGTAGACGAGCAGGAAGAACAGGTAGAAGCGCGCCGGGGAATCCGCGCCGCCCGTCGAGGCGACGATGCCCGCGATGATGAACAGCGAGCCGACCGCCGGCACGTGCCAGAACCAGAGGCCGTAACGCTCGGGCTGCGCGAAGATCACACAGAAGGCCCCCCACGCGATGCACACCGCCGCGAGGGCGATCACCGCGTTGCGATGAGCGTTCTCCACGCCCGGCAGCAGCGGGAGGACGAGCGCGGAGACCCCCGCTGTCAGGAACAGGACGCCGGCCAGCTTCGCGGCGAGGTCGCGCTCCTCCTCCTGGACGTCATGGCTCCCAGCAGTCAACCGGCCGCCTCCCCGGCTCGGTGGAATCCCCTACCTGGAGCCCTTTATCGGCACTTCTTCAGGGCGTCAGTAGCCCAACGCGAACTTGGCTTCCTCGCTCATCATTTCGGGCGTCCAGGCCGGCGTGAAGGTCATCTGCGGGTGCACCGCGCTGACCCCGTCGAGCTCGCCCACGAACTCCTCCATCTGCTCGGCGACCTGCGGGCCGATCGGGCAGCCGGGCGAGGTGAGCGTGAAGCTGATGAAGACGTCGCCGCCCTCGACCTCGACGTCGTAGATCAGCCCGAGCTCCACGAAGTCGAGCCCGAGCTCCGGGTCGATGACGTTGGTGAGAGCCTCCTGGACGTCGTCCACGGTCACGTTTGACATGGCACGAGGATAGTAGGGTCAGGCCGTGCCTCTGCTGGCCCTCATAGTGCTCTTCCTGGCGGTCCCGTTCCTCGAGCTTTACATCATTCTCGAGGTCGTCGGGCCGGCCCTTGGAGCACCGCTCACCATTCTTCTTCTCGCGGCCGACTCGGTCATCGGGGCGCTGCTCTTCAAGTCGCAGGGGCGCTCGGTCTGGAGGCGGTTCAACACGGCTCTCTCCGAGGGTCGAGTGCCTCATAAGGAGGTCGTTGACGGCGTACTCGTGATCTTCGGTGGCGCCTTCCTCATCACGCCGGGGTTCCTGTCCGACATCGTCGGAATCCTGCTTCTGCTGCCGCCGACCCGAGCCGTGATCCGGCGCCTGGTGATTCGGCGGCTCGGCCGCAGGGTCGTGGCGGCGCCGAGGCGGCGCTTCGACGTCGAGGGCAGTGCGCGCGAATACGAGGACACGCCCCGGCCCGGGCTCGAGCGGTGAGCGCTCCGGCGCTCGCGCTGTCCTTCTTCGACGCCGCCCAAGACATCTACGGGACGGCGCGCTCCGCCGTGACCGTCCTGTTCGAGGGGAAGAAGCCGAACGCGCTCTCGGAGGGGCCGCAGATCGAGGCGACCGACCCCGGCTGGCGCGCCGAGCTGCCCGGCACGCTCTCCCTCGACTTCCAGCCCGTGTCGCCGGCGGCCGACCTCGGCGGCGTCCGCGCCCACGTGACGCGCGTGCGCGGCGAGGCGGCCGGGCGGACGGTGGACTGCCTCGGCACGGTCTCCGAGACCGAGGTCCCGCCGCAGTGGGAGGAGCTCGACGCGGTGCGGAGCATCTCCGCCCTGGTGGACGAGCAGCACGCGCTCGTGGCGGTGGCGCGGCGCCCGCGAGGAGCGGTGGGCCACGGCGATGAGGAGGTGATCGCCCGCCTCGTGGACGACGACGCCATGCTGGAGGTGGAGACCGCGCGCATCTCCACGGTCTACGACGGCGACGGCCGCCAGCGGAGCGCCGGGCTCGAGCTCTGGCTGCCGGGAGAGGACTTCCCCAGGCGCGGCTCGGGGCTCGTGATCGCGGGCTCGTCGCTCGACCTCGACGGGCTCCAGGTGCACGTGGCGGTCTTCCGCTGGCGCCTCGAGGGCCGCGAGGCCATCGGAGCCTATGAGCTGATGCTGCGTATGGAGCCACCCGCGGCCGCGTGAGGGACGTCCTGATCTGCGACTTCGGCGGCGTGCTCACGACGCCGCTCCAGGAGGGCTTCCTCGCCTACCAGGAGGAGTCGGGCGTCTCGCTGGAGGACCTCGGCAGGGCGATGGGCCGTGCGGCCGAGGAGCACGGCGATCACCCGCTGTTCATGCTCGAGCGCGGCGAGATCAGCGAGCTGGAGTTCCGCGCACGGATCGAGCATCACCTCGAGGACGGCTTCGACCTCACCCGCCTGCGCGCGCTCTACTTCGAACGCCTCGAGCCGAACGGCGCGATGATCGACTTCGTCCGTGAGCTCCGCGGGCGCGGCGTACGCGCGGCGCTGCTCACGAACAACGTCCGCGAGTGGGAGCCGCTCTGGCGCGCCAAGCTGCCCGAGGTCGACGAGCTGTTCGAGCTGGTGGTCGACTCGGCATTCGTCGGCCTGCGGAAGCCCGACCCGGCGATCTTCACGCTCACGCTCGAGCGGCTGGGCGGCGTCGCGCCCGAGCGCTGCGTCTTCCTGGACGACCTCGACGTGAACTGCGCAGCCGCCCGCCAGCTCGGCATGGCGGCCGTGCGCTTCGAGACGGCCGAGCAGGCGATCCCCGAGGTTGAGTCAGCGCTTGCCGAGTAGGCATTTTTTCGTAATTAGCGCGATCTCCTCAGATCGGTGCTTGACGGCCGCCAGCGCCTCGTGTTCTACTCGTGCGCAGAGACGCGGACCTAAGCGCAAAGAGCGAAGCCAAGAGGATGTGAGGCTCGCCGCGCAGCCCCGGAGACCTCGGTCACCGGTGGCGCGCTCCTCAAGCGCCTAGTCCGCGTCTCGCCTTTTTTGCGGGCGGCCGATTATCCGGTGCGGGACCAGCACCCAGCCGCTGTCCTCTTCCAAGAGGTCGCCGTGCACCTGGAGGCGGTCGTTCGCGGTAACGCACGCGAGCCCCGTGTGCACGGGCACGCCGAGCACGCCGGCCGCGATCCGCAAGCGCCGCGCCGAGCCGTCCACCGAGATCGGGATACGGACGCTGAACGGGAAGCCGTCAGGGGCCACGAGCGAGAGGACCGCGTCGGGACTGCGCCCAAGCTCGTCAATGCGCTCGTCCCACATCGCCGAGCCGCCCTCGGCCGCGGCCTGCGGTCCCTCAGGCTCCTCGTCGTGTCCCGAGCGGACCTCCTCCATGTGCGCGTCGAACAGCTGCGGCTCCTGAGTGGCGTCGCCGCCGGGCCAGACGTATATCCGCTCGGGCCGGACGTGCACGATGTCGCGCTCGTCGACGCCCGCCGTCCCCTGCACGAGCACCTGCGGCGCGTCATCGATGCCGCTCCCGGCCGGCTCGGAGAACAGCAGCGCCACCTTGGGGTTCGCTCGCGCGTCGAGCGCGTTCTCCGGGTCGCCGAGCGCGGTCGTCACGTCGATGCAGGGATCGCCCGGCGCGTAGGAGGGCGTGACGGGCCAGCAGACCGGCTGGCCGCGCCGGTCGACGGTGGTGAACTCCGTCGTGACGAAGCTGTCGAAGACCTGCTGGACCTCGGGCGGCAGCGACGCTGTCACAAATCGCAGCTTACTTCGGCCTCAGATCCGCTATCGGGGAGATCGCCCGGGTGGGGGTCGCCAGGTTCGCTCGTCGTCCGGGCTGGACTCGCTCGCCGCCCCCGCCGAGAACGCGACTCGGTAGAGCGCCGCGTCTCTCACGTACTGGGCAGCGCTGATGCCCTGCTTCCGCGCCTCGCGCTCGAGCTGCTCCCAAAGGTCGTTGGGGAATCTGATGGTGGTCGCCCTCATGGTGCGTACAACGCGGGTACCGCCTCGGGGTTCACCTTTTTCGCGCCGAATCGCTCGAGTCGCGGCGAATCAAGCCGCGGCGAGGAAGTGTTCGAGCTCGGCGGCCAGCAGGCCGGGCGCCGTCATCGTCGCGCTGTGGCCCTGGCCGTCGAGAATGCGCTTCTCCGCGTTCGGGATGGCCTCCGCGTGGGCGTCGACGGAGCGCACCGCCCAGTCGGGGCTCCTGGTCCCCACGAGCAGGAGCGCCGGCGCTGTGAGGTCGGCGAGCGCGGAGGGATCGAAGCGGTGCCCGAGCTCCGCGCGGAGCTCGCGCGGCAGCGTCGGGAGGATCCGCTTGCGCGCCTCCCACACCGGCGAGCGCTCGAACTCGTCGATCTCCGCCTCGTCATCGCCGCCGATGTCGCGGAAGAACTCGCGGATCACCGCGTCGCGGTCGCCGGCCTCGATCTGCTGCTCCCAGCGGTCGACCGTGCCGGGTGCGACGAGCCCGCCGCCCATCGCGGGTTCGTAGAGGGCGAGCTTCGGTAGGTCGAGGAGGCGCGCCGCACCCGCCGCCACCAGTCCCCCGTACGAGTGGCCCACGAGCATCGCCTCGTCGCCGGCGTCGCGAACGACGGCGGCGACGTCCTCGTACTCGCGGTCCAGCGCGTACCCGTCGCCGTCGGTGGAGTCGCCGCGCCCGCGGCGATCGATGGCGATCACCGTGAAGCGCGGCTCGAGGTGCGGCCGCACCTGGTCGAAGCTCCAGCGCGCCGAGCCGGCGCCGTGCACGAGCACGAGCGGCGGCCCGTCGCCGCTTACCTCGCAGGCGATCCTGACCCCGTCAGGGCTCTCGACATGGCGGAGCACCGCCCGAGACTAATTGTCGGAGCCCAACCTGTCCCAGCAGTAGAGCTCGACCGCCTCGGCGGCGAGCTCCATGAGGCGTTCCTGGGAGAGCCAGGGCAGCACGGTGCTCAGTGCCTGCTCCTCGCTCACTCCCGCCTCGAAGGCGTCGTCGCCCTTGAAGCCTGCGGCGATGCGAAGCGCCTCGCGGCGGTGGTCGCCAAGGTGCGCGAAGGCGCCGAGCAGGAACTCCTTGTTCGCGATCGGCTGGCCGACCTCGAGCGACGCATGCCACGCCGCGAGCATCGACAGATCGTCGTCGTCGAGCTCCTCCACCGCCTTTGCGTAGTGGACCGCGAGCTCGTCCTCCGGAATCTCGTCGACCCATGCGCGCACGACCTCGCCGAGGAGCTGGCGGCGCGCCTCGCGCCCGACGCTCTCCGCGACGACCCTGATCGCTTCCTGCGGCTCGATGAAGCACAGTGGCATGGCCGCCAGATTAGGACGGGGTCCCGACGGAAAGACGCAGAGTTAGCTCCGGTTCGTGGACACACAGCGCGGCCCGGCCAGGACAGTCCGCACATAGCGAGAAGTGCGGCTCGGTGGAGGGCTCGAAGCGACCCTCGACCACGCCCTGCGCCAGTGCCAAGAGCTCGCGCTCGAGCCGCTCCGCGTCGGCCGCCTCGTAGAGGGCCACGGCCGGCTCGTCGGGCCGCTCGAGGAAGCAGTGGGCCACCTCCACGACCTCGGCTCCGGCACGGAGGGCGGCGAGCGCGTAGATGATCCTCTGCGTCGAGTAGCCCGCGCGCACCAGGGCCTCGGGCTCGGCCTCGCCCAGCGGGTCGCTCTTCCAGTCGACGACCAGCGTGCGGGCGCCCTCGTCGGCCAGCACGTCGACCACGCCGTTGATCAGGAGGCTGCGCCCGCCCGCGCCCGGAGGCGCGAGCGTGAACGCGAAGGGCAGCTCCGTGCGCACGCGGCTCGCACCCGCGATGCGCTCCCGCAGCTCCGACCCCGCGACACGTTCGAGCATCCCGCGGATGTCCGCGACGTCATCGGGAATCGCCTCTACGCCGTGGAGCTCGATCGCCGCCGCGACGTCCAAGTCGGACGGCACCGCGGGGCGCCCGAAGTCGAGTCGCTCGAGCAGCCCGTGGACGACCGTGCCGCGCAGGAGTGCGCTCAACCCTGGGGCGGGCGGCTCCTCGCCGGGCGGTGCGTCGACCTTCGCGAGCTTTAGGGTCCTCTCGAGGAAGAAGCGGTAGCCGCAGCGCCGGTAGTCCTCGAGGCCCGAGTAGCTCAGCCGGCTCACAGCGAGCGCCGTCGGCGCCGGCGGCAGGCCCAGCTCGAGCAGCGGCTGCGCGTAGGCGGGACGCTCCTCGACCTCGGGCGCCGCGGGTGCGCGGTCGGCCGCGGGCAGCACGCCGTCGACGGTCGCGGGCGTGCAGAGCGTCCAGCGGACCGCGACGTCGCGGCCCTCGCGCGTGTCCACCTCGACCCCGGAGGCGCCCTCGCTCGGCAGCCCGGCGCAGAAGCCGCGCCAGACCCATCGCATCGGCTCGGCGAGCTCGGCCGGGTCGGGGCGCTTCGCGAGGTCAGTCGCTCCGCTCAGCACCAGGTGCTCTTGCGCGCGGGTGACCGCCACGTAGAAGATGCGGCGCTCCTCCTCCTCGGCGGCGCGCTTCCCCTCCGCCTTGATCTGCGCCAGCTTGGTGCTGTCCACCGCGCCGCCGCCCAGATTGGCGAGCCGCAAGCCGACGCTGCCGTCCTCCGAGATCCGCAGCTGCCCGTCGTCGTCGCGGCCGTCCTTGCCGAGGTCGGCCACGCACACCACCGGGAACTCGAGCCCCTTGGCGCGGTGCACCGTCATCATCCGGACGGCGTCGAGCGCCTCGGCCTCGAGCGGCGCCTCGCCCTCACGGGCCTGGAGCACATCTCGCTCGGCCACCGCGTCGATGAAGCCGCGCAGGTCGCGGCCCTCGTCGGCCTCGTACTCGCGCGCCATCCGCATCAGCTTGCGGACGTTCGCCATGCGGCGCGTGCCGCCGGGCAGCGCGAGCAGGTGGCGGTCATAGCCCGTGAGCGTCACCGCGCGGTCGATCAGCGTCTCGAGGGACACCTGGCCGGCGATGCGGCGCTCGGTCTCGAAATGGCCCGCGAAGGTCGCGAGCTTCGCGCGGTCGGCCTCGGGCAGGTCGGCGAGCAGGGCCGGGCCCGCGGAGGACTCCCCGCCGTCCCGGCCCAGCGCGGCGCGCACCGCCCACCAGGGATCGCGCCCAGAGCGGCGCGCGTGCAGCCCGATCAGCGCAACGGCGTCGAGCGAGACGCCCGCCAGCGGCGAGGCGAGCACCGAGAAGAGCGCGAGCCCGTCGAGCGGGTTCGCGAGCGCGGCCAGCCAGTGGCGGAGGTCGGCCACCTGCTGCTGTCCCCAGTAGCCGCGCCCGCCCACCACGTGCACCGGGATCCCGCGCTCGTCGAGCGCGCGCTCGAACAGGCCCATGGCGGTGGTGGCGCGGAACAGGATCACGACGTCGCCGTACGACCACGGCCCGCTTGCCCCCTGCCCCGCGACAGCGGAGGATCGGGGGCCCCGGGTGAGCTCGTCGACCCGCTTCGCGAGCAGGCGCGCCTCCGCGGCTCGCCACGGCGGCGCGCCGTGCAGTGCCTCGCCGAAGAAGTCGCCCTGCTCGGTCAGCTCCTTCCAGGCGTCGCGTGCCCTGTCCACCACGAGCAGCTCGATGGACGGCTCAACCGGCGCGGTCGGCTCGCGCGATCCGGGCGCCTCGCGGAGCGGCTCGAAGCTCTCGCCCCAGGTGCGCTCGAAGGCGAGGTCGATCGCGTCGAGGATCTCGCCGCGGGCACGGAAGTTCACGGTGATGCTCTCCGCGCGTCCCGCCTCGCGCGCCTGCTGCCAGTGTTCGCGAAAGACGCTCACGTCGGCATTCCGGAAGCGGTAGATCGACTGGTTCTCGTCGCCGACTCGGAACAGGTTGTCATTCGAGAGCAGGTCGAACAGCTGGTTCTGGAGCCGGTTCGTGTCCTGGAACTCGTCGACCAGCACGTGCTCGAAGCGCGACGAGTACACGTCGCGGAGGCCCTCGTCCGCGGCGAGCAGGTCGCGCGCCACCAGCTCCAGGTCCTCGAAGTCGAGCCCCGAGCGCTCGCGCTTCGCGGCGACGTAGCGCTCGCCGTAGAGCTCGAGCAGGACGCGGAGCATCGTGTGGTCGCGGTGCTCGCGCTCGGCGACCTCTAGCGTGCGGTAGGCCGCGAGCGCATCGCGGTATTCCTCGCACGTTGCCGTGTCGAGCGCCTTCGCCTTGCCCTTGATCTCGGTGCGCCCCTCGACGCTCGCGATCGCCTTCTCCACAGTCGCGCCGCCGCCCGCCACCGCCAGCTCCGCGAGCGCGGCGCGTGCGGCCGCCTCCAGCCGCTCCTCCTCCCCGGCAGGCCGCGGGGGCAGCGTCTCGTCGAGCCGCGGGTGGCGCTCGCCTCGGCTCCGCAGGTGCGAGTAGGCGGTGCGGACCATGTCGCGCAGGCGATCCGGCGTGTACGCCGCCACCATCTCGACGCGATCGGGGTCGGGCGCCGAGCCGACTCCCATGAACTCCTCGAGTGCCCCGTCGAAGGCGTCGGCCGCGATCCGCCCGGACTCGACCTCGTCGAGGACGCGGAAGTCCGGGTCGATGCCCGCGCTGAGCGCGTGCGCGCGCAGGATCCGCGCGCAGAGCCCGTGGATCGTCGAGACCCAGGCGCTCTCAGCGGCGCGGGCGTCGTCGCGGCGGCCGAGATCGAGGAAGCGTCGGCGCACGCGGCTCTTCATCTCAGCCGCGGCCTTCTCGGTGAACGTGATCGCGAGCACCTGCTCGACCTCGGCGCCGTCCTCGGTCACCGCCTCCACGAAGCGCTCGACCAGCACGGTCGTCTTCCCGGTGCCCGCGCCGGCGCGCACGAGCAGGGAGCCGTCGCGGCGATCGACCGCGCGGCGCTGCTCGGGGGTGAGCTCCCTCATCGCTCGCTCCTGCAGACCGAGGGGTACTTGCAGCCGCCGTTCCAGTCGCAGCGGTCCGGCCGCGAGCAGAGCTCGCCGCTGCGCATGAGCCGGTCGGTCTCGCGGATCCGGTCGAGCGCCCAGTCGAGCTTCTCCCGGAAGGCCCCCGGGTCGAGCCGGTCGCTCTGGAACCAGCGCTCTCCGAGCTCGTCAACGTCCTTGGCGACCATCCCGCGCGGCCGCGGGTCGTCGCTCCCGAGCGCCACGTACACGCCGCCGGCAGCACGCAGGCCGAGCAGCTTCTCGACCACCAGCATGTATAGCGCGGCCTGAAAGCGGTTCTCCGGCTCCCAGCTCGCGACCTTGTAGCGGTCCACCCGCTTGCCGGTCTTGTAATCGATCACGAGCGCCATGCCGTCGCACTCATCCACGCGGTCGATGCGGCCGCGCACGCGCAGGCCGCCGTCGAGCTCGACCGGCTCGCCGTCGTCGAAGCCGAAATCGCGCTCGAGCTCGACCGGAACGAACCGCGAGTCGGAATCGGCCTCCGAGCGCAGGAAGCGGAGCAGGTCGAACTCGAGCCGCCGGGTTGCGGCCCGAACCCGCGTCTGCTTCGGGGAGAGCTGGAACGACGTGCTCCGCTCGCGCAGCTCCTCGAGCAGGATGCGCTCGGCCGCGGCGAGGTTCGCGTGCGTGACGCGGCGCTCGCCGGTTTCCTCACGGAGGCGGCGGTAGGTGTGGCGGAGCACCTCGTGCGCGTACGAGCCGCGCACCATCGCCTCGGGGTCGGGCACGAGCTCTGCCGGCTTGAGGAGATCCTCCACGAGCCACTTCACCGGGCAGTCCGCGAAGTTCTCGAGCGCGCGGGCGGCCACGGCGTCGCGGGCCGACAGCTCCTCGAGCAGCGGCTCGGCGCTGAGCGGCGCCGGCTGGGGAACCGCACGGCGCGGGCCGGTGGCGGCGTGGGCGCGGTCCCACTCCGCAGCGGTCGGGGCGTCCTCGGGACGCCATGTCACCTCGGAGAGCGAGCGCGTGCGGACCTCGGCGCCGTCCTCGAGCAGGTCGCGCACGTCATCGACGAAGTAGGACTCGGTCTGAGGGTTGCCCTCCTCGTCGCTCGACCGCGAGCTGAGCACGAGCAGGCGCTCGGCGCGCGACGCGCAGATGTAGAAGAGGTAGCGCTCGCGGTCCAGGCGGTCCTCGCGGACGGGGAGCACGAGCCCGCTCGCGGTGGCGAGCGCGCGGCGGTCCTCGTCGGAGAGGAACGGGTCCGGCGACGCACCCCGCGGGAACTCTCCCTCCTGGAGCCCACAGCAGAAGACGACCTCGAAGCGGCGCGCCCTGATCTCCTCCGGCGTCGCCACGTGGACCCGGTCGGGCTGGGGCCTCTCCCCCACGTGGACCTCGAGCTGCTCCAGCACGCGCAGCACGTGGCCCGCGTCCACCGGCCTCGTGCCGAGCACGGCGCGAAGCTCGGCCAGCGCGCGCTGGGCTTCGCTGAGGGCGCGCGCCTCCTCGAGCTGCGGACCGCTCAGCACGGTCGCCGTGCGCCTGTACGGGGCGGCGAACAGGGTGGCGAGGCGGAACTCGAGCTCGGTAACGAACGCGTCGGTGTCGCGCGCGCGTGCGAGGCGGTCGAGCTCGTCGAGCGGCCAGTGGTCGCGCTCCCAGCGGTCGCGCGCCTCGGTTGCGCGGCGGGCGCCGTCGCGCCGGACCTCGGCCTCCAGGCTGTCCGCGAAGCCCGGCACGCGGAGGAGGCCGGGGGTGCGCAGGTAGGCGAGCAGATCCTCGGCCGTGCCGGTTGGGCTGGAGGCACGGATAAGCGCGAGGAGCCCGCGTCCGATGCCGCTGTGCCCGAAGCGCAGCTTTCGATCGATGGAATACGGGATCCCGTACGCGCCGAAGACCTGCTCGAGCAGCGACGAGTAGGCGCCCGGCTTGCGGAACACCACGGCCACGTCGCCCGGCACGACGCCGTCACGGAGCAGCTGGAGCACGCGCGCCGCGGCCAGCTCGACCTCCGCGCGCTCGCCACCCGCGGAGTGGAAGGAGACCGCGCTCCCCGGGTCGACGCGCCCGCCCGGCTCGTCCTCGAAGAGGCGCCGCTCGAGCTGGTGCAGCGCCGCGCGCGACTCGGGTGCGTAGTGGTCGTCGAGCGGCGGCAGCTCGAGCTCCTCGGCTCCCATCGCAAGCAGCTCCTGTTGGCAGCCGCTCACCGCCTTGAAGGCCAGACGCCCGCGCTCGAACGGGAGTGAGACCGTTACTTCCGCCTCGCACTGCCTCGACAGCGTCTCGAGCGCGTCCAGCTGCAACCCGTCGAAGTCGTCGAACCCGTAGACGAACACCGGCGTCCTTCCCCAGGCCGTCGCCGACCCGCCGCCCGCGGGGCCGCTGGTACGCAGCGCGTCGAGCGCGCCCCACGCGAACAGCTCCGCGTCGAGGAGGCCGGCGTCCTCGAGGCCCTCGCGGTAGGCGCGATAGAGGGCGCCGATCTCCTCCGCGTACCTGCGACGGGGGCCGTCGCCCGCCCATTGACGCAGGGCGCGAGTGAGACGGGCGGCGCTCGTGGAGCCACGAACGGCGCCCAGCTCGGCGAAGAACTGCGCCGCGGCGCGCACGAAACCCGGCTGGGCGGCGGACTCCGCGAGCACTTCGAGTCTCGCTCGCCGCACCGCCTCCTCCACGATCAGCTCGCGCTGGAAGTCGGACGCCGCGCGCCCGCCGAAGCCCGCGCGCGCGGCTATCTCCCGGAACAGCCAGCCGAAGCGCATCACGCGTGCGCCGAAGATCGCGCCGCGGTCGGCGAGCTCGCGCTGAGTGTGCTCGACGTCCGCGAAGGTGGGGACCACGAGCACCGGGTCCTCGTCGAGGCGAGTGCGCAGTCCGCCCAGCACCTCGCCCGCCTTGGCGGCGTTGGCCGGGCCGGTTACGAGCTTGAGGGGCACACGGAGATAGTCGCTACTCCACCGGATCGCCTGACGCGAGCACGCCGCGCTCGGCCGCGGAGGCCAGTGCTCCGAGGAAGCGCTCAGCCGGCAGGAGCACCGGCGCCTCCTGGAGCTCCCAGCCCCGGTTCGGGCGCATGATCCAGCGCGCGATGCGGAGGCGATCGTCGTCGAGCCGCTCCACGCGCAGCTCGTCGCGGAGCTCGCCGGTGCGACCGGGGCTGGCGCCGTGGGCGCCCAGGGCGGGATCCGCGTTCATGGTGAGCTCTGCCGGCTCCATCAGCCCCTGATCGGCGGCG
Source organism: Actinomycetota bacterium (assembly GCA_046726915.1). Lineage (GTDB taxonomy): Bacteria > Actinomycetota > Thermoleophilia > Solirubrobacterales > Thermoleophilaceae > JACVRW01. The sequence goes on from JBKPBS010000023.1 coordinate 13,556, forward strand.
GAGCGCAGCATCGCGGACAGGTCCTCGAGCGCCAGGACAGGCGCGTCCTTCACGAGCTGGCCCGCGTGCCAGGCGGCGAGGCGCAGCCCGCCGGGAACCTTCTCGAGCCGCACCTCCCGGCCGTCGGCGTAGGGCCCCGCCGCGGCGAACTCCCCGCGTGACACGCGCACGCCGCTCGCGGCCGTAACCGCGCGCTTCGCTCCCGGCCGGCGGGCCGCTCCGGACGCCGGGCGCGGCCGCCGCTCGGGCTTGCGGTTCGGATCCAGCACCGTGCCCTTCGAGCAGATCGGGCAGTCGGCGACGAACCGGTTGTGACGGCAGAACAGCGACACGCCCTTCCGAATCTAGACGGTGGCCGCGCAAGCGACACGCCGCGTGCGGGCGGCACGAGCGCTCGGCGCCCACCTGACACCATGCCGGGGATGCGGACGGCCGTCGTCTCGGACCTCCACTTGGGCGGCCTGGCCGCCGTTGACGTCGCCCGCGAGGGTCGGCCGCGTGCGGCGCTGATCGAGGCGGTCGCGGGAGCGGACCGCCTCGTGCTGCTCGGCGACATCGTGGAGCTGCGCGAACGGCCGCTCGCGCAGGCACTCGAGGTCGCGCGCCCGCTGCTCGAAGGGCTGGGGCGTTCGCTGGCCGGCCGCCGGGTCGTGCTCGTTCCGGGCAATCACGACCACGCGCTCGCGGAGCCGTGGCTCGCGCGACTGCGGCTGCAGGGCGAGGAGCTTCCGGCCGAGGCCGATTGGCCCGTGGGGATCGAGGACGGCGCGGCAGGCCGGATCGCCGCGTGGATGCCCGACTGCGAGGTGACGCTCGCGTATCCCGGCCTCCGGCTGCGCCCCGACGTGTACGCCACTCACGGCCACTACCTCGACCTTTACCTGACCGTGCCGAGGCTCGAGTCGATCGCGGCATCGGCGATGGGCCGCCTGACCGGGTTGGGCAAGACCGCGGCGTCGGCCGCCGACTACGAGACGATCCTCGCGCCGCTCTACGCGTTCTACGGCGGCCTCGCCCAGGGCGCGTCCGCGAGCGCGCTGGCTCGGGGCGCAAGCATCTCGCGCGACGTCTGGTCGCTAGCAAGC
>JBKPBS010000024.1:0-11751 GCA_046726915.1 Actinomycetota bacterium
GAGCTACTCGATGCTCGACGAGGGCAGCGCCAGGGTGGCGGCGCTGCTGAAGTCGAAGGGCCTCGAGGCGGGCGACCGGGTGGGCCTGATGATGCCGAACGTCCCCTACTTCCCGGCGATCTACTTCGGCATCCTGCGCGCAGGCGGCGTCGTGGTCCCGATGAACGTGCTGCTGAAGACGCGCGAGGTGGGCTTCTATCTCGAGGATCCCGGGGCGAAGCTGCTGTTCGCCTGGGCCGACTTCGGTGAGGCGGCGGAGGGCGGCGCCGAGAAGGCCGGGGCCGAGGTGATCCTGGTGAAGCCGGGCGACTTCGAGAAGCTGCTCGCAGAGCAGGACCCAGACCGCGGCATGGCGGACAGGTCGGCCGACGACACCGCCGTGATCCTCTACACCTCTGGCACCACCGGGAAGCCGAAGGGCGCCGAGCTGACCCACTCGAACCTCCATAAGAACTCGGCGGGCGTGTCGGCGAAGCTCGGCGAGATGGGCGAGGACGACGTGCTGCTGGGCGCGCTGCCGCTGTTCCACTCCTTCGGGCAGACCTGCACGATGAACAGCGCCGTGAGCGTCGGCGCAACGGTGACGATGCTGCCCCGCTTCGATCCCGACAAGGCGCTCGCGATCATCGCCCGCGACAAGGTCACCATCTTCCAGGGTGTCCCGACGATGTACAACGCGATGCTCCACTCGCACTCGTGCGACTCGGCGGACTGCTCGACGCTGCGCCTGTGCATGTCCGGCGGCGCGGCCATGCCCGCCGAGCTGATGCGCGAGTTCGAGGAGAAGTTCGGCTGCATCATCCTCGAGGGCTACGGCCTGTCGGAGACATCTCCGGTCGCCTCCTTCAACCATCCGGACCGGGAGCGCAAGCCGGGCTCGATCGGGACGCCGATCGAGGGCGTGGAGATGCAGGTCTGGGATGACGACGGCAACGAGCTGCCGCAGGGCGAGGTCGGGGAGATCGTCATCCGCGGCCACAACATCATGAAGGGCTACTGGAACCGCGACGACGCCAACAAGGAGGCGATCACGGACGAGGGCTGGTTCCGCACGGGCGACATGGCCAAGATGGACGAGGACGGCTACTTCTTCATCGTCGACCGCAAGAAGGACCTGATCATCCGCGGCGGCTACAACGTCTACCCGCGCGAGATCGAGGAGGTGCTCTATGAGCACCCGGCGATCCAGGAGGCCGCGGTCGTGGGCGTGCCGCACGACGAGCTCGGCGAGGAGGTGGGCGCGGCCGTTGTCCTGAAGGAGGGCGAGTCGCTCGACGCCGACGAGCTGAAGAGCTACGTGAAGGACCAGGTGGCGGCGTACAAGTACCCCCGCAAGGTCTGGTTCGTCGACGAGCTCCCGAAGGGCCCAACCGGCAAGATCCTCAAGCGCGAGATCAAGGTGCCGGAGAAGATCGAAGCCTCGACCGCCTCCTAGTGACCCACCTCGTCGACTCGGAGCGCTGGATCCGCGCACGGCGCGCCGGAGAGACCGTGGCCGACAGCCGGCGGACGAAGCTGCTGTACGAGCCGCCGCGGCTGCCCGTGCACGTCTTCCCGGAGGAGGACGTGCGCCTCGACCTGCTGCCACCGGAGGTGATCACCCGGCACGAGGACGGGCTGATCGAGATCGCCTTCGACGCACCCGACCAGTGGCTCGAGGAGGACGAGGAGCTCGTCGGCCATGCGCGCGATCCCTTCCATCGCATCGATTGCCGGCGCACCTCGCGCCACATCCGGGTGTCGATCGGTGGCGAGGTCGTGGCAGACACGCAGCGGGCGGTCGCGCTGTTCGAGACGCGCCTTCCCACGCGCTGGTACATCCCGCGCGACGACATCTCCGCGGAGCTCAAGCGCAACGACAGCCACCGCACGACCTGCGCGTACAAGGGCCACGCGACCCACTGGGACTTTGCCGGCGAGAGGGCGATCGCCTGGAGCTACGAGCAACCGCTGAACGACGCGATGCCGGTGAGAAGCATGGTCGCCTTCTACAACGAGCGCGTGGACATCGACGTGGACGGCGAGCGCCAGGAGCGCCCGCGAACGCAGTGGTCGTGAGACAGGAATCCGCGGTCAGCTAGCCTGCCGCCCCGGATGGCCTCGGGGAACCGCTTCACACGTCGGGGGCTCTTCGGGGCCGGTGCCGCTGGCGCTGTCGCCGCCGGGCTGAGCGCCTGCGGCGACGACTACTTCGAGCCCGCGACCTCGCACGGGAAGGACGCGCCGAACGTCGTCCTCATCTTCACGGACTCCACGCGCGCGGACTACATCGGGCACTACGACGCCTACTTCAAGGGGCACAACCGGCTCGTCGACACGCCCAACCTCGACGCGCTCGGCAAGGACTCGCTGTCGTTCAAGCTCGCCGTGCCTGAGGCCATGCCGACCGGCCCGGCGCGGCGCGGGCTCCTCACCGGCGTCCGCTCGTTCCCGTTCCGCAACTACGTGCCGACGAAGGGGCTGCCGCTCGGCCCGGGCTGGATCCCGATCCAGGACAACCAGCCGATCGTCACCGAGGTGCTCGGTGAGGCCGGCGTCGAGACCGGCTACTGCACGGACAACCCCTTTCTGGTCGGCCCGCGGTTCGCGAACTTCCGGCGCACGCTCGACTTCGTGCGGCCCAGCTTCTCCCAGGGCGCCTACCGCTTCCTCAACAAGCCGTTCAAGCGCCCGGCGCCGCGCAGCGCGATCGAGCGCTACCTGCTGCCCGAGCTGAGCGACTCCGTCGAGGTCGGGCGGCTGCGCTCGATGGTCGGCTGGAACTCGATCTACCGCGACAGCGACCGCGACTACCCGACCGCGCGCGTGGTCCGCAGCGGGATCAGGATCGTCGACGACCTGAAGAAGAAGAGCCCATTCTTCCTCGGAGTCGACTGCTTCGACCCGCATGAGCCGCTCGACGCGCCGCGCGTCTTCCAGAACAAGTTCGGCGGCCCGAAGGGGATCGAGAAGGAGAAGGGAATCACGCCGATCCAGCCGTTCGAGACGCCCTACTCGTGGGTGATCGACATGGAGCTCGACGACGAGACGATCGAGCGCGTGCGCGAGCTGTACGCCGCGGAGATCAGCTTCATGGACGAGTGGGTCGGCAAGCTCATGAACGAGCTCGCGGACCAGAAGCTGCTCGACGAGTCGGTCGTCATCTACTCCTCGGACCACGGGCTGACGCTCGGCGAGGACGGGATCGTGGGCAAGCACGGCTCGCGCGCCCAGTGGCACATCTACCACGTGCCGTTCATGATCCGGCACCCCGAGGGCAAGCTCGCCGGCCAGTGGGACGACTTCTTCGCGTCGAACCACGACATCGCGAAGACCGCCCTCTCGTTCATGGGCGCGCGGGCGCCGGGAATGATGACCGGCGAGGACCTGTCGGTCATCTTCGAGGGCAAGCGCCCGCCGCCGCGTCCGCACTTCACCTCCTGCTACGACGACCACGTGCTCGCCGGCGACTACGACTGGTTCTTCATCGCGGACAGCGCGGGCTTCCGGAAGCGCCTCTACGACAAGAAGAACGACCCGAAGGAGCTCGTGGACGTGGCCGCCGAGCACCCGGACCTGGTCGACAGGTACTGGCGCATCCTCTCCGACGAGGCGGGCGGGACGCTGCCGCAGTTCAGCCGCCACGGCGGCAAGGGCGTGATCGGCGGATGAGCCTCACGCGCAGGAGCCTGCTGCGACGCGGAGGCGCGACCGCCGCCGGCGCCGGCGTGCTCGGCTCGCTCGCCGCCGCCTCGACCGCTTCCGCTCAGCTCGGCGACGACCGCGGCCGCGGCGCGGTCGTCGTGGTGCTGCCGTTGGTTCGCGCGGACCACGTCGACGCGTTCGAGGGCGGCTCGCCCGCGAAGACGCCGAACCTGAACGAGCTGACGAAGAAGTCGCTGCGCTTCGACCGCGCGATCCCAGAGACGATGCCGGCGCTGTCGGCACGCCGGGCGCTCGTCACGGGCATGCGCGCATTCCCGTTCCGCGACTGGCGCCGGCTCGAGGGCTTTCCGTCGGTCCCGGGCTTCAACCCGGTCTGGGACCACCAGCCGCTCCTGATGGAGGTCACGCGCATCGCGGGTGTCGCGACGATCTACGTGACCGACAACCCGACCTTCGAGGGGGAGCGCTTCGCGGACGTGCGGCGCGCGGGGGGCGGGTCCGGCGACAGCGTCGGGGTCGGCATCGACGAGGAGCTGCTCCCCTCCTTCAAGCGCCTCACGGAGAGCACCCGCCGCACCTTCCGGGAGGGCAGGAAGGCGCTGCGCGAGCTGGGTCGGGCCGGGTCGTTCTTCGTCGGCGTCGACCCCTTCGACCCCGTGGACGCGTACAGCGCGCCACCCTTCTACGTGCGGCCGGGCCGCGTGGATGACGACGGTCTCGGTCCCACCGACGACCGCCTGGTGGAGCTGAACTTCTCCGACAAGGACATCGACCGCGTGCGCGAGGCGTACGTGAACCACGTGGAGGCCGTCGACGACGAGCTCGGCAAGCTGCTCGACGAGGTACCCGACGACACGGCGCTGTTCGTGCTCGCCGACCACGGGCTCGCGCTCGGCGAGCACGGCTACCTCGGCCGGGCGGCGCCCACCTCGCACCGGATGTCCTACGAGATCCCCTACCTGATCCGCCACCCGGACGGCCAGAAGTCCGGCGACGACATCGACTGGTACGCCACCACCCACGACGTCGCGCCCACGCTGCTGTCCTTCCTCGGCCTCACCATCCCCGGCAAGATGGACGGCGAGGACCTCACGGCGCTGTTCGACGACGTCGACGAGGAGGACCTCCCGGCCCGGCCGAAGTCGATCACGGCGGTCGGCTCGCAGATCATCATCCGCGACCGGCGCTGGCTCGTCGTCGCCGACCGCGAGCGGATCATCCGCCGGATGTTCGACGACGACGAGGACGTCGAGGACGACATCACGCGCTTCGACAACATCGCGAACGAGGACACCGGGAAGCTCACCGAGCTGTCGCTGGCGTCGCTTGTGCTGGCGGGCGGCACGCTGCCCGAGTTCGGGCCCGACGGCGCGCTGCGGCCGCCGCGAGAGCACGGCGACGACGACACGGACGACGACGGCATCCCGAACGACTTCGACCCGTTCGACAACGACAACCCCGAAGACGGGGTCACGAAGAAGGACCTCCGGTTCGACGGCCGCTATCCGTACGGCGACGGCCGCCCCGTGGAGGGGGGTGAGCTGCCGTCGGTGATCAAGGAGACGGCGAAGAAGCGATGAGCGAGGCCGCCGTCGAGCGACGCAACCCGCCCGCCGAGTTCCTCTACGAGAACAAGTGGCGGATCTTCGGCGTGATGATGATCGGCTGGGCGATGTCCCTGCTGGACATCTCGATCGTGAACATCTCGATTCCGGAGCTTCAGGACGAGATGTCCACGGACATCGGGACGGTCACGTGGGTCATCAACGCGTACAACATCGTCTTCGCGATCCTGCTCGTGTCGATGGGCCGGCTTGCCGACCAGTTCGGGCGACGCAGGTTCTTCGTGCTCGGCCTGGTCGTGTTCACGATCGGGTCGGCCGCCTGCGCCGCCGCCTGGTCGGTCGAGTGGCTGATCGTGTTCCGGGTGATCCAGGGCGCGGGGGCCGGGATCCTCGCGCCGCTCGGCTTCGCGATGACGGTGCTCGTCTTCCCGCCCCAGCAGCGCGGCTTCGGGCTCGCGCTGATCGCGGTGGTGGCGCTGGTCTCCTCGGCCGCCGGCCCGGTGATCGGCGGCGCGCTGATCGAGGTGGCGAGCTGGCACTGGATCTTCCTGATCAACATCCCGTTCGGGATCCTCGGGGTGGTGCTGGCGCTGCGCTGGTGGCCGGAGACGTGGGACCTCACCGCGGTCGGGAAGCAGGTGGACGTGCGAGGCATGCTGCTGCTCGGCGGCGCGGTCCTGTTCCTGACGATGGCGCTGATCGAGGCGAACCCGTTCGGCGGCGACCTCCCGCTCTGGCTCAGCCTGATGCAGGGCGCGATCCTGCTGGGCGTCCTGTTCTTCTGGTGGGAGCGCCGCGCGCCCGACCCGATGATCACGCCCGGGCTCCTGGCGAACCGCCAGTTCCGGAACGCCAACATCGGGATGATCTTCTTCGCGGCGGGCGCCATCGGCTCGCTGCTGCTGCTGTCGCTGGTGTTCGTGAACCTCTGGGGCTACACGCAGCTCGAGGCGGCGCTCGCGATCGTGCCGATACCGCTGTGCGGGCTCCTGGCCTGGCCCTTCGTCGGGAGAGCCGCGGACACGCGGCCGCCCGGTGAGCTCGCGAAACCGGCACTGATTGTGATGGCGGTGGGGATGCTGTGGGTGTCGTTCCTCCCGTCCACGTCGGACGACGCCTGGGCCTACATCCGCATCCTCCCCGGGCTCCTGATGATCGGGGCGGGGATGGGGATCGGCTTCCCGTCGCTGAACGTGGGAGCGATGGGAGCGGTGACGGGCCAGGACCTCGGCCTGGCCTCTGGAGTGCTCAACACGGCCCGCCAGCTGGGCGCGGCGATCGGCGTGGCGATCCTGATCGCGACCTTCGGCGGTGCGCTCCACGCGCACATGTCCTGGTTCGCCGACGACGAGATCGAGGACATCGTCGACGACTGGGAGATCCCCAAGCCGCTCGCGGGGATGGTGATCCAGTCCACCCTGCACGACTACACGGGCGGAACCCAGGAGCGCTTCAAGCCGGAGCCCGGCTTCGACGAGGAGATCATCCGCCAGACGGCAGGCTCCGCCCGCGAGGGCTTCGCATGGGCGTTCCGCCAGGCGGCTCTCCTGGTGCTCTCCGCATTGCCGCTGATGGCGGCGCTCCGCCGAACGCCCGCCCAGGCGCGCGCCGAGGCGATGGCGGCGGCCGGCCAGGGCCCACCGCCGGGCGACGGGTCCGGCGGCGCCGTGGGTCAGACCATCGAGGGCGACGGAGATGGCGCCGCCCGCGCCGCCCCAACCGCCCGCCCCGAGCCGGCCTGAGCGACGCTGCAAACAAAACGGGACTATTTGTCCCGGAACGTTTGAAGCTTCCCGGGACCCGCCCGACCCGGACCCCTCAGTGCCGGCAGTTCAGGCGCTCGGGGCCGGAGCGCGGTCGGCGGCAGGCCCCGACAGCCGCGTCTCCACATACTCGACCAGCTTCGACGCCGACTCCTCCGGCGACTCCGACTCCGTCTCGAGCGTCAACTCCGCCGCGAGTGGCTCCTCGTACGGGTCCGAGACCCCTGTGAAGCCCTGGATCTCGCCCGCTCGGGCGCGTTCGTAGAGGCCCTTCACGTCGCGGCGCTCGCACTCCTCGACCGACGCCCGGACGTGCACCTCCACGAAGCGGGCGCCCATCCGGGCGCGTGCCTCGTCGCGCGTGCGCCGGTAGGGCGACACGGCGGCTACGAACGTCACGACGCCGTTACGCGACAGCAGGTCCGCCACCCATGCGATCCGGCGCACGTTCACGTCGCGATCCTCGCGAGAGAAGCCGAGGCCGGCGCAGAGGTTCTGGCGCACGTCGTCGCCGTCGAGCACCTCCACGCGGTGGCCGCGGTCGCGCAGCTGCCCGGCGGCGAGCCGCCCCACGGTCGACTTGCCCGAGCCGGACAGACCGGTGAGCCAGAAGCACAGGCCCGCACCGCTCCGGGCGGGCGCGGCCAGCGTGCCGTGGGCGATCGGCCCGAGGTTCGGGTCGCAGCCGTGGAGATCGAACGCCCGGAACCGAGAGAAGAGCCGATGGTCGGGGCCGTGGTAGTCCGAGGACCCGGTACTCAACAGCCCCAGCTCCGCGGTGCAACGAGCCAGGAGACACGTCTGCTCCTGAGAATGAGACGGGTAGAACACCTCGACCCCGTCGAGCCCCGCGGCCCGGTAGCGCGAAATCGCATCCAGCACCTCGGCGCTGTCCTCGATGTCCCAGAACGGATGAGCCCAGACGGCCACCCCCGCCGCCTCGTGAATCCAGGCAATGGCCTCTTGGACCGTGGGATGCGTCCGCGCCACATAGCCCGGCATGCCCTGAATCAGGTAGGCCGGAATGAAGGAGGAGACGTCGGCGTGCCCTTCCGCCGCCAGGCGGTCGGCATTCGCCGGATGCGCCAGCACCGCCGTCGCCAGATGCGGCCGCCCCACCGGCTTCCCCTTCGCCTTGCGCGCCTCGATCGGCGCCGGGTCGATCTCGAAGCCGAGCTCGCGGAGGCGCTCCGCCATCGCGTCCGCGCGGCGCTCGCGGTCCGCACGCGCGTCCAGCAGGCGCTCGCCGAGCAGCGCACTCCGGTGGTCGATCCCATAGCCGAGCACGTGCAGGTCCTCGTACTGGCCGTCGACCGCGGATATCTCCGTCGCCGGGACCACGCGCACGCCGTGCACGGCGCCGGCAGCGAGTGCCTCGTCCACGCCGTCGACCGTGTCGTGGTCGGAGAGCGCGAGCAGCTCCACCCCGGCGCCGGCGGCGTTCTCCACGACCTGAGCGGCGGGCAGGTCGCCGTCGGAATGGAGCGAATGCGACTGTAGGTCGAAGGCAGGGGAGGTCACGGCGGGCCACACATTAGACGTTGACCCGCCGCGAACGTGGGGTCTTGCGGTCGGCCGCTAGGGCGTCGTGGCCGTCGTGCGAGGCTCGTCGTCGCTGCCCACGACCGCCCTGTAGATGCCCAGCAGGATCATCGTCCCGATGATCGCGCCGATCAGGCCACCCAGGTCGAAGATGTCCGTGTCGCCGATGCCGAGCAGCTCCGTGAAGATGAAGAAGCCGATCAGCGAGCCGGCGAGTCCCAGCAGGATGGTGACGAAGAAGCCGCCCGGATCGTCGCCCGGCATCAGTGCCTTCGCGATATAGCCGGCCAGCAGGCCGAGGATGATTGCTCCGATCATGCGCCCTCCCTACCCGCTTACTCCACGGGTATTCCGTGTCGCATGGTGTTCTCCGTAACCACGCGCGGTTCCACGAATTGCAGCAGATAGTCCGGTCCGCCCGCCTTCGAGCCGATTCCCGAGCGCCGGTTGCCGCCGAAGGGCTGGCGCCCCACCATGGCGCCGGTGATTCCGCGGTTCACGTACAGGTTGCCAACCGGCAGGCGCGCCGCCACGCGCTCGACCGTCGCGGGCGTGCGCGAGAAGAGGCCGCCGGTGAGGGCAAACGGCAGCGAGTCGATCACGTCGCACGCCTCGTCCACGTCGCGCACGCGGGTGACGGCGAGCAGTGGGCCGAAGATCTCGTCGCTCAGCACCGGCGAATCGGCGGGCAGGTCGGCCAGCAGCGTTGGCGCGCAGAACCAGCCCTCGTCCGGCAGCGGCCGCTCGGCGCGCGCGAGCGGCGAGGCCATCGCGGCGTAGCGCTCCACGCGCTCCTGAGCCTCGCGCTCGATCACCGGCGGCACCTCCGTCGCAAAGCGCTCCGCCTGCCCCACGTCGAGCACGCGCACCGCACCCGCGAGGCGTTCGAGCAGCGTGTCGGCGGCCGCCTCGTGCACGAGCACGCGCGCCGCGGCCGAGCACTTCTGGCCCGCAAAGCCGAAGGCCGAGTAGACGACCTCGGGCACGACGTCGTCCAGGTCGGCATCGCCGTCGACGATCACGCAGTTCTTGCCGCCCATCTCCGACACCACGCGCTTCACGTGGCCCTGGCCCTCGGGAGTCTCTGCCGACGCGCGCAGTATCTCGAGCCCCACCGCGCTCGAGCCGGTGAACGCGATCACGTGCACGCGCGGGTCGCGCACGAGCGCCGCGCCGACCTCGCCGTAGCCCGGGAGCAGCGACAGCGCGTCGCGCGGCACCCCGGCCGCGTGCAGGGCATCCACCAGCGCCCCGGCGCTCGCCGGCGACTGCTCGGCCGGCTTCAGCACCGCGGCGTTACCCGAAGCGAGCGCCGCCGCCGTCATCCCGCACGGGATCGCCAGCGGGAAGTTCCAGGGCGCGATCACCGCCGCCACCCCGCGCGGCGCGTAGTGCATCGTGTTCCTCTCGCCCGGCACCTGCACGAGCGTGCGGCCCTCGTCGAGCGCGATCGCGTCGCGCGCGTAGTACTCGAGGAAGTCGATCGCCTCGCAGACGTCGCCGTCGGCCTCCGGCCAGGGCTTCGCGCATTCGCGCACCTGGAGCGCCGCCAGCTCGAGCCGCCGCTCGCGCAGGATGGCCGCCGCGCCGCGCAGCACCTCGGCGCGCTCGGCGGCCGGGCGCGCGCTCCATTCGCGGAAGCCGCGCTCGGCAGCCTCGACCGCCGCGGCTGCGTCCGCCTCGCCGGCGCGCCCCGCCCTTGCCACCACGCGGCTGGGAAGCCCAGGATCGGTGGACTCGAATCCCTCGGCGGCCCCGCGGTCGCCGCCCACCAGCACCGGCACCTCGAGCGGCAGCCTCGCGTCGAGCTCGCGCAGCGCCTCGAGCAGCGACTCCCGCATCGGCGCGCGGCGCAGTTCGAGGATCGGCTCGTTGCGGAAGCCGGCGGCTGGCTCGGTCGCCGTGCTCACGGCGCCGCCAGCAGTTCCTCGATCGGCGTGCCGCGCTGCTGCTCGCCGAGGAACGACTCGTTCGCGGTGTTCTCGAGCAGGCGCCGCACCAGGTACGCCATCCCCGCCACGAGGTCGCCCACCGGGCAGTAGATCCGGACTCGGTGGCCGAGGTCCGTGAGCGCCGCGGCCAGGTCGTCGCCGAGGCCGCGCAGGACCTGGAACTCGACGTCGCGGTCCTCGCGGCCGAGCTCGCGCGCGGCCGCCACCGCGTGCGCCACCGAGCGCAGGTTGTGCGAGGCGATCGCCGGCCGCACGTGCGGCCAGGCCTCGATTAGGCGCCGCGTGAGCGCCTCGAAGTTGCGATCCGAGTCGCGCTTCGCCTCGAACACGGGCGGCGTCCAGCCGTGCTGGCGGGCATCCACGATCTCGTGGTCCCAGTAGGCGCCCTTCACGAGCCGCACGACGAGCGGCTGCTCGCGCTCCGTGCCGGCCGCCCAGTCGAGCACCTGCTCGAGCTGATCAGGCGACTCGCGCAGGTACGCCTGGATCACGACCCCCGCCGAGAGCCCGCTGCGGAGCTCCGGTTCGTCCAGCAGCTCGAATACGAGCCCAAGCGTGGCCTCCACCGTGTCCACGGACTCCATGTCGATGTGCAGGTGCGCCCCGAGCTCCTTGGCCCTCACGAGGAGCGGACGCATGCGCCGCGCCGCATCGTCGCGGCCCACCTCCGGCGCCTCCGGGCGCAGCAGCGGCGTGAGCGCGGACACCTTCACGGACAGGTTCACACGCGGCAGGGGCCCAACCGAGTCGGCCTCCAGCACCGGCCGCTCGGGCCACGACGGCGCTGCGCCGGCGAGCGTCTCGAGCGCGTCCAGGCAGCGCGCGGCGTAGCGGTCGGCCTCGGGCTCCGTGACGGTCGCCTCGCCGAGCAGGTCGAGCGACACGGCCGCGCCGTGCTCCCAGAGATGGCGGATCGGCTTCACAGCCGCCTTCGGGCTCTCGCCGACGATGAAGCGGTGCGCCATGTGGCGCACGCCGGCGGCCGCGGCCGCGCCCAGCGCCGCACGGCCGGGCTTCGTGCCCGACATGCGCATCGCGGCTTGGATCGGTGGCGGGCGGTCGTCCACCTCCTCGAGGTAGCCGGTCAGATGACGGGCCAGGTCGTCGAGCGAGCGGCAAGCCGGTGTCACGTCCACGAAGCGGAACAGCGCGGCACGCAGCTCGGCGTCCTGCGAGGCGAGCTCCATGGCCCGCTGGTCGAGCGCGCGGAGCGGGTGGCGCGACCTTCCTGGCAGCGCCGCGTGGATCGTGCGTCCTACGTCCTGAAGCTGCGACTCCACGGTC
>JBKPBS010000025.1:0-23419 GCA_046726915.1 Actinomycetota bacterium
GTCGGCGGCCGGACACGGCTCGTCCAGCCGCGGGCGGCGGCGAGCGTCATCGGCGCGCTCGCACGGCGCCCGGGGGTGGTGGCCCGGCGCGCCGGCGGGCTGGCCGGCGAGCTGGCACGCGTGGCCGTGGGGCGCTCCGAACGCGAGCCGGCCAAGGGCGACAGACGCTTCAGCGACCGTGGCTGGCAGGAGAACTGGCTCTTGCGCCGGCTGTTGCACGGCTACCTGGCGGTCGGCGACACGGTCGACGAGCTGATCTCCGACGCGGAGGTGGACTGGCAGACGGAGCGGCTGGCTCGCTTCGCGGCCGTCAACGTGCTCGGCGCGCTGGCCCCCAGCAACTTCCCGCTCACGAACCCGGCCGTGCTCAGGGAGACGGTGGACCGCGGGGGCGTGAACCTGGCCCACGGCGCCCGCCGGCTCGCGGCGGACCTGTCGCGTTCGCCACGACTGCCGGCGAGCGTCGACACGACGAAGTTCGAGGTCGGCGGGAACCTCGCGTGCACGCCGGGCGCGGTGGTGCTGCGAACGGACGTGTTCGAGCTGATCCAGTACAGGCCGCAGACCGCCGAGGTGCGCGAGGTCCCGCTGCTGATCGTCCCGCCCACGATCAACAAGTACTACGTGCTCGACCTCGCGCCCGGACGCAGCCTCGTGGAGCACCTTGTAAGCGAGGGACAGCAGGTCTTCATCATCTCCTGGCGCAACCCCGGCGTCGAGCAGGCGGACTTCGACCTCGACACCTACGCGCAGGCCGTGCTCGAGGCGCGCGCGGCCGCTGCCGCGATCGCACGGCAGTCGGCGGTGCACCTCCTGGCTGCATGCTCGGGCGGGCTCATCGCCGCCGGCGCCCTCGGCCACCTCGCGGATGGCGGCGACCTCGGCGAGGTGGCAAGCGTCGCGCTCCTGGTGTGCGCACTCGACACCGCACAGGCGGGAACGGCCGCGGCGCTCACGAACCGCGAGTCGGCCGCCGCGGCCGTCGCCGAGTCGGCGCGCAAGGGCTACTTGGACGGCAAGGCCCTGGCCGGAGTGTTCGCGTGGCTGCGGCCGAACGACCTGATCTGGAGCTACGTGGTCAACAACTACCTGCTCGGCAAGGAGCCCCCCGCGTTCGACGTGCTCTACTGGAACCAGGACACGGTGCGGCTCGCCGCCGGGGTGCACCGCGATTTCATCAGGATCGCGCTCGACAACCCCCTGAGCCGGCCGCGGGCGCTGCAGGTACTCGGCAGCGCGGTGGACCTCGGCCTCGTTGACATCGACTCGTACGTGGTCGCAGGCGCGAGCGACCACATAATCCCCTGGGAGCAGGCCTACCGGAGCTCGCAGCTGCTCGGAGGCTGCCCGCGCTTCGTCCTCTCGGACAGCGGGCACATCCAGGCGCTCGTGAACCCTCCGGGACCCGAGAGCCGCCGCCGCTACCGCGTGGCCGGGGCAGGCGCTCACGAGGCCGAGGCATGGCTAGTGGAGGCGGCGACTCGTCAGGGCAGCTGGTGGCCTGACTACTCCGACTGGCTGGGCGAGCGCTCGGGCGGGCTGCGCCGCCCACCGCGGGCGCTCGGGAACCGTAGGCACAGGCCGCTCGGCGACGCGCCGGGGAGCTATGTCCATGCCGGCTGAGACGGCACACCGGCCGGGGCGCCGTGGCGAGGGGCTGCTCCCGCCCGAGGTCCCCGCCGACCGCTGGTGGCTGGGCCGGCCGCTGGCCGAATTGCGCTGGCAGCTCGAGCTCTCGCGCCTCGTCGCCGATCCGGTCTTCCACGGCCGAGACGTGCCGCGAGGCAACGGGCGCCCGGTGGTGCTCGCTCCCGGGTTCCTCGCGGGCGACTTCACGGTGCTCGTCATGCGCGATTGGCTCCGGCGTATCGGCTACCGCCCGTACACCTGCGGCTTCGTCGCGAACGTCGATTGCTCAAACCGCGCGCTCGAGCGTGTGGAGCGGCGGGTCGAGGCGGTCCACCGCCGCCACGGCGAGAGGGTCGCGCTCATCGGGCACAGCCGCGGCGGACACTTCGTCAGGGCGCTCGCGGCGCGGCACCCCGACCGGATCTCGCATGCGATCTCGCTCGGCGCCGACCTGCGCCGGATGCTCGGCATCAGCCTCCCGACCCGGATGCTCGTGGCCGGGGCGCGGGCGGGGGTCCAGTGGAGCCGGCGGGCGGAGGCCGAGGAGTGCTTCACGAGGCACTGCAGCTGCCCCTTCACGCGCGACTACCGAAAGCCGTTTCCCGAGCGCCAGGTGCGGCTCACCACCATTTACTCGAAGGACGACGGCGTGGTGCGCTGGGAGGGCTGCGTGGTTCCGTACGCGGAGGCCGTGGAGGTCAGCGGGAGCCACGTCGGCCTGGTCTTCAACCGCAGCGTCTATCGGGCAATCGCGGAGGCGCTCGCACTGCCCGAGCGCTGATGAGCGAGGCGACCCTCACCCGGAAGGTCGGCGAGGCGCTCGCCACCGACTACTTCCTCGTACGCGACCAGCTCACGGACGAGCAGTGGACGCGCTTCATGGAGACGCGCCGCTTCGTGGACCGCGAGGTGTTGCCCGTCATCGCGGGGTATTGGGAACGTGCCGAGCTTCCATGGCCCCTGATCGAGAGGCTGGGCGAGCTCGGTCTCGCCGGCGACGGCATCGAGGGCTACGGCTGTCCTGCGATGAGCGCGACTGCCTGCGGGCTCGTCCACATGGAGCTGAACCGCGGTGACGGCAGCCTCGGCACCTTCCTCGGCGTCCAGTCCGGACTCGCCATGAAGTCGATCGCAATGCTCGGCTCCGACGAGCAGAAGGAGCGCTGGTTGCCACCCATGGCGGACCTCGAGCAGGTCGGCGCGTTCGCGCTCACCGAACCCGAGCACGGATCGGACGCGGTCGGCCTCGAGACCACGGCGCGGCGGAGCGGCGACGAATACGTGCTCGATGGGGCCAAGCGCTGGATCGGCAACGGGACGATCGCGGACGTGATCGTCGTACACGCAGGGACGGACGCAGTTCGGCCGCCCGCTCTGCAGCTTCCAGATCGTGCAGGATCGCCTGGTCAAGATGCTCGCGGAGGTCACGGCCATGCAGCTCTACTGCATGCAGATCGGCCGCCTCGCCGAGCAGGGCCGGCTGACCGACACGATCGCCGGACTCGCAAAGCTGAACAACACACGTAAGGCACGCCAGGTCATCGCGGAGGGGCGCGACCTGCTCGGCGGGAACGGAATCCTGCTCGACTACCACGTAATCCGTCACATGGCCGACATCGAGGCAATCCACACCTACGAGGGCACCGAGACGATCCAGGCCCTGATCGTCGGCCGCGACATCACCGGCATCGGCGCCTTTGCGTAAAGGGCGGTCCGTCGCGGGCTGCGACCGCCCCGAAGGGCCGCGACGAGGGCGACGGGTTCCAGCATCGACATGCTCCTCGGCCTGACCGAGCCGGACGAGGGAACGGTGTCCGTGCTCGGTCGCCGGCCGGCGGAGGCCATCGCCGCCGGCGAGGTGGGCGTGATGCTCCAGACCGGCGACCTGATCAGCGACCTGTCCGTGCGCGAGCTGCTCGCCATGACCGCAGTCGTCGACTTCCCGGCGCCGTTCGGCCCCAGAAGCGCGAGGAGCTCTCCCCTCGCGATCGAGAGGTCGAGCCGTCCACCGCCGGCACGGTCCCTCCGCTCCGTGATACGCCTTCCTGAGGCCGCGCAGTTCGACCGCCAGCGGCGGGCCGTCGTATGGAGCGGTCGTCATGCCTCGATGGTGACCCGCGGTGGAGCCCGCCGGTAGAGCCTCCGTCACGAATCGGAATGAAGACGTGACCAGAACCCCTGCATGTGCACCGCAGGTCGGAGATTGGCGGCCGTCACCATCCCACCTAGGTGGAAGAGAAAGTTCGGTCTGCGAGCCGATGCGCGCCAGACCCGGGTGGGGCGATCCTGTCCTTATGAGAGCCACGCAGTCTTCCCCGGCGATCGCGGTTGAGGGTCTGACGAAGCGCTACGGCGACGTGACCGCGGTCGACGACCTGTCGTTCACCGTCCGTCGGGGCGCGGTCACGGGTTTCCTGGGACCGAACGGCGCCGGCAAGACGACCGCGCTGAAGGCGATCGTTGGGCTTGCCCGCCCGACCGCGGGGCGCGCTTTGATCAACGGCGCGCCGATTGACTCGATGGCGCCGGACGCTCGGATGCTCGGTGTCTACATCGAGTCGTGCGGCGCCTATCCGGGCCGCTCGGCCCGCGATCATCTGCGCTCGCTCGCGGCGCTGGCGGGCTTGGTGCCGGGGCGCGTCGCCGAGGTGCTGGGGGTCGTCGGGCTCGACGAGGCCGCCAGCCGTCGTGTTGGGACATTCTCTACCGGGATGCGCCAGCGGCTTGGGCTCGCGTCCGCGTTGCTCGGCGATCCGGAGATCGTGGTGCTCGACGAGCCGCTGAATGGGCTGGACCCGCAGGGCATCCGCTGGCTGCGCACCCTGTTGCGCGAGCGCGCAGCGAGGGGCCGGACCGTGCTGTTGTCGAGTCACGTGCTGACCGAGGTCGCGCAGACGGTCGATGACGTCGTCGTGATCCACCGGGGTCGGCTAGTGCGCCAGGGCGCGATCGAGGAGCTCGAACGGCTGGCCGCCGGCGGCGTGTCGGTCAGCACGCCGATGCCCGAGCGACTTGCGACGGCGGTGGAGCGCGCTGGCGGACGGGTCGCGTTTCACAACGGCGGTGGCCGGCTGCTGCTCGAGGACATCGGCGCCGCGCGGGTGGGCGAGCTCGCACACACCGAACGGATCCTGCTGCACGAGCTGGTTCCGCGCGGCGGCTCGCTTGAGGACGTGTTCTTCAGCCTGACCGAACCGGAAGAGGAGGCAGCATGACCGCGCTGATCAGGGGTGAGCTGATCAAGACCGTGAGCACGCGCATGCTGCCCGGCTACGCGGTGACCGGCGCGGCGTTGGCGGTCGCCAACGCGGTGATCGTGACCCAGTTCTCCGGGCGCCTGGAGACGGTGTCCGACAAGCAGGAGGCGATCGCCGGGCTGCCGATCATAGTCCTGTTGTTCGGGCTGGTCGGCGCCACTGGCGAGTACCGCCACCGGACGGCCGCCCCGGCGGTGCTCGCAGCGGGACGCGACCGCGCGCTACTCCTGCTGGCCCGCGCGGTGGCCTACGCCCTCACGGGCCTCGCGGTTGGAGCGCTGATGGTCGCGGTGGCGCTCGTGCTCGGTCTGGCGCTCCTGGCCGCGCACCCCGGGCCGGAACTCGGCTCCCACGACATCGCCCTCGTGGCGGCTGGGAGCCTGATCGCAGCTTCGCTGTCGGCGATCATGGGGGTCGCCGTCGGCGCGGTCGTGCGCAACCAGGTCGCGGGCGTCGTCGGCGCGTTGATCCTGGCCTTTGTCGTGAGTCCACTGATCGCCGTCATCGATGAGACCGCCGTCGAGTTCACGCCGTTCGGCGCAGCATTCGCGCTGGCCGGGGATCCGCAGGCGGGCACCCTGTCGTGGGGTGGCGACGCCCTGCTGCTGTTGGCCTGGACCCTGCCACTGCTGCTCGCAGCGGTCGTCACCGAGCGCCGCCGCGACCTGGCATGACCGACGCGGCGGGATCTCCTCTCGACGAGCGCCAGTCGCCCGGCCGGCGATCGCTCGCGATCGACACCGCGGTCGCGCTATGCGCGACAGGCGTCGAGCTCGGCTCGGTAGCCGATGGCGGTGCGGCGGCGAGCCCGCTGTCGATCGTGCTGGCGGCCGTTGCCGGCGGGGCGCTCGTGCTGCGCCGGTCGGCGCCGCTCGCGGTGCTGGCGACGACACTCGCGAGCGCGGCGGCGATAGTCGCCCTCGGCGATGAGCCCGCCGGTGTTGCCGGGGGAATCGCGCTCTACACGACCGCCGCCATCTGCGAGCGGAAGGTGTCGCTCGCGGCGCTCGTGCCGACGGCTGCGATCGCCGCGGTCCTGTCCGCCACGACCGCGGACGCGGAGGGTCGACAGGCCTCGGCCTTGTTCGGCGCGACCGTCGCTGTGCTGCTGGTCGTCGGCGTCTGGGCGCTCGGCGCCTACGTGCAGACCCGGCGTCGCTACACGCGCGCGCTCGAGGAACGCGCGGCCCACGCCGAACGCGAGCGCGAGCAGCTGGCCCGGATCGCGGTACACGAGGAGCGGGCGTCGATCGCCCGCGAACTGCACGACATCGTCGCCCACTCGGTCAGCGTGATGCTGGTCGGCGTGCGCGGCGCGCGCGACGTGCTGCGCACCTCCCCCGACGTGGCCGACGACACGCTCGCCCGCGTCGAGACCAGCGCCGAGCAGAGCCTGGCCGAGTTGCGCCGGATCCTCGCGCTGCTTCGCTCGCCCGAGCGGGGCGCCGAGTCGCGCCCCCAGCCGTCGCTGGCGGAGCTGGACGAGCTGGTCGCGGGCTACCGCGACGCCGGACTGCCCGTCCACCTGGAGGTGACAGGCGAGCCGCAGCCGCTGCCGGGCGGCGTCGAGCTGTCGGTCTACCGGATCGTCCAAGAGGCGCTCACGAACGTGCTCAAGCACTCGCGCCCCACCTGTGTCGAGGTGACGCTCGCGTTCCGCGGCACGCGCCTCGAGGTCGAGGTGGAGGACGACGGCACGCGAATCGAACACGACGGTGCGGCGACCGGGCACGGGATCGTCGGGATGCGCGAGCGGGTCGCCCTGCTCGGTGGGGAGCTCGAAACGGGCCGCCGCCCACACGGTGGCTATCGGGTCGCGGCGCGGCTGCCGATCGGCGGCGACGCGTGAGCATCCGGCTGCTGATCGTCGACGACCAGGAGCTCGTGCGGACGGGCTTCCGACTGTTCCTGGAGATCCAGGACGACTTCCAGGTCGTCGGCGAGGCGGGCGACGGCGAAGAGGCCATCGCGCTCGCCCGCAAGCTGCGGCCGGACGTCGTCCTGATGGACATCCGCATGCCGCGCATGGACGGTGTCGAGGCCACCGGACGGCTGATGGCGGCCGAGCTCGAGCCGTCGCCACGAGTGCTGGTCCTTACGACATTCGATCTCGACGAGTACGTCTTCGGCGCGCTGCGCGCGGGAGCGGCCGGGTTCCTGCTCAAGGACGCGCCGCGCGAGCGCCTGATCGAGGCAATCCGCGTCGTGCACAGCGGCGAGGCGCTGCTGTCGCCCTCGATCACGCGTCGCCTGGTCGAACATTTCGCCGCCCGCACCGACCCGCTCGAGCCGCCCGCCGAGCTGCTCGACGAGCTCACGCCGCGCGAGCGCGAAGTGCTCGTGCTGGTCGCGCGCGGCTTGTCCAATGGCGAGATCGCGGAGCGGCTGGTCGTCACCGAGGCGACCGTCAAGAGCCACGTCGGCAGCGTCCTACTCAAACTCGGGCTGCGCGACAGGGTGCAGGCCGTCGTGTTCGCCTACGAGCACGGCATCGTCATCGCCGGCGATCCTGGCGCTTGACAGCGCCATAGATAACCGTTATCTTAGTCATAGATAACGGTTAGAGAGGTCGCTTTGGTGCCAGAACCTATGGGCGTATCGAGCAAGGAGCCATCTCAGGGCTACCAGCTCCGGGTCGTCCAGGAGGTTCTGCTCGCGCTTCTGGCCAAGGAGGCGTCTCACGGCTACCAGCTGCGCGCGCGGCTTCAGCTTGCGCTCGGCCCGCTGGCCGAGGCCATGAACGCGGGCCAGGTGTATGTGACGCTCACTCGGCTCGAGAAGGCCGGCCTGGTCTCCTCGGAGCGCGTCGGACAGGCCGACCGCCCCGACCGCAAGGTGTACGAGCTGACCGCGGCAGGCCGCGCTCGCGTCACGGAGTGGCTGGAGGACACGAGCTGGCCAAAGCCCGCGCCGGCGGAGTTTCATCTCAAGCTGGTGGCGGCGGCCGCGGCGGGTCTTGGCGACCCGGTGCGGCTGGTGGACGCCCAGAGGCACGCGCTGTTGGCCGAGCTGGCTGCCGTGCAGCGGGCCGCGCTCGCCGAGCCGGACGGCTCCGCGGCGGGGCTCTTGCTCGAGGGCGTGGTGCTGAGGCTGCAGGCCGACCTGCGCTGGCTCGAGGCCTGCGCACGCCATTGGAACGACACGAAGGGACGATCATGAACGCCAACGAGTCGCTGGCGCGCGTGGGGCCGATCCTGCGGGCGCGCCGGTTGGAGAAGAACTACGGCGAGGGAGACGGCCTCGTGCGCGCACTCGACGGGGTCGATCTGGCGGTCGCCTCGGGCGAGACGCTTGCGGTGATGGGTCCGAGCGGCTGCGGCAAGTCGACGCTGCTGCACCTGCTGGGCGGCCTCGAGCGGCCGTCGGCGGGCGAGGTGTGGCTTCAGGAGCGGCGCGTCGACCAGCTCAGCGAGAAGGCCCTGGCTCGGCTGCGGCGCCGCGCGATCGGCTTCGTCTTCCAGGCCTTCCACCTGATGGACGAGTTGACCGCCGTCGAGAACGTCGAGCTGCCCGCGCTGCTCGCCGGGCGCCCGCCGCACGCGGCACGCCGACGCGCCACGGAGCTGCTCGAACAGGTCGGGCTCGCGGACCGCGCCCGGCATCTGCCCTCGGCGCTCTCGGGCGGCCAGCGCCAGCGCGTCGCGATCGCCCGCGCGCTCAGCAACGAGCCGCTGGTGGTGCTCGCCGACGAACCGACCGGCAACCTCGACAGCGCCGCGACCGTGGACGTGCTGCGGCTCCTGGACAGTTTGCGCTCGGCGGGGCAGACGCTGCTCATCGTGACCCACGACGACCGGATCGCCGCCACTGCGGACCGGCTGATCTCGATGCGCGACGGCGCCTTCGTCGAGGAGACCAGGCTGACCCACGGCACCAGCGGCTCGCTCAGCGAGCTCGCCGGACTGGAGAGCTGAACCGATGGGCCGCCTCCTGCTCATCTTCCGCCTCGCCGCCCGCGACCTGCGCCGGCACCCGGCCGAGGCGGCGCTGCTGCTGCTGGCGATCGTGGCCGCCGCCGCGACGCTCACGCTCGGGCTCGTCATGCACGGGGTGACGGACAAGCCGTATCAGACCACCCGCGAGGCGACTGCCGGCCCCGACGTCGTCGCGAGCGTGGGCCCGGATCTAACGACGCGCGCCAAGGTCGACGACCTGCGCGCACTGACGGACGAGCGCGGGGTCATCGACCACAGCGGGCCGTACCCGGTGGTCGGCGGTGAGCTCGCGGCGGACGGCGTCACCGGGTCGAGACGGACACCCAGGGGCGAGGTCGTCGGCGGTACGGCGGGCGTGTGGGCCGAGGGCCGCGACCCGGCAGCGGCCTCGGTCGACCAGCCCCGGGTGACCCAGGGCAGCTGGGTGCACGACGGCGGCGTGGTGGTCGAGGCCGGCCTCGCCGACGCGCTCGGCGTCGGCGAAGGGGATCGGATCACCCTGAGGACCCGCCTCTGCGGGCTCGATTTCCCCGGCAGGCCGGGAACCTGCCGCGTCGCGAGGGCTCGCTCGTTCCGAATTGTCGGTGTGGCGGTCACCGCCGCGGCGAGGCCGTATCCCGATGTGTGCTTCGCGCCGGAGTGCCCCTGGTTCGCCGAGGCCATGGAAGACGAGGTGCCTGAGGGTCCCCCGCCGGATGAGCCGCCGCGGGAGGTGCTCGAGCGCATGCGCGTGCCACAGGACCCGGTCGAGCCCGGCCTGGTCTGGCTCACCGAGGCCGACGCCCGCGGTCTCGCCGCCGCAGAAAAATTCCTGTCCTACGTCGTGAACCTGAAGCTGGCCGACCCGACCGCGGCGCCGGCTTTCGTCGGCTCCCACTCCGGGTCGGGTAGCACGCACGACCCCATCGTGGAGTCGTGGCAGGACATCCGCGCCGACCACGACGAGCTCGTGAAGGACACGGCGAGGGTTTTCCGGATCGGCAGCTGGCTGCTTGCATTGCTCGCGGTGGCGAGCGTCGCGGTGCTGGTGGGCGGACGAATGACCGACCAGACCCGCCGCGTGGGACTGCTCAAAGCGGTCGGCGCCACGCCGCGCCTGGTCGCCGCCGTCCTGCTCGCCGAGTTCATCGCCCTGGCCCCGCTCGCGGCCGCGGCCGGGCTGGCGACCGGATGGTTCGCCGCCCCCCTGCTCGCCGACCCCGGCGCCGGGCTCCTCGGGAGCGCGGGTTCGCCGTCCCTCACCCTGTCCGCGGTCGGCGTGGTCGTGGCCGTCGCGCTCGGGGTCGCGGCAATCGCGACCTTCGTGCCCGCCGTCCGCGCCGCCCGCACCAGCACCGTCCACGCGCTGGCCGACGCGGCGCGCCCACCCCGGCGAACGCCCTGGCTGATCGCGATCTCCGCGCGCCTGCCCGTTCCCCTTCTCCTCGGGTTGCGCGTGGCCGCCAGACGGCCGCGCCGCGTCGTCTTGACCGCGGTCGGCATCGTGATCACGGTCCTCGCGATCGTCGCGGTGCTGGCCGCCCACGCCCAGATCGCTCAGGACGCGCAGCTGGTCGGCGGCTCCGACCCCAACGAGGAACGAGCCAACCAGGTGCTGCTACTGATCACGGTCCCGCTCGTCGCCCTCGCGGCCGTCAACGCAATCCTCGTCACCTGGGCGACCGCGCTCGACGCCCGGCACTCCTCGGCGCTCGCACGCGCCCTGGGCGCGACGCCGCAGCAGGTGACCGCAGGACTCTCCCTGGCCCAGGTGCTGCCCGCGCTGGCCGGCGCCATCGTCGGCGTCCCCGGAGGCCTCGCACTCTTCGCCGCCCTGGGCGGCGGCGGGGACGGCGGGGGCCCGCCAACCTGGCAACTGCTCGCCGTGGTGCCGGGGACCGCGCTCGTCGTGGCCGTCCTCACCGCCATCCCCGCCCGCCTCGGCGCCCGCCGCCCCGTCGCCGAAATCCTCCAATCGGAACTCGCCTGATGCTCCGCAGGTCCCTCGCGACGCTGCTTCTGCTCCTTGTCGCTTTGGCGGCCACGGTCGCGGCGTGCGGCGATGACGACGAGGGCGCGTCGTCAGCCACGCGGACGCCGTCCACCATGGCCGCGCCCGGCGATCAGAAGTGGACGAAGGTCGTCCCTGGCGGCGATTGCGAGTGTGCCGACGGCAGCAAGTTCGCCTTCTGGGAGCGCCGGGCGGACCCAACCAAGGTCGTGTTCTTCCTCGACGGCGGCGGCATCTGTTTCGACGCCAAGTCCTGCGCATTCATCGGCCTTAACCACCCTCGCGGGCCAGCGGCATACGACTGGAGCATCTGGGGCGAGGATCCGGCACAAGAGGATGGGATCTTCAACTTCGCCCGCGCAGACAACCCGTTCCGGGACTACAGCTTCATCTACGTGCCCTCGTGTACCGGCGACCAGCACCTCGGCGACGTCACCCGCCAGTACTCGCCCCAGCTGACCGTCGAGCACAAGGGCTTCGTCAACGGCCGGACGTCGCTCGACTACGTCGCGGACCACTATCCCGACGCCGCCCAAGTCGTCGTCGTTGGCAAGACCTCGATCGCCGCCCCCATCTACGGCGGCCTCGCCGCCGACCTGCTCCCCGACGCCCGGGTAACGGTGCTCGGCTCCGAGTTTGGCCATGTTCCAGACGACCCCGATTTGAACGCCAGGTTCCTCGGTGAGCTGTGGGGCGCCTACGACAACATGCCCGACTGGGAGGTCAACCAAGGGCTCACCGCCCGCGACTGGGGCCCCCCACGCTTCTGGATCCAAGCCGGCACCCACGACCCCGACATCGTGCTGGCCCGCTTCGACTTCGCCTACGACAAACAAGCAGCGAAAGGAGTGGCGTCACTCGGCATGGACCCGTCGAAGCTCCTGTCGGTGATCGATGCCAACGAGGCGGCGATCGAGGAGGCCGGGGTGGTCCTACATAGCTACACCGCACCCGGCCACGGCCACCGGATTCTCGAATGGCCAAGGTTCTATGAGCTCGAGGTCAACGGCGAAAAGCTGGTCGACTGGGTGAGGAGGCTGATCGCGGGCAAACCGGTCGACGACGTTCACTGCCAGAACTGCCGCGGCGACACGGCCTCGGCGCGAAGGCAATGACTAAGACCTGCGAAACACGGGGGACGCCGGCCGTCCACGAACGGCCGAGAAGGAGTGGATTTTGAATCGTTCAGATGCTGAGCTGGTCCTGCGATCCGCGTACCGAGCGTTCAACGCGCGCGATGTCGAGGCAGCTCTCGAGTTGATGCATCCGAACGTCGATTGGCCCAACGCCTGGGAAGGCGGTCGGGTGATCGGCCGCGAGGCCGTGCGTGCGTACTGGAACCGGCAGTTCGCAGCGATCTCGAGCAAGGTCGAGCCCGAGGCGTTCAGCGACGAGCCCGACGGGAGCATCACCGTCGATGTCCACCAGGTGGTCCACGACGCGCGCACCGGCGAACTGATCTCCGATTCGCACGTTCTCCACCGCCACCGGCTCGTAGACGGATTGGTCGTCCGGATGGACGTTCTGGAACCGCCGCGCCACCCCTAGAAGCGCTCAGCCCACCGGCTACTCGTCCCCCGCAGCAGCGGAGCCGATGGCGGCGCACTCCGACCACGGGTGGACGCCAAATCGCTCCCGCAGGCCGATGTGCGATCGGCGACCGCGATCTACCTTGGCGCGATCTCCGGCAACGCATTGACACAAAGACTTCGCAGCCTGGCTCGCTCGGTCGCGCAGCTGCCTGGCGGTCGGCGCACGAAGTTCGCGGTCGTCGCGGTCTGGCTGGTGGCGCTTGTGGCCATCGGCCCGCTGGCGGGCAAGTTCGAGGACGCCCAGGAGAACGATCCGGCCGACTACCTGCCGGCCAGCTCGGAGTCGGTGAAGACGCTCGAGCGACTCGATGGCTTCCCCTCGGACGACGAGGCGGACGCGATCGTCGTCTTCCACCGCGACGGCGGCCTCACCGCGCGTGACAGGGCTGCGATCGCGGAGGTGCGCACGGGCATCAACGAGCGCGTGCGCCCGGCCATCAACGCGGAGCGCTCGGGCACCGTGGCCCAGACCGGCCGGCCGCGGATCTCGGGAGACGGCGCCACTGCCCTCTTGACGACGCCGATCACGGTCCCCGAGGAAGCGAGCGGCGATGAGGAAGACCTCCTCACCGACACTCCGGAGGAGATCAAGGAGGAGCTCGGTTCGCTGCCCTCCGGCCTCGACGCGAAGGTGACCGGCCCGGCCGGGTTCAGCGCCGACGCGACCGAGGTCTTCAATGACATCAACGGCACCCTGCTCATGGCGACCGCCGCGCTGGTGCTGCTGCTGCTGATCATCATCTATCGCAGCCCGATCTTCTGGTTGATCCCGTTCTTCTCGGTGCTGCTCGCCGAGCTGACCTCTCGCGGGCTCGGCTACCTGATCGCCGACGCCGGCGTCACCGTCACCGGTCAGTCCGGCGGCATCCTGCCGGTCTTGGTGTTCGGCGCCGGGACCGACTACGCACTGCTGATGGTCTCGCGCTACCGCGAGGAGCTCCGCCGGCACGAGGACAAGCACGCCGCGATCCGCGTGGCGCTGCGACGGACCGGTCCCGTGATCCTCGCCTCCGGCGGCACGGTGATGGCGGCGCTGCTGACGCTGTCGCTGGCCGAGGTCACCGGCACCTCTGGCCTCGGGCCGATCGGCGCGCTCGGCATCGCGATGGCGATGGTCTCGATGCTGACCATCCTTCCCGCCCTGCTGACCATCTTCGGGCGCCGGGCCTTCTGGCCCTTCGTCCCGCGCTTCGGCACCGAGGGCACCGACGCGACGCACGGCGTGTGGCGCCGGATCGCCGAATGGGTGGCCCGCGGCCCGAGGCGCGTCTGGGTCGGGACCACCGCAGTGCTGGCGGTGATGATCGCGGGCCTCGCCTTCCTGAACAGCGACCTGACCAGCGGCAACATGTTCCGGAACGACGTCGACTCGGTGCAGGGCCAGCAACTACTTGAGGCGGGCTTCCCCGCGGGCGCCAACGCGCCCACCAACGTCCTGGTCAGCGACCGCGCCGATGTCCCCTCCGTCAGCGCGGCGCTGGCCCGGGCGCCCGGCGTCGCGGACGTGTCCCCTCGGGTGGAGGAGGGCCCCGCCGGGGTCAAGCTCGAGGTCACGCTCGACGAGGACCCCTACAGCACGGCCGCCTTCGACCGGATCCCGGACCTCCGCGAGACCGCCCGCGAAGCCGCCGACGGCGAGGTCCTGGTCGGCGGCCCGACCGCTGAGGAGTCCGATCTGCGCACGTCCGCGGCGCGCGACAACCGGCTGATCGTGCCGATCGCGTTGGCCGTCGTGTTCCTGATCCTCGCCGCGCTGTTGCGCGCGATCACGGCGCCGCTGGTGCTGATCGGGACCGTGATCGTCTCCTACTTCGCAGCGCTCGGGATCAGCGCGTTCTTCTTCGAGAACATCTTCGACTTCCCAGGCATGGCGCCCGACCTTCCGCTGTTCGCATTCGTCTTCCTGGTCGCGCTGGGCATCGACTACAACATCTTCCTGATGGCGCGCGTGCGCGAGGAGACCTTCACGCACGGCACGCGTGACGGCACCGTTAGAGGCCTGGCCGTGACCGGCGCGGTGATCACCTCGGCGGGCCTCGTCCTCGCCGGCACCTTCTCCACACTCGCGGTGCTGCCGCTCGTGATGCTGACCGAGATCGGCTTCACGATCGCGATCGGCGTCCTGATCGACACCTTCCTCGTGCGCTCGCTGCTCGTGCCCGCCCTCGTGCTCGAAATGGGCGACCGAGTCTGGTGGCCGTCGGCCCTGGCCCGCGGCACCGGACACCCACGCCAGGACCCAGCAACGGTGAGGAGCGCGGTCGAGACCGAGTCATGAGCGTGCTCGAGCCGCGGCTCCACCCCTGGTAGGAAGCCCCGTCTCAGCCTCCAGGGGGTGTCGCGACCGGCCCCGCGGCAGTACCGTCGGGGTTGTGTCCGGCGGGTCATTTCCGGAGTCGTCGCAGACCGAGCAGGTGCGCGCGCTGATCCCGGTCTTCGCGCTCACGGTCGCGATCGTCGCTGCCGTTACGGACCCGTCATCTGCCGCCGACCTGATCCTTGCCGGAGTCGCGGTGGGCGCCTTCGTCCTTTGGACCTACGTGCCCGGCGTGCCGCTCCTGGCGTTGTCGCTCGCGGTGGCAGTCCCGGCTGTCGTGGCACAGCGCTCCGGGCAGCTCGAGCCGCTCCTGTTCGAGGTTTCTCTGCTCGGCTTTGTGATCGGACGCTGGGCCCCCTCGCCGTCGACCGCCGCAGCGCTGGGCGTGCTCGCCGCGCTATCGCCGGTGGCGGCGGCGCTGATTCAGGATCCCGCCGAGATCGCGGTCGGAATCTGGGTCCTGGGCATCGCCTTCCCGTGGATCCTCGGTCGCAAGGCCGCGCGCGAGGGTGACCTGGCGGCGCAGCTCGATGCGACCCGACGCGAGCTCGCCGAGCAGGCGCTGCTGGCCGAGCGGCGCCGAATCGCCCGTGATGTCCACGACTTCGTGGGACACGGTCTGGCCGCCGTCATGCTCCAGGTCACCAGTGCGCGCCACGTGCTGCGCCGCGACCCCGCAGCCGTCGAAGAGGCACTGCGGTCGGCCGAGGACATCGGCCGGCGCAGCATGCGAGAGCTTCGCCGTACGGTCGCGCTGCTGCGTAGCGATGACGAACGTGCGGCGGTGCTGCCCTGCCCGTCGGTAAACGAGATCAGCACGCTCGTCGACCAGGCGCGGAGCGGGGACCTGGCCGTCGAGCTGCGGACGCGCGGCGACCTCTCTCTGATCGCGCCGGGAGTCGGCGACGCGCTCTATCGGATCAGCCAGGAGGCACTGGCAAACGCGGCAAGGCACGCACCGCGAGCGCACACCGTTCTCGCGATCGAGGTGGCCGACGAGCGGGCCTGCCTAACCGCCGAGACGGTTGGACCGACGGTCGCCGAACCGGCCGGCGAATCGGCGCGGCCCAGGTACGGCCTGATCGGGATGCGGGAACGAGCCACTGCGCTGGGCGGGGAGTTCACCGCCGGGCCGACGATCGACGGCTGGCGGATCAGCTGCCGCCTTCCCTTGGAGGCGCGAGAGGCGATGCCCGCCGGGAACGCGGGGAGCCCATGATCCGGGTTGCGCTCGTCGACGACCAGGCGATCGTGCGGGCCGGGTTGGCCCGGATCCTCTCGCCAACAGACGGGTTCGACGTGGTCGCCGAGTGTGTCGATGGCCACCAAGCCGTCAGGGAGCTGCCCGCCTTGCATCCGGACGTCGTCCTGATGGACATCCGCATGCCGGGCCTTGACGGCATCACCGCGACGGCGCAGCTGAGTCGGACGCCGGGCGCTGGTCCCGTCCTCGTTCTCACGACGTTCGGGGAGGACGAGGTGCTGTGGGCGGCCATCGAGGCCGGGGCCGCGGGGTTCGTGCTCAAGGACAGCTCCGCGGAAGACCTGATCGCCGCGGTGCGAGCGGTGGCCGGCGGGGGCGCCTGGTTCGACCCAGGTGTCGCGCCGCGCGTCCTCGACCGGTACCGCCGGGTGGTCGCGCCGGCGACTCGTGACGCGGCCCGGCTCGACCTGCTCACCGAACGCGAGCATGATGTCCTGCGGCTGATGGCGCGCGGTGCGACCAATGCCGAGATCGCCGCGAGCTTGTACGTCGCCGAGGCCACCGTGAAGACCCATGTGGGCAGCATCTTCACGAAGCTGGGCGTTCGCGACCGAGCCGCGGCGATCGTGTTCGCCTACGACCACGGCGTGGTGACCCCCGGCTCGATGCCAACGCCGACGACCGAGTAGACCGGGCCGGGAGCGCTCTTGCGACCGCGGTCGGATTGGGATCGGATCCGGTGGTCCGATGCGCAGCCAGCCGTCGCTATCTAGCCTCGGCGTTGAGAGGAGAGACGATGAGCTTGAGGAGATACAGGGTCAGGCCCAGCGTGCCATGCCCGGACCGATAGCGAGCCACGCGGACGCTGGGCTGATCGAGGCGCTCTGCCGGGGCGATGCGGACGCGTTCGCGACGCTCGTCGATCGCCACAGCTCGACGATGGTGCGGGTGGCGATGGCTTATGTGCCGAACCGGGCGGCGGCTGAGGAGGTCGTGCAGGAGACCTGGATCGCGGTGATGCGCGGGATCGACCGCTTCGAGGGCCGCGCCTCGCTCAAGACGTGGATCTTCCGCATCCTGACCAACATCGCGCTGCGCGCCGGCGCCCGCGAGCGGCGGAGTGTTCCGTTCTCGGCGCTCGCGAAGGAGGAGGACACCGCCGAGCCGTCGGTTGACCCCGATCGCTTCCTGCCGGCCGACAGCGCGCTGTTCCCCGGGCACTGGGCGATCATGCCGACGCGCTGGCCGACGCCCGAGGAGGGCCTGCTGGCCGGCGAGACGCGCGATGTCATCGCCTCCGCGATCGCCGAGCTGCCCGTGGCTCAGCGGACCGTGATTGCGTTGCGGGACATCGAGGGTTGGAGCTCGGAGGAGGTCTCCCAGGCGCTCGAGATCTCGGCCGGAAACCAGCGGGTCATGCTCCACCGCGCGCGCAGCCGTGTCCGAACCGCGATCGAGGACTACTACGGCGCTGTCATGGAGACCGACTACGACGCCGTAACGGCGGAGCTGATGGACGACACTGCGAAGAAGGAAGAGAAGTCCGACTGATGGCCGACAAGCAGGTGCATACCCACGCCGACGAGCTCGCCTGCGTCGAGGTGGTCGAGCTCGTGACCGACTACATGGAGGGCGTCCTGCCCGAGGCCCAGGCGCGGCGGCTCGAGCGCCACCTCGACACCTGCCCCGGCTGCACGGAGTACCTCCAGCAGCTGCGGACGATCGCCGGCTCGCTCAGAGGCCTCACCGAGGAGTCGTTCCCGGCCGAGATACGCGACGCCCTGATCGCGGACTTCCGCGAGCTCCGGACGCGCTGACAAATTCCGTAACGCCCGCCGCTGCTGCCGTAACTGCGAGGTCAGATAGATCGCATTCGAGGAGGCAGCAATGGCTCAGAGCGACAGACAGACCACCACCCCCAACACCGCGCAGCCGCGGCGCGCGACCCGGCGCGAATGGATCGGGCTCGCCGTGATCGCGCTGCCGTCCCTCGTCTACGCGATGGACCTCACTGTCCTTACCCTCGCCCTCCCGTCGCTCAGCGCCGACCTGCGTCCGAGCAGCACCGAGCTGCTCTGGATCGTCGACATCTACGGCTTCATGGTCGCCGGCTTCCTGATCACGATGGGGACGCTCGGCGACCGGATCGGCCGCCGGCGGCTGCTGCTGACCGGCGCAGCCGCGTTTGGCGCCGCGTCGGTCGTCGCGGCGTTCTCGTCAAGCCCCGAGATGCTGATCGCCTCGCGCGCGCTGCTCGGAGTCGCCGGCGCGACACTGGCGCCCTCGACGCTGTCGCTGATCCGCAACATGTTCGGGGACGACGGGCAGCGCACGGTTGCGATCGGGATCTGGATTGCGAGCTTCTCGGCCGGCGCCGCGATTGGCCCGCTCGTCGGCGGACTTCTGCTCGAGAGCTTTGACTGGGGCTCGGTCTTCCTGTTGGCGGTGCCCGTGATGGCGCTGCTGTTGGCGATCGGGCCGCGCCTGCTCCCCGAGTACAAGGACCCACAGCCAGGCCGGCTCGATCTGGTGAGCGCAGCGCTGTCGCTGGTCGCCGTGTTGGCCGTGATCTACGGCATCAAGGCCATCGCCAAGGACGGCGTCGACCTCGCCAGCGTCGCCCCGGTCCTCATCGGGCTCGCGGTCGGCGGCCTGTTCATCGACCGCCAGCGCCGGCTGTCCGAGCCGATGATCGACCTCGGCTTGTTCCGCCGGCCCGCGTTCAGCCTTGCGCTGGGTGCGAACACGCTCGGATTCGCGGTCGTGTTCGGAATCGAGGTGTTCGTCGGCCAGTACTTCCAGCTGGTGCTCGGCTACTCACCGCTTGAGGCGGGGCTGTGGAGCGCGCCCGGCGCGGTCGCGTTCATACTCGGTTCGCAGCTCACGCCCCCGCTCGCAGCGCGCGTGCGCCCGCCGGCGACCATGCTCGGCGGGATCGCCGTCGCAATCGTCGGCATCGCACTGCTCACGCAGGTCAGCGCAACAGGTGGTCCAGGCCTCCTCGTCGCCGGTATCGTCATCCTGTCGCTTGGCCTCGCGCCGCTGTTCACACTGGCGGCCGACCTCGCGGTCGGCAGCGCTCCGCCGGAGCGAGCCGGTGCCGCCGCGGGGATCTCGGAGACCAGCTCGGAGCTGGGCGGCGCCCTCGGTCTCGCGATCCTGGGCACGATCGGGACGGCCGTCTACCGCACCGGCACGGCCGACGCGTTCCAAGCTGATCTGCCGGCCGGCGCGGCCCGGACCGCGGGCGACACGCTCGCCGGCGCCGTCGGAGTCGCCGACAGGCTGCCGCACCAGCTTGCCGCCGACGTGCTCGAGCCCGCCCGCGAGGCCTTCACTCAAGGGCTACAGGTCGCGGCCACGCTGAGCGGCGTGCTCGTGGTCGCCGCCGCAGTGATGGTCGCGAGGCTCCTGCGGCGCGCCGACGAACCGCACGAGCTCGAAGCGAGCGCGGCCACGCCGCTGGTACTCGCCACCCAGCCGTGCGCATAGCCGCGGTGTCGAAGCTACTGCTCGCCGGCCGGCGCCTCAACGGCTCGGAGCGCGTCGGCGGGATCCCGGTAAAGCGTCGCGCGCCAGAGCTTCTCGTCCTTGAACTCCCAGACGTTTGCGATTCGCTGTGCGAACGGGAGCCCGCTCCCCCTCCCGCGCATGTGCGTCGACATGACGATCACGACACGGCCGTCGGGCGAGGCCACCAGCTGCTCGACCTCGACTCGCCACTCCTCCCACGTCAAGGCAATTTCTTTGAAGTACTTGCGAATGCCCGCGAATCCGCTGTACGGCGTCGCCTCGAGCTGGGCCATCAGCGAGAAAAACTCGATCTCGGGGTGGCAGAGCTCGAGGGCCGCCTCGAGATCCTGCTCGGTGATCGCGTCAGCGAATCCTCGTACGACGCCGATGCGCTCATCCCACATCGTTCAATGAGTATCGCTGCCCGCCCGAGGGGGCGATCAGCTTCAAAGGAAGGAAGCGAATGGCCGACACACCGACCAACCCACTGGAGCACCTGGACGCGTTGATCGGCAGGTGGAGGACCGAGGGCTGGACTTCGGAAGCCCCGGGGGCCCCCGCGGCCCGAATCGATGCCGTGGACACGTACGAGCGCCTCCCCGGTGGAGCGCTGCTGCACCTCGTCGACGCGCGGGTGGGAGACCAGAAGGTTGAGGGCGCCGAGATCATCGGCTACGACCCCGGCCGCGGCGCCTACGTGACGCAGTACTTCGGGAGCGATGGGCCGGCCGCGTACGAGGCGCACCTCGGCGAGGACCGTGGAGCGCTGGTATGGACCATGACCAGCGCGAACGACCGCTTCAGCGGCAGCTTCAACAGCGACCGCACAGTCATCACCGGCCGCTGGGACGCGCTCCGCGACGACTCGACCTGGCAGCCCTGGATGGACGTCACGTTGAGCAAGCAGGCGAGCTGAGCCTCAGTCCCCGGCACTGGTCGTCGGGGCCGGCTCCAGGTGCTCCTGCCCTGCTGTCCGCGGCCGACCGGGAAGCAGGAGCGCCAGCGCCAGGCCGATCCCGGCGAGGATGACGCACGCGAGGAAGGCGGTCTGGAAGCCCTCGTTCAGCACGACGAGCGGGTTCGCACCTTCGTTCGCTGCCAGGTATTCGTCCGAGGTGGAGACGGCGACGCTCGTGACGATCGCGACGCCGAGCGCGGCGCCCACCTGGAGGGCGGTGTTGCTGAGGCCCGAGGCGAGCCCGGCCTCGTGCTCGGCGACGCCCGCGAGCGCCGCGACCGTGGCGGTGACGAACGCGAGGCCGATCCCGGGACCGCAGACGAGCAGCCCGAGGAAGATGTCGCCGAAGTAGCTGCCGCTCACGGAGACTTGCGTGAGCAGGAGCGAGCCCGCGCCCATGAGCGCCATGCCGGTCGCGGCGACCGGCCTGAAGCCAACCCTGACGACCGCGGCCTGAGCGGCGATCGCGCCGACCGTGACCGCGACCGCGAGCACGACGGAGCCGACCCCGAACTCGACGGCCGAGTAGCCGAGCACCTGCTGCGCGTAGAGCGTGAGGACGAACGGCATGCCGACCGCGACGGTGCCGACGAAGAGCATGACCCCGTTCGCGCCGGCGCGCGTGCGCGAGCGGAGGAAGCGGAGCGGCACGAGCGGCGCGCGGTGGCGCGACTCGATCAGCGCGAAGGCAGCAAGCAGCACGGCCGAGCCCGCAACGAGCAGGATCGTCTGCGCGTCTCCCCACCCGGCGTCGGGCGCCTCGACGACCGCGTAGACGAGCAGCACGAGCGCGCCGGTGATCGTCAGCGCCCCGGCGGGGTCGTAGCTTTGCCGTGGCAACGCGCCCCGGCTCTCGCGCAGGAGCACGGGCGACAACGCGAGCGCTGCCAGGCCGAGCGGGATGTTGATGAAGAAGATCCACTCCCAGCCTGGGCCCTCGACCAGCGGGCCGCCGATCAGCCACGCCGCGGTGGCGCCGATGCCGCCAAGCCCGCCCCAGATCCCGAGCGCCTTGTTCCGCTCGGGGCCCTCGGGAAAGGTCGCGGAGATGATCGAGAGCGCGGTCGGCGTCATGATCGCGGCGCCGACGCCCTGCACCACGCGGGCCGCAAGGAGCGCTGCCGGCGACCAGGCGAGCCCGCACATGAGCGAGGCAGCCGTGAACAGCAGGACACCGGCAATGAACACGCGCCGGCGCCCGAGCAGGTCCGCCGCCCGTCCTCCGAGCAAGAGCAGGCCGCCGAACGTGAGCGCGTAGGCGCTCAGCACCCACTGAAGGCCCTGCTCCGAGAAGCCGAGGTCCGCGCCGATCGAGGGCAGCGCCACGAGCACGATCGTGCCGTCCAGGAGCACCATGAAGAAGGCGCCGCAGAGAAGCGCAAGCGCCCACCAGCGGCGCGGATCGAGAGCGTTTGATGTCGGGTTCGATTCCATGCCCGTTGAGGCGTTCGCCCGGACGCAAATTGAGCGGTCCATTTCGAGCCGCCGCGACGTCAGTACTTGTGATGCCAGCGAAAGGACGAGCCGACGCGAGGATGCGAGCGTGACCGAGCAGACCCTCGGCCGCGCGCGCGCCGGCGACGAGGACGCGTTCCGCGAGCTGACCGACCCCTACCGGCGTGAGCTCCAACTCCACATCTACCGGATCGTCGGCTCCGCGCAGGACGCCGAAGACCTGCTCCAGGAGACGCTGCTCGCCGCCTGGCGCGGCCTCGACCACTTTCAGGGACGCTCGTCGGTTCGCACCTGGCTACACCGAATCGCCGCCAACCGCTCGCTGGATGCCCTCCGTGCAAGCCGGCGCCGCCCGGAGGGCCTGCGGCGGATGACCGAGCTGCCCGAGCCATCGCGCGTGGCCGAGCCGGTCTGGGTCGAGCCCTTCCCGGATGTCCTGGTCGAGGGCATCCCCGACGACGCCCCCGGACCCGAAGCGCGCTACGAGACCAAAGAGGCCACGGAACTGGCGTTCATCGTCGGCCTTCAGCACCTCCCACCGCAGCAGCGCGCGGTGCTCGTGCTGCGCGACGTGCTCGGCTACCGCGTCGGCGAGGTCGCCGAGATGCTCGAGACCACCGAGCCATCGGTCAACAGCCTCCTGCGTCGCGCTCGCGCGGCGTTCGAGTCGCGGCTCCCCGCCACCGGACGCGAACGAGCGCCGCTCCCGAACTCCAAGCGCGAGCGGGACGTCGTCGGCCGCTTCGCCGAAGCCGTCGAGGCAGGCGACGTCGACGGCATGGTCGCCCTCCTCACCGAAGACGCCTGGGTGACCATGCCGCCCGAGCCATATCAGTACCAGGGCCCCAACGCGATCCGCGCGCTGCTGGTCAACATGGAGGTCCGCCGCGGCGTGCCGCTGCGGCTCGTACCAACGCGCGCGAACACCCAGCCGGCGTTCGGCTGCTACCTCCCCTCCCCGAACACCGACATCGCCCGGCCGTACGGGCTGTTCGTCCTCACCCTTGAGGGCGACCAGATCTCCGCCATAACGCGGTTCACCGACAGCAGCGTCTTCCCGCTCTTCGGACTGCCGCGAAAGCTTCGCATCCGACGCTAACACCAACGAAGGAGAACCGAGATGGGAAAGATCGTCATAAGCGAGAACGTCTCGCTCGACGGAGTCATCGAGGACCCGACCGGTGCCGAGGGCCTCAGGGTCGGCGGCTGGTTCTGGGAGACCGATCGCGGCGACGACGGCGAAAAGTTCACGCTCGACAAGACGCTGGGCACCGAGGCGCTGCTGCTGGGTCGGCGGACCTACGGGTTCTTCGCCGCGACGTGGCCATCCCGCGGTGGCGCGCTGGCGGACAAGATGAACAGCCTGCCCAAGTACGTCGTGTCCTCGACGCTCGAGGAACCCGACTGGAACAACTCGACGGTTCTGAAGGGCGACGTGGTCGACGAGGTCTCGAAGCTGAAGCAGGAGCTCGATGGGGAAATCGTCGTCCTCGGCAGCCCCCAGCTCGCGCGCACGCTGATCGAGCACGACCTCGTCGACGAGCTCCGGCTGATGATCTACCCGGTCGT
>JBKPBS010000026.1:0-15814 GCA_046726915.1 Actinomycetota bacterium
GTCGATCACGCGCTCAGGGTCAAAACGGACGTCGTCCCACGCGGCGAACACGTTGGCGATCGCCTCGTTGAAGCTGTCCGCGCCGCGCCGCGTGCCGGGCTCGACCGCGTCCGGAGGGTTCACCCACTCCGCGTCCTCTGCCAGCAGCTCCGGGTCGACCCGCCGGCGACCGAACAACTGCTGGAAGATCCGGCGCAGCGCCTCCACATTGTCGCGTGACATTGGCAAGCGAGTATCCCGCGTGCGATGCTGCGCATGCGTGGCCGAGAGCAGCAAGCCAGGTGGCACCGAGCTCAGGGAGCTGATGGCGCGGGTGCTCGATTCGGACGCCTCGGAGGCGTTCGGGGATTTCATCGTGCGGCGGATCGCTCTCAACGACCTGGCGCCAAGCGCGGACGACGCCGTGCTCGACGGCATCGACGAATCACCGGACGGCGGGGCCGCGATGGCCGAAGCGCACTTGAGCTCCCTACCGGATCGCGAGCGCGAGGAGCTGCTGGAGCGCGCCGCCCTGGAGTCCGGCCGCCGGCTGCATGCGGCGGCATCCGCGCTGCTCGCGGCCGTCTCCGCCGCGAGCCTCCCCGTCGACGTCACCCCCGAGATGGTGGCCGTGGCCGCGATAACGGAGCTTGGCGACTCGGCCGGCCGACCGTCCGGCTGAGAAAGAAAGAGCCTCGCCTGAGCGGGGCTCGCCGGGATCAGTGTCCGAGCAGCATCTCCAGCCGCTCGGTGCTGCGCTCGAGGTCGGCGCGGTGCACCTCGGGATTCGCGCGCGGGCGCGTCTTTCGCCAGGTCGGCAGGTCGTCGTGTCGTTCCGCGCGCTCGGTCGCGCGCGGCTGTTCGCGGCGGGCAGTGTGCTTGTCCATGGGTTCCGAAGCCTCCCTCGGATTCGAGTCCCTCCATTGGAGCATTCCGGTTTGAAGGTGGGCTAAACGTTGCGGCCTTGGGTACGCGCGCTTGGAAAGTCAAGGGGCGATTCCAAGGAGGGGTGTTAAGAAGAAGGGCCATTTCAAGGACCTCTTCACCAGGGGCTGACGCGGAGTCCCCCGCGTAGCTGACAGCATGCGAAGCGTTGCGGGCGCTTCTCTATGACATCCACGGCAACCTGCCGGCGCTCGAGGCGGTCCTGGCCGACGCGAGCGACGCCGACGAGTTCGTCCTCGGCGGCGACTACGCCACCTTCGGCGCCTGGCCGGTGGAGACCGTCGAGCGCTTGAGGGAGCTCGATGCCGAGTGGATCCGCGGGAACGTCGACCGCTGGCTCGTGGACTCCTCGGATATCCCCGACTTGATGGTCGAGCTCGTGGACCGCTCTCGCGAGATGATCGGCGAGGAGCTCTGCCGCGAGCTCGCCGCCCTGCCGGAGTCGACGACCCATGGGGGCACGCTCTACTGCCACGCCTCGCCGCTCTCCGACATGGACAGCTTCTATCCGGAGCCGCAGGAGAGCGACGCCGAGCGGCTCATGGGAGTCGAGGCCGAGCGCGTCGTATTCGGGCACACGCACCTCGCCTTCGAGCGCCCGGGGCCTGGCGGCATCCAGCTCGT
The DNA here is from genome assembly GCA_046726915.1 of Actinomycetota bacterium. Taxonomy (GTDB): domain Bacteria; phylum Actinomycetota; class Thermoleophilia; order Solirubrobacterales; family Thermoleophilaceae; genus JACVRW01. Next base: position 1,549 of record JBKPBS010000026.1, read on the forward strand.
GAACCCCGGCAGCGTGGGGATGCCGCTCGACGGCGACCACCGTGCCGCCTACGCCGTGGTCGACGCTGGCCGCGTCGACCACCGGCGCGTGGAGTACGACTGGGAGGCGTCGGTGGCGGCGGTCAGGGAGCTGGTCGGCGAGCTGCCCGCGCGCCGCATGGAGCTCGCCCGGTTCCAGGTGGACTGAGCGTGGGTCGCCGCCGGTGGTGCTAGCTTCCCGCCGGTGCGCTTGGCGAATGTGCTAGCCCCTCGCGACCGCGAGTTCTTCGACCTGTTCGAGGAAGCGGGCGGGAACATCAGGCGCGCCGCCGCCCTGCTCGAGGAGCTGCTCAACGAGTACCCCGAGCGCAACGAGCTCGCCAGGGAGATCCTGATCTGCGAGCAGGACGGCGACCGGATCACCCACGACATCATCCAGCGTCTCAACCAGACGTTCGTGACGCCGATCGACCGCGAGGACATCTACGAGCTGGCCTCCGCGCTCGACGACGTCGTCGATTTCACCGAGGAGGTCGCGGACTACCTCGGGCTCTACAAGATCGAGGCCCCGATGGAGCAGGCGCAGGACCTCGCGCGCGTGCTGCACTCCGCGGCTCGGCAGATCGCCGAGGCCATGCCGCGTCTGCGCGGGTTCCGGGACATCTCGCACTACACGGTCGAGCTGAACCGGCTCGAGAACGACGGCGACCGCATCGTCCGCGAGGCGATCGCCTCCCTGTTCGACACGGGGATCGACCCGATGGTCGTGATCCGCTGGAAGGACATCTTCGAGCGCCTCGAGGAGGCGATCGACGCCACCGAGCACGTCGCGAACATCCTCCAGGGAATCGTTATCAAGAACTCCTAGGCGGGCAGAAGCCGAACCATGGGCAGCGAGATCATCGTCGTGATCGTCGTCGCGACGGCGCTCGTCTTCGACTTCACCAACGGCTTCCACGACACCGCGAACGTGGTCGCCACCTCGATCTCGACGCGCGCGATGCCGCCGCGGGTGGCGGTCGGGTACGCGTCGATCCTCAACTTCGTCGGGGCGTTCATCTCGCTCGAGGTGGCGGCGACCGTGGCCAAGGACGTCGTGTCGGTGCAGGCCAATTCGGTCGGGCTCCTGGCGGTGTTCGGCGGCCTCGTCGGCGCGATCGCCTGGAACCTGATCACCTGGTACTTCGGGCTGCCGTCGAGCTCGTCGCATGCGCTGATCGGTGGGATGGTCGGCGCCGTGTTCGTTGCGGAGGGCGCCGACAACGTGTTCTTCCAGGAGGGGATCCTCGGCAAAGTGATGATCCCCGCGCTGGTGGCGCCCGTGCTCGCGTTCGTCGTCGGCGGGCTCGCGATCGTGGTCCTCTACCGGATCGTCGGGCGGCTGCGGCCGGGCCCGGTGACCGGCGGCTTCAAGCTCGGCCAGGTGATCTCCGGCGGGCTGCTCGCGCTGGCGCACGGGACCAACGACGCTCAGAAGACGATGGGCGTGATCACGCTCGCGCTCGTGGCCAACGGGACGATCGCGGAGGACAACTTCCACGTGCCGGACTGGGTGGTCGTCGCGGCGGCGACCGCGATCGCGCTCGGCACCTACGTAGGCGGCTGGCGGATCATCAGGACGATGGGCAGCCGCATCCACAAGATGGACGCCGCACAGGGATTCGCCGCTCAGGGCGCCGGGTCGACGGTGATCCTCGCGGCGTCGCACGTGGGCTTCCCGCTGTCGACGACGCACACGATCTCGGGCGCCGTGATCGGCTCGGGCGCCGCGAAGCGGCTGTCGGCCGTGCGCTGGGGAGTGGCCGGCAACATCGTGCTCGCCTGGGTGCTGACGCTCCCGGCGGCCGCGGTGATCGGCGCCCTCACCTTCCTGATCACGCGCGTGTTCGGGACCGGGGCCGCCGGGCCGATCGTGGTATCGACGGCCATCCTCGCCGGTGCCACGCTGCTGTTCGCGCGCCGGTCGCGTGAGGGCGCGGCGCCCGGCGTGGTGCCCGCTCCCGGGAGCACGTCGTCGTGATCGCGACCGTGGTCGACTGGGACGCGCTGCTCCAGGTCATCTGGGTGTCACTGATTGCCGGAGTCGGCGTGACGGCGGCATGGGGCTTCGCACTCCTGGGAACGACCCGCGCGCTGGAGAGCGGCCGCGACGGCCGCGCCGGCGGGGTGGTGGCCTACGCAGTCGTCGGCGTGGTCGGGCTCGCGACCGTGGTGGCCGCGGTTGTCTTCGGGATCGTGATCCTCACGGGCGACTAGCGTCGACGGGCGCCGCGGCCGCTGCGCTCGCGGCGAGCTCCGCGAGGCGGTCGAGCTCGTCCTCGCTGTTCCACGCGCCGACGGAGGCGCGCGCCCACGGACGGCCGGGGAGGAAGCGGATCACGATCGCGTGGTCCGCCGCCTGCTGGGCGAAGGCCTCCGGGTCGGGCACCTCGAAGGAGACGAGGGTGGTGCGGCCGCGGGGGGCGACCGCCACGCCGCGATCGCGCAAGCTCGCCGCGAAGCGCTCCGCGAGGTCGGTCGCGCGCGCGTGCACCTGGTCGAAGCCGGACTCCTCGAGCACGTCGAGCGCGGCGTGCGCCCACTCCACGTGGTGCGGAACCGGAAAGCCGGTGGTGAGCCGCCGCGCATCGGGGTGGAGCGCGGGCACCAGCGCGCGCTCTGACCACTCCATCGCGTGGTACCCGCTCCACGGGGCGGGCAGGGCGGGCACGAGCTCGGGGTTCGCGTAGAGGTAGCCGATGCCGCCGGGGCCGCAGAGCCACTTCTGGCCGGAGGCGGCGTAGAAATCGCACCCGAGCGCGCGCACGTCGACAGGCACTGCGCCGAGCCCTTGTGCGCCGTCCAGCACCAGCAGCGCGCCCGAGGTGGCCAGCGGCGCCGTGTCCATCACGCGCCCCGTGGCCCACGACACGTGCGAGGTGACCACGACACGCGTCTCCGGGCGCACCTCGCCGGGCAGCTCCTCGAACGGCACAACGCGCACGCTGACTCCGCGCGTGTCGCGAGCGGTCGCGATCGGGCCGAGCACGCCGGGGTGCTCCTCGTCGCTCGTGAGGATCTCGTTGCCCTGGCCCAGGTCGATGGCGTGCAGGACGGCGTTGATGCCGTCGGTGGTGGAGCCGGTGAGCGCGACGTCCGCCTGGGTCGCCCCGAGGAGCCCGGCGGCGCGCTCGCGGAGGGAGTCGATCCGCTCGATCTGACGCTCGAACCACGGCTTGCTGCTCCGGCCCTGCTCGAGCTGGTCGCGCAGCGACGCCTCGACCGCCTCGAACGCCCGCGTCGGCACGGGGCCGTTCGTGCCGGCGTTCAGGTAGGCGACCCGCTCGAGGACGGGAAACTGGGCTCTCAGCTCCTCCACGCGGGCCGCATACTAGGCTCCGCCCGACCATGATCATCGAGCGCTCCATGCAGCAGGACTGGCTCTCCAACGCCTATCTCGTCGGTGACGAGGAGAACGGGAAGGCGGTCGTTATCGACTCCGGCGCGCCGTCGGGTCCGCTGCTCGAGGCGGCCGAGCGTCATGGGCTCGACGTCGAGCTGCTCCTGCTCACCCACCACCACGGCGACCACGTCGCGGAGAACGCGGTATGGAAGGAGCGCCACGGCGTCGAGATCCTCGCCCACCCCATCGAGGCCAAGCTGATCGACCAGGTCGACCGCACTATCGAGCCTGGGGAGACGGTGGAGGTGGGCGGACTCACGATCGAGTCGCTCCACACGCCCGGGCACACCGCGGGGATGCTCAACTTCGTGGTCAACGGGACGGACGTCTTCACGGGCGACACGCTCTTCAAGGGCTCGGTCGGCGGCGTTCGCGCGCCGGGGTCCACGGGCTTCGAGGACCTCAAGCACTCGATCATGGAGGTGCTGATGAAGCTCCCGCCCGAGACGCGGGTGCACCCCGGCCACACCGATCCGACGACGATCGGCGACGAGTGGGAGTCGAACGCGTTCGTGCGCCTCTGGCGCGGGCTCGACGAAGAGGGCACCGAGAGCTGCAGCGTCGAGGGGGAGGAGGCGACGCTCGTGCTCTGGGGAGACGACTACGACGGCGGGCACAAGGCCTGGGTGCGCTGGCCGGACGGACGCGACGACATCGTGCCCGGGAGCCGCGTCGAGCGCGGCTAGGTGGCCACGCCACCGGTGCTCGAGCGCCTGATCGACCACGCCGCGCTGTTCCCACCGGCGAGCATGTCGCTCGACGACGCGCTGGTGGAGGACCGCCGCGCCCGCGAGAGTCCGCACGCGGGCGTGCTGAACCGCTTCGTGGTCCCGGCGGCGAAGCTCGCCGAGCTGCCCGACAATCACCCGGCCCTGAGCGTGGTGCTTCGCGGGGCCGAGGATGCCGAGCTCGTCGCGCGGGCGGACGGCGTCGAGGCCGTCGAGCTCGTGCTCGACAGCGCACGGCCCAAGCCCGCCGATCTGCTGGCAACCCACAGGGCGCTCGAGCCGCTCGGTGTCGAGACCTACTTCGAGCTGGTCCTCGACGAGGACTGGCGCGACAGCGTGCCGGCCGCGATCGGCGCCGTCGCGGCGGTCGGCGGGCGCGTGAAGCTGCGCTGCGGCGGCGCCTTCACGCCGTCGGTCGAGCAGGTGGCGCTCGTGATCGCGTGCTGCCGGGAGGCGGGCGTGCCGTTCAAGGCGACCGCGGGCCTGCACCACGCCGTTCGGCGCGGCGAGGAGCACGGCTTCCTGAACGTGCTTGCGGCCGCCACGGCACCCTCCGGGCAGCTCGAGGCCGTGCTCGCCGAGGAGGACGCGGCCGCGCTCGAGCCCTCGGACGCGGGGCGTGCGCTGTTCACGAGCTTCGGCAGCTGCAGCTGGGAGGAGCCCGTGGACGACCTGGTCGAGCTGGGGCTGTTGTCGTGACGCTCGCCTTCGGCGTGCTGCGCGGTGGCGGCCTATGCGCGCGAGTGGATGGGACCGTCGTGGACCTCCGCGGGCTCGACCCGCTCTTCGACTCGCCTTCACTGAATGCATTCATGGCCGCGGGTCCCGACGTCTGGCGTCAGGCGAGCGAGCGGGTCGGGGAGGGGAGCGAGCTCGAGGGGGCGGAGCTCGGCATGCCCTTCGAGGTGGCCGACTACGTGGACTTCTTCTCCTCCATCCACCACGCCACGAACCTGGGCCGGATGTTCAGGCCGGACGCCGAGCCGCTAATGCCGAACTGGCGGCATCTGCCCGTGGGCTATCACGGCCGGGCGGGGACGGTGGTGCCCAGTGGGACGCCGGTGCGGCGGCCGACCGGCCAGCGCCCGGGCGCGGACTTCGGCCCGAGCGCGCGGCTCGACATCGAGCTGGAGGCGGGCTTCGTGATCGGCACCCCGAGCACGATGGGGGAGCCGGTGCCAATCGAGAGCGCGCTCGACCATGTCTTCGGCATGGTGCTCGTGAACGACTGGTCCGCGCGCGACATCCAGGCCTGGGAGTACCAGCCGCTCGGCCCCTTCCTGGGCAAGTCGTTCGCCACGTCCGTGAGCCACTGGGTCGTGCCGCTCGACCAGCTGGCGGACCGGCGCGTGCCGGGTGAGGCGCAGGACCCGGCGCCGCTGCCATATCTCGCCGAGGAGCCCTGGGTCTACGACATCGCATTGACGGTGGAGCTGGGCGGTGCGGTGATCGCCCGCTCGAATACGCGCCACCTCTACTGGTCGATCGCGCAGCAGATCGCCCACCTGACCGTGAACGGCGCGAGCCTTCGCACCGGCGACCTGCTCGCCACGGGCACCATCTCTGGGCCGGAGCGCGCGGAGCGCGGGAGCCTGATCGAGCTGAGCTGGAACGGCGAGGAGCCGATCGAGCTGCCGGACGGCTCCACCCGCACGTTCCTCGAGGACGGCGACGAGGTGGTACTGCGCGGCGAGCCGCTGGGCGAGGTGCGCGGGCGGGTAGAGCCGGCCCGGAACGACTGGCACTGACGCCCCCCGCGCCAGGTGGCAGAGATTCGTAGCGCTATGCGCAACCTTTCTCTGCCACCTAGCCTGGGCGGGTTCCTCGATGCAGGTAGTTCGGGCGGGACTGCGTGCGGGCAAACGCGGCTACGCTGCCAGCGCTCATGGCGGCCGCAGACCTCCAGCCGATGGCAGTCGCTCCGCGCGCGCCCGGCGAATACGCGCCTGCGGCGGGCGGCCGCGCCGTCGAGGCGCTTCAGCACGCGGCCGAGCCGCTGCGGGGCGCGCGCGTGTTGCACGTGAGCGTGGCCGGGGCAGAGGGACGCGTGCCGGAGCTCCTCGGAGGACTGCTCCCGCTGGCCGCGGGCGCCGGGGTGGAGGTGGAGTGGCGGGTGCTGTTCGGCTCGCCCGAGCTCCGCGCGACCGCTGCGGCCCTCCAATCCGGGCTGCGCGGCGGCGAGTCGGGGATCGAGGACGCGGCGTGGGACGAGTACCTGGACGCCTGCGACCGAACTGCGGGCTCCCTGGGTGACAGCTACGACGCCGTCGTGTTGCACGACGCCGCCCTGGGACTGGCCACGGGGCTCAACCAAGCAACATTCTGGCGCCTTCATGAAGACGCTTCACACCCGGAATCCGAGGCAATTGGCCGGGCCGCTGGATTGGCGGAGCGCTGCGCGACGGTGCTCGTGCCGCACGACTCGTTCGCACCCGCCGCAATCGAACCGAGCAAGCGGGAGGTCGCTCCGCCGGGCATCGATCCGCTCGACCCGCGCAACCTCCAGCTCGAGGCGCGGCTGCCCGGGCGAGTCGTGCGGCCGCTCGGCGTGGACCTCGACCGGCCGTTCTGCCTTCAGGTGCTCGAGCTCGACCGCTGGGACGATCCGCACGCGGCGATCGACGCATTCCGGCTCGCCAAGGCCGAGGAGCCGGACCTCCAGCTCGTGCTCGCCGCGCTGCTCGACCGGGCCGCCACCGAGAGCTGGCAGGCCGCCAAGGAGATCTCCGACTACGCGCAGGACACCGACGGGGTTCTCTTGCTCACCACATACGAGGGCCTCGGCAGCCTGGAGGTGGGCGCGCTTCTCCTCCTCGCCCGCACCGTGATCGAGCGCTCGCTCCGCGAGGGCTTCGAACTCGCCCCCTTCGAGGCGCTCTGGAAGCGAACGCCCGTGGTGGGCGGCCTCCCCCTGGCGATCCGCGACGGCGTGGACGGCTTCCTCGCGCCGGACGCCGACGAGGCCGCGGCTCACATCGTCGAGCTCGTTCGCGACCCCGGGCTCGCGATCGAGATGGGCCGCGCCGGCCACGAGCGCGTGCGCGAGCAGTTCCTCGTCACGGCCGCGCTCGAGCGCGAGCTGCGCGTCCTCGCGGCCGCCCTGGAGGCGCGATGAGGGCCGCGTTCCGAGACGGCGGGCAGAGCGCGCTCGCAGCTAGCCTCCAAGCCCGATGAAGATCCTGCTTCCGGACGGCACCGAGCTCGAGCTCGACGACGGTGCCACAGGCGGCGACGCCGCCCGCGCCATCGGCGAGGGGCTCGCGCGCGCGGCGCTCGGCGTCCGCGTGAACGGCGAGCTCCGTGACCTTGAGGCGCCGCTTCCGCCCGACGGCGGTGCGCGCATCGAGATCGTGACGGACAGAGACGACGACGGCCTCTGGCTGATCCGCCACGACGCCGCGCACGTCCTCGCCACCGCGGTGCTGGAGCTCTACCCCGGCGTGAAGATCTCGATAGGGCCCCCGATCGAAGACGGCTTCTACTACGACTTCGACTTCCCGGACGGGACGAAGCTCACCGAGGAGGACTTCGAGCGCATCGAGGCCAAGATGCGCGAGCACGTCAAGGCGGACGAGCACTTCGAGCGCGAGGACGTGACGGTCGCCGAGGCGATCGAGCGCTTCAAGGGGGAAGGCCAGGACTACAAGGTCGAGCTGATCGAGGACCTGGTGGAAGACCAGGGCGTGGACACCGTCTCGCTCTACCGGAACGGCCCCTTCACCGACCTGTGCCGCGGCCCGCACGGCCCCGGCACCAAGCGCATCAAGGCGTTCAAGCTCACGAGCGTGGCGGGCGCCTATTGGCGCGGCGACGCCAGCCGCCAGATGCTCACGCGCGTGTATGGGACGGCCTGGCCGTCGAAGGAGCAGCTCAACGAGCACCTGAAGCGGCTCGAGGAGGCGCGCGCCCGCGACCACCGCAAGCTCGGCCGCGAGCTCGATCTCTTCATGCTCTCGGAGCTCTCGCCCGGCTCGCCGTTCTGGCTCCCCAACGGCACGCACATCTGGAACGAGCTCACGCGGCTGTGGCGCACCAGCAATGTCGAGCGCGGCTACACCGAGGTGCGCACGCCGATCCTCTACGACGTGGACCTCTGGAAGCAGTCGGGCCACTGGCACGTCTACCGGGACCACATGTACTTCACGGACGTGGAGGACAAGCCCATGGGCCTCAAGCCCATGAACTGCCCCGCGCACGTGCAGATTTACAAGCGCGACCTCCGCTCCTACCGCGACCTGCCGATCCGCTACGCGGAACAGGGGCTCGTGCACCGCCACGAGCCGAGCGGCACGCTCCACGGCCTCCTGCGCGTGCGCCATATCACCCAGGACGACGCCCACGTCTTCTGCCGGGAGGACCAGATCGAGGAGGAGGTGATCCGCTGCCTCGACTTCGGGTTCTTCATCTACGACCAGTTCGGCTTCAAGCCGCGGCTGGAGTTGTCGACGCGGCCCGAGAAGCGCGTCGGCACGGACGAGATGTGGGACAAGGCCGAGGCGGCGCTGGCCAAGGCGCTCGAGGACGAGGGCCTCGACTACGACCTGAACGAGGGTGACGGCGCCTTCTACGGGCCGAAGATCGATCTACACATGACCGACGCGATCGGGCGCTCCTGGCAGCTCGGCACGGTGCAGTGCGACTACTACATGCCGGAGCAGTTCGAGCTCACCTACATGGGGGCGGACAACCATGAGCACCGCCCGGTGATGATCCACCGCGCCCTGATGGGCTCCTTCGAGCGCTTCATCGGGATCCTGATCGAGCACTACGCGGGCGAGTTCCCGCTCTGGCTCGCGCCGGTCCAGGCGCGGGTGCTGCCGATCGCCGACCGGCATATCGACTACGCGCGCGAGGTGGCGGCGCAGCTCGACGCGGCCGGCATCAGGGTCGAGGTGGACGACCGCACCGAGTCGATCGGCAAGAAGATCCGCGACGGCGAGCTCCACAAGGTGCCGTACATGCTCGTGGTGGGTGATCAGGAGCGGTCCGACGGCCAGGTCGCGGTCCGAAAGCACCGCGAGGGCGACCTCGGAGCCAGCTCCATAAGCGACTTCGCGGCCTCGCTAAGCGCCGCTATACTCGCCCGGGAATGACCCGATCCGCTCTACGGCCCGTTTGACGCCCACGCATAGCTTCACCTAGTGCCGATCCCTCGTAAGTTCGATCGGCGGATGCCGGAGCGGGACGAGACGCGCATCAACGAGCGCATCCGGGTTCCGCAGGTTCGCCTGGTGGGAGAGGACGGCAACCAGATCGGGGTCGTCGATACCCAGCAGGCGCTTCGCTATGCGCAGGAGCGCGACCTGGACCTCGTGGAGGTCGCCCCCGACGCGCGCCCGCCGGTCTGCCGCGTGCTCGACTACTCGAAGTACAAGTACGAGCAGGAGCAGAAGGCCAAGGCCGCGCGGCGCCACCAGAAGCAGGTGAACGTCCGCGAGATCAAGCTGCGCCCGAAGATCGCGGACAACGACTACCAGACCAAGAAGAACCACGTGGTTCGCTTCCTGAAGGGCGACGACCGCGTGAAGGTCACGATCATGTTCCGCGGCCGCGAGCAGACGCACCCGGAGCGCGGCGAGCGCCTGCTGATGCGGCTGGCGGACGACGTGCACGAGTTAGGCACGATCGAGCAGGCCCCTCAGCAGGACGGCCGCAACATGACGATGCTGCTGGCGCCGCTGAAGCGGCGGCCGGAGCAGGCGCAGGCGACGCCGGCGCCGCAGGCGGCCGAAGCGCCCGCGGCGGATGCGCCGGCCGCAGCCGAGGGCTGATTTGCCGCTCTCCCCTCGCCGGCGCCGGCGAACGACGGCATTGAGGGCGAGGGACAATCCTGCCTAGGGCGGCTATACGGCGCCTAAGGCGGGACTGTCGAACCGAGCTGGCCCTTCACCGCTGCCGTTCGCCGGTGCGGGCGCACGCGCGAGGCCACCGGCGCCTCGGGGCGCTTCTGCTTCAATACACCGTTCGCATGCCGAAGATGAAGACCCACTCCGGCGCCAAGAAGCGCTTCCGCAAGTCCTCCAAGGGCAAGCTGCTTGCGCGGCACTCGTTCACGAGCCACAACCTCGGGAAGAAGAGCGCGAAGCGGAAGCGGCGCCTGGGCCGCCCGGTGGCCGTGACCGAGGCTGACCGTAAGCGCGTAGAGGCGTTGATGCACAAGTGAGCAGGGTCAAGCGGTCAGTTCACGCGCGCAAGAAGCGCCGCGCGACGCTCGAGCGGACCAAGGGCTTCCGCGGGCAGGCGCACTCCAGCTACAAGAGGGCCAAGGAGGCCCTCATCAAGGCGGACACGTACGCGTACCGCGACCGCCGCAACAAGAAGCGCGACTTCCGCAGGCTCTGGATCGTGCGCATCAACGCCGCCGCCCGCCAAGAGGGCATGAGCTACAGCCAGTTCATGCACGGCCTCAAGGAGGCGGGCATCGAGCTCGACCGCAAGGTGCTGGCCGACATCGCCGTCCGCGACCCCGAGACGTTCCGACGTTTTGCCGAGAAAGCCCGGGAGGCCGCGGCCGCTTAGGCGATTGCGGACACCAAACTCTCTCGGGCGCCTCTCAGAGGCGCCTTTTTTGTTCGATGATCACTTCCGCCGACAACGAAAAGCTCAAGACGATTCGCAAGCTCCAGCAGAAGAGCTGGCGGACCAAGCTCGGGCTGTTCAGTGCCGAGGGGGAGGACCTGATCGGGCCCGATCCCGAGTACCTCTTGCGGGCCGGCATCGATGTCGAACCCGACCTCCTCGACGCGGTGAGCACCTTGGGCTCCGGAACTCGGGTGATCGGGGTGTACAAGCAGAAATGGGCGGAGCCTGAGGGCGGTGTCCTCGTATATCTGCACGGCGTCGAGGACCCCGGCAACGTGGGCACGATCATCCGCTCCGCGCACGCCATCGCCGATGCCACCGTCGTACTCGGTCCCCGCTGCGCAGACCCCTACTCGCCGAAGGCCGTCCGGGCATCGATGGGATCCATCTTCGAGCGACCGCCCGCCCGGGCAACGATCGACGAGCTCGATGGCCAAAAGGTGGCCCTCGATGTGACGGCGGAGCGCGAGCTGAGTGACTTGGAGGTGACGAGGCCGGTGGTGTTGGTGCTCGGACCCGAGCGGGGCGAGCTTCCGCACGGGGCGGACGGGAACGACCTCGACCGGGTGCGCATCCCCGTCCACGCGGACTCCCTCAACGTCGCCATGGCCGCGACCGTGGCGCTCTACGTGGTGGCAAATAGGATGGCCGCCGATGGCTGACCTCGACCAGCTGAGGAGCGACGCCGAGTCCGCCATCCGCTCCGCGGCCGGCAGCGCCGAGCTCGAGGAGCTGCGGGTGCGCTACCTCGGCAGGAGGTCGGAGCTCACCGCCACGCTCCGCTCGATCGGCGAGCTGCCGCCCGAGCAGCGCGGGCCTGTTGGGAAGGCCGCCAACGAGGTCCGGGTGGCGCTGGAAGGCCTGCTCGCGGCGCGCACCGCCGAGCTCGAGGCATCGGAGCTCGACCGGCGCCTCGCCGAGGACCGCGTGGACGTGACGCTCCCCGGCGACCCACCGCAGCCCGCCGGGAGGCTCCACCTCGTCTCTCAGATCCGGCGCCAGATGGAGGACATCTTCATCGGGCTCGGCTTCGCCGTCGTCGAGGGCCCGGAGATCGACTACGAGTACTACAACTTCACGTCGCTGAACCACCCGCCCGAGCACCCCGCACGGGCGCCGCAGGACACGTTCTACCTCTCCGAGCACGTCCTGCTACGAACGCACACCTCGCCGATGCAGACGCGTGCCATGGAGGCGCAGGCGCCGCCTATCTACATCGTGATCCCGGGTCGCGTCTACCGCCCGGACACGCCCGACGCCACGCACGTGCCGATGTTCCACCAGCTCGAGGGGCTCGCCATCGACGAGGACATCACGCTCGCCGACCTCCAGGGAGTGCTGCTCGCCTTCGCGCGCCAGATGTTCGGGGAGCACACCGAGGTGCGCCTGCGTCCGGGCTACTTCCCCTTCACCGAGCCGAGCGTGGAGGTGGACGTGTCCTGCTTCCGCTGCGGCGGCAGCGGCTACGAGGGCTCCCAGCGCTGCGGCACCTGCAAGGGCGAGGCCTGGATCGAGATTCTCGGCTCGGGGATGGTCGACCCGAACGTCCTCGACTACGTGGCCGCCAGCGGCTACGACAACGAGCGCGTTCAGGGCTTCGCGTTCGGGATGGGGATCGAGCGGATCGCCAGCGTGGTTCACGAGGTGCCGGACCTGCGCATGCTGTACGAGAACGACGCGCGCCTCCTGGAGCAGTTCGGCGCATGAGGGTCCCGGTCGGATGGACGCGCGAGTACTGCGACCCCGGCCTGTCGGCCGAGGAGATCGCCGATGCGCTGACGATGTCGGGCCTGAAGGTCGAGCGCCTGCACCGCGTCGGCGTGGGCGACCCGGCCGAGTTCGTGGTCGGGAAGGTGCTGACCGCCGAGCAGCATCCCGACGCCGACCGGCTCACGATCTGTACGGTCGACATCGGCGCCGGGTCGCCGAGGACGATCGTGTGCGGCGCGCCGAACGTGGCGGCGGGGCAGACCGTGGCGGTGGCGCGCCCGGGGGCGGTGATGCCCGACGGCACGAAGCTGGGCGAGGCGAAGCTCCGCGGGGTGAAGTCGAGCGGGATGATCCTGGCCGAGGACGAGGTGGGCATAGGCGTCGACCACGACGGGACGATGGTGCTCGACGAGTCGCTCCCGGTGGGCGCGCCGCTCGCCGAGCACCTGCCGATCGTGGATGACGTGCTCGAGCTCGAGATCACGCCCAACCGCCCCGACGCGATGGCGGTGTACGGGGTGGCGCGGGACCTCCACGCCGTGACCTCCGCGCCGCTCGGCGAGGATCCGACGGCGCGCGACGCCGAGCCGTCCGGCGACGACCGGGCAGAGGACCACGCCAGCGTGGAGATCGCTCACCCCGAGATCTGCCTCCGCTTCACCGCGCGTGTGTTCGAGGACGTGACGATCGGCCCCTCGCCGCTGTGGCTCAAGCAGCGGCTGATGGCGGCCGGGCAGCGCCCGATCTCGAACGTCGTCGACATCACGAACTACGTGATGCTCACGAGCGGGCAGCCGCTGCATGCGTTCGACCTCGACGAGGTGCGCGGGCGGCAGATCATCGTGCGCCGGGCCGCCGAGAGAGAGACGATGACGACGCTCGACGGGGTGGAGCGCGGCTTCAGCGACGAGATGGCGCTCGTGTGTGACGCGGAGGGCGCGAGCGGAATCGGCGGCGTGATGGGCGGGCTGATCTCCGAGGTCTCGGACAAGACCACGCGCGTGCTGATGGAGGCGGCCACCTGGGTCGGGCCGAACATCATGCGCACCTCCAAGGCGCTCGGGCTCCGGACCGAGGCGTCGGCCCGCTTCGAGAAGCAGCTGCACCCCGAGCAGGGGATGGCGGCGCAGCGACTGGCCGCGCGGCTGATGGTCGAGCTGTGCGGAGCGCGGATGGTGCCGGGAACGATCGACGTCTACCCGAGCCCGGTCGAGCCGCGGGTGGTTCCCCTCCGCGCCGAGCGGATGGAGCGGTTGCTGGGCGAGCGGATCGAGGAGGAGACCGCTCACGGGATTCTCGAGCGGTTGGGGTTCGAGCTCGTGGACAAGGGTGAAGGTAGGTCGTCCTGGCGCGTCCCGCCCTGGCGCGACAGCGACGTCCAGCGCGAGGCCGACCTGATCGAGGAGGTCGCGCGGATCCACGGACTCGACAAGCTGCCCACGACGCTTCCGGCGCGCGGGGAGGCGATCGGGTACCTCACCGGAAGCCAGCCGCTGCGGCGCCGGCTCGAGGACCTGCTCCGCGACCGCTGGCTGCTCGAGGCGATCTCGTACAGCTTCACGTCGCGGGAGAAGCTCGCACGGCTGCGTCTCACGGACCTCGAGCCGCTCGAGATCGAGAACCCGCTGAGCGAAGAGCACAGCGTGATGCGCCCGGTGCTCCTGCCCGGGCTGCTCGACGCGGCACACCACAACGCGGCCCACGGCCGCGCGGGGGTCGCGCTGTTCGAGTCCGCCCACGTGTACCTGCCGGCCGGCGCGCTCGAGCCGGCTCCCGAGGGCTCGCCGGGCGGCGCAGCGCCGGCCGACGAGCACCACCGCCTGGC
>JBKPBS010000027.1:0-15563 GCA_046726915.1 Actinomycetota bacterium
GTCGACGCATCGAAGCGCTTCTACGAGACGATCGCCCCGTACGCCCGGATCGGGCTCGGCACGGACTCGCCGGAGCGCGTGAGCTTCCGGGGCAAGCCCGGGTCCTTCTCGGTGCTCACCGGTGACCACGTGACCGAAGACCTGCACATCGCGTTCCCCGCCGGCGACAACCAGGCGGTCGACGACTTCCACCGAGCAGCCCTCGAGGCCGGCTACCGCGACAACGGGACACCCGGTGAGCGCCCGATCTACCACCCCGGCTACTACAGCGCCTACGTACTAGACCCCGACGGCAACAACGTCGAGCTGGTCAACCACAACCGGTGACGGGGGCGCGCCCGCGAAGCTGGGCGGCGCGATGTCCAGGTAGTGGCCGAAGCTCCAGTCCACGAACCTCTTTGCCTGCATTGCTCGGATGGAGCGGTTCAGCAGGCGGGGTGGCACGCGGGGGATCAGGCGCTGGGCGGCCAGCATTGCCTCGAATTTCCAGCGGTGGGCCTCTGAGAAGTCGCCGTAGCGGGCCAGGGCGGATGCGATCGATTGCCTGCCATCGACCACGGCGCGCAGCTCGCGGCCGCAGGCGATTCCGAAGTAGAAGGCGGTGCGGATGCCCTCCGCGGTGAGTGGCAGGCAGTGGCCGGCTGAGTCGCCCACGAAGAAGATCCCGTCGTCGGTGGCGGCGCGCAGCCTGTGGGGGATCCAGTTGCCCTGGTAGCGCACGGCCTCGCGCGAGAGGTCCTCGGCCAGCATCACGGTCGTGTCCTTCACGTGGAAGCGCGGGTCGAAGGAGCCCACTCCGATTCGGCTCTCGTCACCGGCCGGGAAGCTCCAGCCGTACCCGGCCGGGACGTATTTCCTGTCGATCCAGAGCTCCATGTCCTCGCCGGTCCCCCAGGGGTGCACCTCGAGGCCTCGTGAGAGCGGCGCCTCTGGGGGCTGATAGCCGCCGCCGAGCACTCGCCGCCAGCCCAGCGCGTCCACGACAACGGGTGCGGCCAGGTCACCGCGGTCGGTATGGACGACGTCTCCCGTCCGGCCGTTCACCTTCGCGGTCTCGAAAACCGCGTCGGACCCGTCCCAGAGCAGTTCGCAGAGGGTGGGGTAGTCGAACGTCGAGAACGTCCAGGGCAGCTCGAGCACCGAAGTGCCAAACGGGGTGTGAATCACCAGGCGCCCGAACGTCTGCCTGTGTGACCCCATCAGGCCCATGACCCGCAGCCACTCGGTCGGGATGCCGCAGGCCGAGGTCTGGCGCTCGCCGATCTCGTAGCGGTCGATCACCAGCACGCGCGCCGAGCTCCCGGCCAGCTCGCGCGCCACGGCAAGGCCCGCGAAGCTCGCTCCGCACACGAGAACGTCGTAATCCCCGGAAAGCGGCGTGCGGTCAGCGCCTCGCGTCGTGCGCCGAGTCGGCATGCGGGGCAGGCTAGCGTCTGCCTAACATCGCGGCGTGTCGGTGCTCATCCTGACGACCGGCGGCACCATCGCGTCGCTGCCCGACCCCGAGAGCGGGGCGAAGCGCCCGGCGGTGTCCGGCGAGGAGCTCGTCGCCGGCGTGCCGGGGCTCGAGCGAGTGGCGGATGTGCAGGTCGAGGAGGTCGCGTCGGTGTCGAGCTGGAACCTGACGCCCGCCGACATGCTCGCGGTCGCCCGGCGGGCCGGAGAGGCGCTCGCGGAGCCGGGTGTCGACGGGGTGGTCGTGACGCACGGAACCGACACGCTCGAGGAAACCGCGTTCCTGACCGACCTGACGCTTCGCTCGGACGGTCCGGTCGTGTTCGTGGGGGCGATGCGCAGCCCGGACGAGCTCTCCGCGGACGGCCCGCGGAATCTGCTGAACGCCGTGCGCGTCGCGTCCGCCTCGGAAGCGCGAGGCGCCGGCGCTGTCGTCGCCATGAACGACGAGATTCATGCGGCGCGCTGGGTTCGCAAGCTCGACAGCGGGCTCGCCTCCGCCTTCGGCTCACCGAGGCATGGGCCGATCGGACGGGTCACGCCCAGCTCGCTCGAGTTGCCGTCGCTGCCACCGCGCGGCTCCACGAGTGACCCGCCGCAGGAGCTCGCGCACGACGTGGCGCTCGTAAGCGCATATCCCGGCATGGACGGTGCGGTCATCGAGGCTGTGCTCGAGGCCACGGGCGCGGCCGGATTGGTGGTGGAAGGCACCGGGAGCGGCAACGTGCCCGGGACCGCGGTCGGCGGCATACGCTCCGCCGTCGAGCGCGGGCTGCCGGTGATCGTCGCCACTCGGGTGCCCGGCGGCGCGATTCCGTCTGGCTACGGATCGCCCGGCGGCGGCGCCGAGCTGCGCGGCCTCGGTGCGACGGGCGCCGGACCGCTGTCAGCCGGGAAGGCGCGGCTGCTCCTGATGCTGTTGCTGGCCCGCGGGCTCTCGGGCGAGGCCGCCGTCCGCGAGTTCGAGGCGACCGTCGCGACGCTCCACTAGCGCAGCGCTGCTTCGACGCTCGGCACTAGCTAGGCTTGTCTCTTCAGTGCCGGATACAGAGACTGCTACTCCACCTCGCACCGTCGAGGGCTCGGGCGGGCTCCTGCTCGAAATCGACGGTCAGATCGTCCCCAACTACGACGCGACCCTTGTCCCATTCGAGGAGGGCGACGTCGTGTCCGGCAAGGTCGTGCGCATCGACCAGGACGAGGTCCTGGTGGACATCGGCTACAAGAGCGAGGGCGTCATTCCGATGAATGAGCTCTCGATCCGCAAGTCGGTGGACCCGCACGACGAGGTGGAGCTCGGCGAGGAGGTCGACGCCCTCGTCCTCACCAAGGAGGACCAGGACGGCCGGCTCGTCCTCTCCAAGAAGCGCGCCCGCTTCGAGAAGGCGTGGCGCAAGATCGAGGCGGCCGCCGAGTCCGGCGAGCCCGTCGAGGGCACCGTGATCGAGGTCGTCAAGGGCGGCCTGATCATCGACCTGGGCGTGCGCGGCTTCCTGCCGGCCTCCCTCGTGGACATCCGCCGCGTGCAGAACCTCGACGAGTTCCTCGGCACGAAGATCGAGTGCAAGGTCATCGAGCTGAACCGGTCGCGCAACAATGTGGTGCTGAGCCGCCGCGCGGTCCTCGAGGAGGAGCGCAAGGAGGTCCGCCAGCAGATCCTCGACCGCCTGCAGCCCGGGATGGTCGTGGAGGGCGCGATCTCGAACATCGTCGACTTCGGCGCCTTCGTGGACCTCGACGGCATCGACGGCCTGATCCACATCTCCGAGCTCTCCTGGAGCCACGTGAACCACCCCTCGGAGATCCTGTCGATCGGCGACGTGGTGCCCGTGAAGGTGCTCGACATCGACCGCGACCGCCAGCGCATCTCCCTCGGTCTCAAGCAGACCCAGGAGGACCCGTGGCAGCGGGTGATCGACACCTACCGGATCGGCGACGAGCTGGAGGGCAAGGTCACGAAGGTGGTCACCTTCGGCGCCTTCGTGGAGATCATGGACGGGGTCGAGGGGCTCGTGCACATCTCCGAGCTCGCGCATCACCACGTGGAGAACCCGCGCGAGATCGTGGAGCCCGGCCAGGACGTGCGCGTGAAGATCCTGGAGATCGACTCCGAGCGCCGGCGCCTCTCGCTCAGCGTGAAGCGGGTCGAGGAGCAGCTGCCGCACATCCGCTCGGCCGCCGAGGCGGGCGCGGCCGCGGCTGCGGAGGCGGGTGGCGGCCAGGACATCGGCGACGTGCCGGACCTCGGCTTGTCGGAGGACGTGTTCGCCGGTCCGTCGATCAGCGGCGCCGACGCCCTCAGGGCTGCGCTGCCGGCGGAGGAGGCCCCGGCCGAGGAGGCTGCGGCGCCTGCCGCGGACGCCGACGCGGAGCAGGCGCTCGAGACCGCCGCGGAAGAGGCTCCGACCGAGGAGGCCCGGGCGGCTGCCGCGGAGGAGGCTGCCGCCGAGGAGGCCGCGGCGCCTGCCGCGCCCGAGGCTCCGGCCCCTGCCCCGGAGGAGGCTCCCGAGGCCGCGGCCGAGGTTCCCGAGGCCGAGCCCGCCCCGGATGCCGTGGACGCCGATCCGGCGGACGACGCCGAGCCGGCGTCTCCCGACCAGGACGAAGAGCAGCCCGCGGAGGAGTAGTTGGCCGGGGTCCCGTTCGTGGGGCTCACCGGCGGCCTGGGCGCTGGGAAGTCCGAGGCGCTGCGCGCACTCGGCGAGCTGGGCGCCGCGACGCTCTCGACGGACGCCGTCGTCCATGAGCTGCTCGGTAGCGACGAGCTCCACGGCATCGTCGTCGCCCGCCTCGGCGAGGAGGTCGCACGCGACGGGCAGCTCGACCGCTCGCTGATCGCCGAGCGGGTGTTCGGGGATGAGGACGCACGCAGGTGGCTCGAAGAGGAGCTCTGGCCGCGTGTAGGCAGGCGCGTGGCCGAGTGGAAGCAGGAGGTCGACGCGCTCGACCCGCCGCCCCGCGCCGCCGTGGTGGAGGTGCCGCTCCTCTTCGAGTCCGGGATGGAGGCGGCCTTCGACGCCACGATCGCCGTCGTGGCGGACGAGGCCGTTCGCGCCGAGCGCGCCGGGGCCCGCGGCCACGCCTCGGTGTCCGAGCGCGCGGGACGCCAGCTCTCGCAGGAGGAGAAGGCCGACCGAGCGGACTTCGAAATCCGAAACGACGGTACCCTCGACGAGTTGAGGGAGACACTGTCCCGCGTACTTGCGAGACTCGACTCACCGCCCCCATGAGCTCCCACGCAGCCCGCCGCAGAGTCGCACGCCGCCCCACCCGCGCCAGGATCAGGCGCAGGCGGCTTGCGGCCCTTGCGGTGGCGGTGCTCCTAGGAGCGCTCGTGGCACTCGTATCGGGGCTGGGTCAGGAGGCGGTGCGTGAGCTGGGCACCCTCCCGCTCCGCCACGACGACATCATCCGCCAGCAGGCCGCCGACAAGAACCTCGATCCCGCCCTGATCGCCGCCGTGATCTACGAGGAGTCGCGCTTCCGCGACCAGACCTCGCACGCGGGCGCGCGCGGGCTGATGCAGATCACGCCCGAGACCGCCGACGCGATCGCGAAGCACTCGGGAGGCACTCGGTTCAAGCAGTCCGACCTCGCCGAGCCGCAGATCAACATCTCCTACGGCGCCTACTACCTGCGACTGCTCATCGACCACTACGGCGGAAATGAGACGCTCGCGATCGCGGCCTACAACGCGGGGATCGGGAACGTCGACAAGTGGGTCAGTGAGGCAGGCGGCGTGGACGAGTTCGACCATGCGGAGGACATCCCGTTCCCGGAGACGCGCGCGTACGTGGAGAACGTGATGGACCGCCGCGGCGACTACCGGGACAACTACGCGGACGACCTCGGGCTCTGACCTTGCGCTGATCGCGCGCCCGTGCAATACTGAACCAAGTGGTTCAGTATCAGGAACAGCTCGACCGGACCTTCGCGGCGCTCTCGGACCCCACAAGGCGGGGCATCCTCGAGCGCCTGGGTCGCGGCCGCGCCACCATCAGCGAGCTCGCCGAGCCGTTCGGGATCTCGCTCACCGGCGTCAAGAAGCACGTGCAGGTCCTGGAGGACGCGGACCTCGTGCGCACCGAGAAGGTCGGCCGGACACGGTGGTGCAGCGTCGGTCCGCAGGACCTCGACGAGGTCCAGCGCTGGATCGTCGGCTACCGCCTGATGCTGGACGAACGCCTCGACCGCCTCGGGGAGCTCCTCGAGCGCACGAAAGGACAGGAGTCATGACGAACCAGCAGACGCAGGTAACCCAGGTCGCCTCGCAGGGCGAGCGCGAGATCGTCACGGAGCGCGTGTTCGACGCGCCGCGCGAGAGGGTCTTCCAGATCTTCACGGATCCCGAGCTGATCCCTCAGTGGTGGGGTCCTCGCGGCGTGACCACGACCGTGGACAAGATGGACGTCCGGGTGGGCGGCGACTGGCGCTTCACCTGCGACGGCCCCGATGGCGCCACGGCGTTCCGGGGCACCTATCGCGAGATCACCCCGCCCGAGCTCGTCGAGCAGACGTTCGAGTGGGAGGGAATGCCCGGCCACGTCGTGGTCGAGCGGGCGGAGTTCGAGGATCTGGGCGGCCGCACCAAGGTCAAGACGCGCTCGCTCTTCCACACCACCGAGGAGCGCGACGGCATGCTCGCCTCCGGCATGGAGGGCGGCCTCAGCGAGTCCTACGAGCGGCTGGACGAGCTGCTTGCCGCGGGCGGCTCGGAGGACTGACGTGCTGCTCGACGGCAAGAACGCCGTGATCTACGGCGCCGCCGGATCCATCGGCGGCGCCGTGGCGAGGGCCTTCGCCGGCGAGGGAGCGCGGGTCTTCCTCGCCGGCAGGACCCGGGCGACACTTGACGAGGTGGCGGGCGACATACGCTCGGCCGGCGGGGCGGCCGAGACGGCCGTGGTCGACGCGCTCGACGCCAGGGCGGTCGACGAGCATGCCGACGCGATCGCCGCGGAGGCCGGCGGAATCGACATCTCGATGAACACGATCACGCACCAGTCGGCGCACGGAAAGCCCATCGTCGAGATGGAGCTCGAGGACTTCACGAACGAGGTCATGACCGCCGTGAGCACCACGTTCCTGACGGCTCGCGCGGCGGCTCGTCACATGATCGCGCGGAAGTCGGGCGTGATCCTCGTCTTCGGCGGTACCGGTCCGCCGCTGCGGAACTACTACATCGGCGGGACGCAGGTGGCGCTCGGCGCGATCGACCTGATGCGGCGGCAGCTGGCCGCGGAGCTGGGACCGCACGGCATCCGCGTCGTGACGCTGCGCACCGGCGGCGTCCCCGAGTCGATCCCCGAGACGTCATCCGCGCGCGCCGACATCGAGCGGATGATCATCTCGGACACGATGCTCGGCCGGGCCGCGACGCTCGAGGACGTGGGCAACGTTGCGGCCTTCGTGGCCTCCGACCGCGCCCGGACGATGACCGGCGCCACGGCGAACATCAGCTGCGGCGCGCTGGTGGACTAGGTCGAGGCGGCCTCCCAGCGCGCGTAGGCGTCCTCGACGGCCTTCTTGGCCGCGGCGTGGCGCTTCGTGGCGCGCTCGCTGCTGGTCGGGCTTGCCCAGGCGGACGGGTCGGCCAGCTCGTCCTCGACCGCGCGTAGGGCGGCCTCGGCCCTCTCGACCTCACGCTCCAGCTCCGAGGCCCGCCTGATCGCATTCTTCGAAGGGCCGGCGGGCTTGGCGCGCCCGTTCGCCTTCGAACGCGCGGGCTTCGGCTCGGCGCCATCGGCCGCGGCTCGCTTGGCTCTGGTCGAGCCGGCCCGCCTCGCGCTCACCTCCGCCTCGCGGCGCTCCTCGCGCACGCGTGAATACTCGGCCCAGCCGCCCAGATAGCTCCTCAGCACGCCGTCCTCGATCGCGAACGTCCGCGTGCCCACCGCGTCGAGCAGCGCGCGGTCGTGCGAGACGAGCAGGACGGTGCCGTCGAAGCCGCTCAGCGCGTCCTCGAGCGCCTCGCGCGCGTCGATGTCGAGGTGGTTCGTCGGCTCGTCGAGGATCAGCACGTTGGCGCCCGAGGCCACGAGGATGGCCAGCGACAGCCGCCTGCGCTCGCCGCCCGACAGCCCGTCGAGCGGCTTCTCCGCCTCGGCGCCGCTGAACAGGAAGCGGCCGAGCAGCGCGCGCGCCTTGTTCGGCGTGAGCCCGGTCGCGCGCTGCGCGGCCTCCAGCACCGTGCCGGCGGACCCGAGCTCCTCGGCATGCTGCGAGAGATAGCCGATCTGCACGTTGTGGCCGGTGCGGAGCTTCCCGCCGTCGAGCTCGCGCCGGCCGGCGAGAGCCTCGATCAGAGTCGTCTTGCCCGATCCGTTCGGTCCCACCAGCGACACGTGCTCGCCACGCTCGAGCCAGAGCTCGCCCTCGTCGAGCAGCGTCCGGCCGGGCACCTCAAGGCGAGCGCCGCTCAGGTCGATCACAACCCGGCCCGCGCGCTCTGCTCCAGCGAACTTGAAGCCGAGCGTCCGGTTGTCGGTCGGGTCGCGCTCGATCCGGTCCATCTTCTGGAGCCGCTTCACGCGCGACTGCGCCTGGCGCGCCTTGGTCGCCTTGTACCTGAAGCGCTCGATGAACCGCTCCATCCGCGCGATCTCGGCCTGCTGCTTCTCGATCTGCTTGCCGAGCTGGATGTCGCGCGCGGCCGCCTCGCGGCGCCACGCGTGCCAGCTTCCTGGGAAGAAGCGCGCCCGGCCCGCCTCGAGCTCCAGCACCGAGGTGCCGACCGCCTCGAGGAACCAGCGGTCGTGCGCCACGAGGATCACCGCGGCATCGAGGCCGGTGAGGTAGTCCTCGAGCCACTCGAGCGACGCGATGTCGAGGTGGTTTGTTGGCTCGTCGAGCAGGAGCAGGTCCGGGTCGCCCGCCAGCGCCCGCGCCAGCGAGGCGCGCGTGAGCTCGCCGCCCGAGAAGGTGGCGAGCCGGCGGTCGAGCTGCTGGTCGGAGAAGCCCAGGCCGTGCAGCGGGCCGAGCGCCCGGTTGCGCCAGTCCCAGCCGCCGGCGTGCTCGAGCCGCCCCTGCGCGCGCGAGTAGCGGTCGAGCAGGGCGCGGTCGTCCGGGCGCTCCGCCATTTCGCCTTCGAGGCTGCGGAGCTCCTCCTCGAGCGAGACGAGGTACCGGCAGCCCGACAGGACGTACTCACGCAGCGTCAGCTCGCGCTCGCGCGGCGGGCGCTGGTCGTGGAGCGCCGCGCGCGTGCCCTTCTCGAAGACGAGCTCGCCGCCGTCGATCCCGGTCTCGCCGGAGACCATGCGTAGCAGCGTCGTCTTGCCCGCGCCGTTGCGGCCCGCGAGCGTCATGCGGTCGCCGCGCTCGAGCTTGAACGAGACACCGCGGAACAGCGGGGAACCCGCTATGTCCTTGTCGAGCACGCTTCCGATCACGACCGCCATGTCAGGGTCAAGGCTAAGGGGCGACGCAGGGCTTCACGGACAGAGACGAGGGGAATCCCCCGAGGCACAACGACCGCGGCGGTGCCGGGGAGTGTTCCCCGACACCGCCGCTCACATCTTTCTTTTGCGACTAGGCCGCTGCCGGGGCGGCACCCGTGACCGGGGCCGTTCCGGACGGGTTGCTCGGGCGGCGGATGCCCATGACGAGCAGGGCCACTCCGACGATGAGCACGAAGCCGCCGCTGCCGACCGCCGTCCAGCCGATCTCGTCCAGGAACGGCACGTTCGCGCCGGTGCTGATGTCGGCGTCGACTCCAGCGGAGCCGTCGGCGTTCATCACCACGACCGACCAGTCGCCGTCCTCGATCTCCCAGTTCAGGGTCTGCTTGCCCAAGCCATGCTCGGACGCGGCCCAGATATGGGAGTCGGCGGGCGCCACCGGGCGCCGGTTGCCGGCGTGGTCCTCGTAGTCGGCGTCGAACGGCGAGGTGTTGACGTCCGTGAGCGTGCTGTGCGAGACGCCCGCCAGGTAGTCCTCCACGTCGCTTGTGCGGGCGATCCCGACGAACACCGGGGTGTCGCCGCGTGAGTCGACCTCTACTCGGGCCTTGCCGAGGTCATTCGACTCGGCGATGAAATCGCCGTCGCCCAGGTCCACGTCGAGGTTCTCGGTCGCGAGTGCACGCGTTCCGGTCTCGAACTGGTGGGTGTCGGTTGATATGTAGCCGTCGCTGTCCTTCTGTGAGTCGCCCCATAGAGCCAGCCCGCCGATGGCCAGAAGACCTGCTGCAAAGAGGCTGGCGAGGGAGCCCGTGACGATGAGGGCAATTCTGCGTCCGTTCATTTTCCGTTCCTCCGATTCAGTGAGATTTGCGATGAGTCAACGGTCGCACCGGAGCGCGCCTCCTTCGCTGGGGCTACCAGGCGTCCGGGGGGTGCGGTTAGCTCCCTGCTCTGACGGCGTTCGTCTACCTGCTGCGCTGCGCCGACGGCACGCTCTACTGCGGCTGGTCGACCGATCCCGAGCGGCGGCTTCGCCAGCACCAGGCGGGCATTGCGAGCCGCTACACGCGCATGCGGCGACCGGTCGAGCTCGTCTACACGCGCGAGTTCGCGAGCCGCTCGGAGGCCATGCGCGAGGAGGTCCGGATCAAGCGGCTGTCGGCGGCCGATAAGCGCCGCCTGTGGGTCCGCGACGATCGCTCGCACGGACCGCCGTCGGCCCGTCCCTCGTAGATGAGATATGCGGCTGGTCCTCGCGCTGCTCCTCGTCGCTATGGTCGCCGCGGGTTGCGGCGGAGCCACCGCGGCGCGCAAGCACACGGGTGGCTCCGGTATGGATGCGGATGGTTGGAGCAGCTATGAGGACGGTCGACGGGGCTACTCGGTAAGCATCCCGCCGGGTTGGCATCGAGCCACTCGTAGCCTCACGGCGCTGACCGATCCTGTGGAGATACTCGTGGCGGCAACCTATCCCCCGCAGCCGGGAGACCTGGATTGCGGCCCGCTCGCCCTGGCGGGCTTCGACTCGGACGAGGCGATGGTGGCGGTCCTCGAGCGAGGACTCGACCCGGGAGCGGACTGGTCCGACTTCCCGCCGCGCCCGGGCCACTTCCGCTTCGAGCCGGGGATGGGCTCCGAGTTCACCGACTGCCTCGGGCAATCGCGCGGGGTGACGCTCAAGGACCACTGGTTCCGCTTCACCGACGGCGGTCGCCACTTCCATGTGCTCGTGGCGATCGGCGAGTCGGCGTATCCGGGCGCGATGGCGGATGCCTACGGGATGCTCGACAGCATGCGGTTCGACCCCGCTGTGAAGCCGACTTGGCCCTCGTCTGGATAGCCGCGCCCGTCCGGCGGCGTCGCTAACGTCTAGTGGTCGTGCCGAAGTTCGAGATCAACCCCGCCTATAACCCCGTCGCGGATCAGCCGGTCGCCATGGCCGGGTTGGCGGGCGGGATCGACGGCGGGGATCGCTTCCAGACGCTCCTCGGCGTGACCGGCTCGGGCAAGACAGCCACGATGGCGTTCACAATCGAGCAGGTCCAGCGGCCGGCGCTCGTGATCGCCCACAACAAGACGCTCGCGGCACAGCTCTGCAACGAGTTCCGGGAGTTCTTCCCGAAGAACTCGGTCGAGTACTTCGTCTCGTACTACGACTACTACCAGCCCGAGGCCTACGTCCCGGCCCAGGACCTCTACATCGAGAAGGACTCCTCGATCAACGAGGAGATCGACCGCCTGCGCCATTCCGCCACGAGTGCCCTGTTCGCCCGGCGCGACGTGATCGTGGTCGCGTCGGTGTCGTGCATCTACGGCCTCGGCTCGCCGCAGAAGTACAACGCCCAGGTCACGCTCCTGAAGAAGGGCGAGATGGCTGACCGCGACGAGATCCTCCGCAAGCTCGTCGACAACATGTACACCCGCAACGACCAGGCGCTCGGGCGCGGCACGTTCCGGGTGCGCGGCGAGACGCTCGAGGTCTTCCCGGCGTACGCCGAGACCGCCTACCGCGCGGTCTTCTTCGGCGACGAGATCGAGGCGCTCCAGCACTTCGACCCGCTCACCGGCGACGTGTTCGCGGAGCTCGAGCACGCCGGCATCTGGCCGGCGACGCACTACGCCACCGACCGCCCGACGATCGAGCGCGCCGTCGGCGAGATCCGTGACGAGATGGAGGCCCGCTGCGCCGAGCTCGAGCAGCAGGGCAAGCTGCTCGAGTCGCACCGGCTCCGCCAGCGCACCCAGTTCGACATGGAGATGCTGCGCGAGCTCGGGTTCTGCAACGGCATCGAGAACTACTCGCGCATCCTGGACGGCCGCGCGCCGGGCGAGCGCCCGTTCTGCCTGCTCGACTTCTTCCCGGACGACTTCATCTGCTTCATCGACGAGTCGCACCAGACCGTGCCGCAGATCGGCGGGATGTACGAGGGCGACCGCTCGCGGAAGACCACGCTCGTGGAGTACGGCTTCCGCCTCCCCAGCGCGCTGGACAACCGGCCCCAGACGTTCGACGAGTTCCTCCAGCACACGCCGCAGATCGTGTTTGTGTCGGCCACGCCGGCCGACTTCGAGCGCAACCACTCGGCGCGGATCGTGGAGCAGATCGTGCGGCCGACCGGCGTGGTCGATCCCGAGGTCGACGTCCGCGAGACGAAGAACCAGATCGACGACCTCATGGAGGAGATCCGCCAGCGCGTCGAGGTCGAGGAGCGCACGCTCGTCACCACGCTGACGAAGAAGATGGCGGAGGACCTGACGGACTACCTGCTCGAGTACGGCTTCAAGGTGCGCTACCTGCACTCGGAGGTCGACACGCTGGAACGCATCCAGATCATCCGCGAGCTGCGGCTCGGCGAATACGACGTGCTCGTGGGTGTGAACCTCCTGCGCGAGGGCCTCGACCTTCCCGAGGTGTCACTCGTCGCGATCCTCGACGCCGACAAGGAGGGCTTCCTCCGCGGCGAGACGTCGCTGATCCAGACGATCGGCCGCGCCGCCCGCAACATCCGCGGCAAGGTGATCATGTACGCCGACAAGGAGACCGCGGCCATGCGCACCGCGATCGAGGAGACGAACCGGCGGCGGGCGATCCAGGTGGCCTACAACGAGGAGCACGGGATCACGCCGGAGACGATCCAGAAGGGGATCTCGGACATCTCCGACTTCCTGATGACCGAGTCGAAGGTGCCCACCGGCCGCGGGCGCCGCCGTCGCGACACGGAGGGCATGACGGCCGAGGAGCTGCGCCGCACAATCGTCGAGCTGGAGGAGGAGATGCTCGCCGCGGCGGACGATCTCCGCTTCGAGTACGCGGCGAAGCTGCGCGACGAGATCAAGTCGTTGCGCCACGAGCTCGCAGAGGCCGAGGCGAGCGCCTGAGAAGGCGCTGCGAAGGCGCTCCCAGAGCGAGACAGACCCGCCGAGGTGTGCTACCTCTGGATAGCTGGCAACTTCGCAGTCCTCCCAGTCCGCCCCCTCTCCTCGACGCGCGACGCGCGCGCTTCTGGCTGCGCTTGGTTTCGTCGTGGTCGGCTGCCTCTCGGCGCCGGCTTCAGCCTGGGCTGCTCCTGACTTCACATGGGATCCGTTCTCGCCGATCGCGTGCGAGCAGGTGACCTTCACCCCCATCGACGCGCTGAACCCGATGTTCGACTACGACACCGGGACACCGGACTCCCTGCTGACTCACACCTTCACGATCGAAGGCACGCATCCCGTCGAGATGACCGCCGACAACGGCTCTCCGGTAACGCACGACGTCGTCGTCCAGAACGCTCCGCCGCTCGCCTCCTTCAAGTACAGCCCGACTCAGCCTGATCCCGGCGAATGGACCCTCTTCGAATCGACTTCGACCGACTGCGACGACTCGGTGGCGAGCGTCGGGTGGGACTTCAACGCGGATGGCCTCACGGACTCGACCAATCCCAACCCGACCTACAAGTTCAACACTCCAGGCCCGCACGACGTGACGCTGACCGTGACCGACCTGGACGGGGCGACCGACTCCGAGCTCCAGACGGTCGACGTCCGCGATCCGTCGGTCCCGAGCGCCGCCTTCCATCGCGATCCCCCAGATTCGGTGGTGCTCCAGACCGGTCAGGATGCAACCTTCACGTCCGATTCCACCGCCTTGCCGAACAGCACGCTGAGCTGGGAGATCGACGGCGCGCCGGCAGGCACCGGCACGACCGTCACGCAGTCGTTCTCGAGTGCGGGGTGGCACGTCGCACGGCTTACGGTCACTCAGCAAAATGGGGAGAGCGACGACGCGGTCTCCGTCTTCCAGGTCGTTGCTCCGACGCTCATGAAGCCCTTCCCGACGGTCCGGCTGGTGGGAGTTCTGGCCCCCGGGGGCGCGCGCATCACTCTCGTCGAGGTTCGGGGCGGTCCTCGGGGAGCGAAGGTGACCGTGCGCTGTATCGGGGATGACTGTCCGTTCCGCTCGCGGCGACGCGTTCTGGAGAATGGGCGCGTGCGGTTGTCCAAGATTGGAGTCCTTCCCGCGGGGACGCGCCTTCAGGTCTTCGTCCGGGCGCCCGGGGTGATCGGGAAGTACGTCGGCTTCCGGATCCGCGACGGGAAGAGGCCTCTCCGTGCGGATCGCTGCCTCATGCCGGGCGCAGCTCAGCCCACGCGGTGCACGTGAGGTGGCCACGCGGACAGCACGGCTCTCCCTGGAGCCCCGGCCCCGTGACCCTCGTCGCGGTTGGGCTCGTCGCGTTTGCGTCCGCCTTCGGGGTAGCACGGGCGGCCGGCGGCGAGGACCAGGCCACGCCCGCCAGCGTCAAGGCGCGGCCGCTGGCGCTCAGGACGGCCAGCTCGCTGCCGACCCTGCAGGGCGAGCCCGGCCCCACCGACGCGGAGCTCGAGGCCCGGCGGGAGAAGGCCCGCGAGCGCGCGCGCAAGAAGAAGCTGGCCGAGAGGCGCGAGGAGCGCAAGGCCGAGGCGAAGGCCAAGCGCGAGGAGCGGCTCCGGCTGAGGGCCGAGCGCCGCGCCCAGCGCGCCGCCGAGCGGGAGGCCGAGGCCGAGCGCAAGCTGGAGGCCGAGCGGAAGAAGCAGGCCCGCGAGCGCAAGCGCCGGCAGGAGGAGAGCTCGCCTCAGCAGCCGGAGCAGACCACGCCCGAGACGCCGCCCCCGACCACCACGACCCCGGGCGGCGGCCAACCGTTCGACGACTCCGGATGATCAGGCAGACCGAAGAGCCCGCAAGCGAAGCAATGCCCGAGCCGAGGCTGGGCGGGTACCGCCTGGACGCCTCGCCGAAGCGGCGCGAGGGTGGGAGCCTGCTGTTCTCCGCCACCGCGGCGGATGGCAGCCCGGTCACGCTGCAGGTCAGCTCCGAGCCGGTGCAGAACCGCCGCGCCCGCGCTCGCTTCCGGCGCGTCGCCCGCGCCCGGGCGGGGCTGGAGCATCCGTCGTTGCTCCGCGTCCGGGAGGTCGGCGAGGAGGGCGGGCGCCTGTTCGTGGCCACCGAGCCGTTCCCGGCGGGATCGCTCGCCGACCTGCTCCGCAAGGGCCCGCTCGAGCCCGAGCGCGCGCTCAGGCTGCTCAGGTCGGTCGCGGACGGGTTGGACGCGGCGCACGCCGCGGGGCTCGTCCACCGGACGCTCAGCGCCGAGAGCGTCCTGCTCGACGGGGAGAGCGTGAAACTCGATCTGTTCGGGCTGTTCACCGTTGCGGGACAGCCGAGCTGGGGCGATGTTGTCCGCAGGGATGCGCACCTTCACTACGAGTCCCCGGAGGGCGTGAGGGGGGACGAGCTCGGCCCGGCAAGCAACGTCTACTCGCTCACCGGCCTGTTCGTCCACGCGCTGACCGGCCAGGAGCCGTTCGCGCACCACGACCCGGTGATGATCACCTACGCCCACGTCTCGCAGCCACCGCCGAAGCCCAGTGAGCGAAAGCCGGAGCTCCCAACAGGGCTCGACGGGATCGTCGCGCGCGGGATGGCGAAGGAGCCGGGCGAGCGCCCGGCGTCGGCGGGAGCGCTGATCGCCGGCGCAGGGATGGTGCTGCGGACCACGTCGCACGCGGCGCCCAAACAGGCCCTGCGCGATCCGGCCCCGCCCGCGCCCGCCCCGATGCGATCGAAGTCGCTGGAGTCCGGGAAGTCGCCGGCACCCGCGCCCGTGCCATCGGAGTCGCGCAAGCCGGCCAGCCCGGCGGCGCCCTCCAACGGGTCCGCGCCGCCGCCGTGGCTCCAGG
>JBKPBS010000028.1:0-41065 GCA_046726915.1 Actinomycetota bacterium
ACGAGGACCCTGGCCCGGCCGGCGAGGACGAGATTGTCAAGCTGATGAAGGAGACCTTCGACGCCCGCGAGCTCACCGAGGAGGACGCGCCATGAAAGGCATGGACGTAGGGAAGATGCTCCAGCAGGTCCAGCAGATGCAAGCCGAGATGGCGAAGGCGCAGGAGGAGCTCGCCAAGGAGACCGTCGAGGCCTCGGCGGGCGGCGGGATGGTCACCGTCAAGGCGACGGGTGCCCTCGAGATCATCGAGGTCAAGATCTCGCCCGAGGCGATCGACCCGGACGACCCGGACATCCTGGCCGACATGGTGCTGGCCGCGGTCAACGAGGCGATTCGCTCCGCGCAGGGCCTGGCCGAGTCTAAGCTCGGTGGGGCCATGGGCGGAATGGAGGGGCTGAAGGGCCTGGGGCTGCCCGGGCTCTAAGCGAACCCGCCTGGCGTAAGGCGTCAGCCGAGTGCGCTGCGCTCGGACTGTTCGACGGCGTCCACCAGCGTGTCGATCACCAGGTCGACTTGCTCGTCCGTCATGTGCGCAAAGAGGGGAAGCGTGACGGCTTGTTGGGTGGCGGTTTCGGTGTTCGGCAGTGGACGCGGTCGCCCGATCCCGCGATATGCAGAGAAGTGGTGGATGGGCGGATAGTGGAGGCTGGTCTGGATGCCGCGGCCGGCAAGCGTCGCGCGTACACCGTCCCGAGAGAGATGGTCGGGCACGAGCGCAACGGCGAGATGATGCGCCGACGATCCATCTCCGAGGCGGTCAGAGAACGCCATCCGCAGACCAGCGGTTCCGTGAAGGCGTTCGCGATACCGGGCCGCGATCCGGGCCCGGGCGGCGTTCTCCTCCGGCAATCGGCGCAGCTGCACGACCCCCATCGCCGCATGCAGCTCGTCCAGGCGATAGTTGAGGCCGGGAAGGACCACGTCGTAGCTCGACGCATGTCCGCGATGGCGATCCCAGGTGAGTGTCGTCATGCCGTGGGAGCGCAGGAGTCGGAGGCGCTCGGCCAGGTCGGCGTCGTTCGTGACGAGCATTCCGCCTTCGCCCACGGGAAGGTTCTTGTTCGAGAAGAAGCTGAAGCAGCCGACGTCGCCGATCGTGCCGCAGGATCGACCGCGCCAAAAGGAGCCCGGCGCATGTGCGGCATCCTCGACAACCCGGACGCCGTACCGGTCGGCGATGTCGGCCACGGCATCCATTTGACACGAGAAGCCGCCGTAGTGAAGAACGATCAGCGCCTTCGTCGCAGGTGACACCGCCCGTTCGACGTCGAGCGGATCCAGGTTGAGATCACCGTCTCCCCGGATGTCACAGAACACGGGCGTGGCACCCACCATCCGGATCGCATTCGCAGCCGCGACGAACGTGAGCGACGGAACCACGACTTCGTCGCCCGGGCCGCACTCCAGCGCGAGCAGCGCGAGGTGGAGTGCCGCAGTGCCGTTCGCGACCGCAAGCGCATGGTGCGCGCCGGTGAAGTCGGCGAACGCACGCTCGAATTCCTCGACCTGCGGGCCCATGCTCCACCAGCCGGAGGCGACAACGCCGGCCGCGACGTCGGACAGTTCGGCGCTGGGCTCGAGGTCGGCCAACGGTACCTTCCACCGGTGGTCAGTCATGGTGTGACGGGTCGGGCGCGGGGTCCGCTAGAAATCCGAATGGGCCGTCTTCCGCGTATGCGGATACACGTACCGCGTATTTCTTGACGAAGATGTCCTTTCGTGTCATAAACTGGTCAATAGCGTAACTTCGGGGGCTGTTCAAGGGGGACCGGGGCTAGAGAGACCGGCCTAGCGGTTGGGGGAGGAAATAGGTTTGCGGCAACATCGTCATCGGCCTGACGATGCCGGGCGGGCATCGCGTATGGCTGGCCGGCCAAGGGATCGGGCGAAGCGCGCCTTCGACGTCGCGTTCTCGATCGCGCTGCTCACGGTGCTCGCGCCACTTCTGGTCGGACTGATGATCGCAGTCAAGCTCGACAGCCGCGGGCCGGTGTTCTACCGGTCTCGCCGCGCAGGGTTGCGCGGACGCGAGTTCGCGATGCTCAAGCTGCGCAAGATGTACGACGGTGCGCGCGGGCCTCTCTTGACCGCCGCCAACGACCAGCGCTTTACCCGCGTGGGACGGTTTCTCGTGCGGACGAAGCTCGACGAAATTCCCCAGCTGTGGAACGTGCTGAAAGGGGACATGAGCGTCGTCGGGCCGCGCCCCGAGGATCCGAACTTCGTCCGGCGGCGACCGAAGGAATTCGAGCCGGTTCTCGCCGTCCGGCCGGGAATCACCGGGCTGAGCCAGATTGCGTTCGCGCGTGAGGCCGAGATCCTCGATCCGCAGGATCGCGAGAGCGACTACGAAACGCGCATTCTCCCACAGAAGCTCCACATCGACCGCCTCTACGCAGAGCGCCGATCGCTCGCCAAGGATGTCGAGATCTTGTACTGGACGGCAGCCACCGTCCTCTTCCGGCGGGCGGTAGCGGTCCATCGGACGACGGGGAAACTCACTCGCCGCCGCCCACGGGCGGCTGCCGCGGCCCGCGTGGGCGGCGGAGTAACGAGCGAGGCGACATGACCGAGCACGCGTTCGCGACGGTCAAGCACTTGGACACCGGCCCCTCCAAACGCGCCGCCGATGAGCGGACGGCGAAGACGCGAGCGGTGATTCTCGCGGGCGGCCGCGGAACGCGACTGGCTCCGTATACGTCGATTCTGCCGAAGCCGTTGATGCCCATCGGCGACCGTTCGATCCTCGAAATCGTCGTGCGACAGCTTGCCGACTCGGGTATTCGGGAGGTGACGTTCTGCGTCGGCTACCTCTCGCACCTGATCCGCGCCGTCTTCGACGCCGGCGCGGTGAACGGCAGCTCGAACGGAGGCGTGAACATCGCGTACGTCCAAGAGCATGAAGCACTTGGCACAGCTGCGCCGCTCCGTCTCGTCGAGGGACTCGACGAGACGTTCATCGCGATGAACGGCGACGTCCTCACGACCCTCGACTACTGCGACCTGGTGAACCACCACCGTGCCTCAGGCAATGTCCTCACGATCGCGACCCATCGGCGTTCGATCAAGATCGACTACGGGATCCTCCACCTCGACGTCCAGCGACGAGTTCGCGACTTCGAAGAGAAACCCGAGCTCGCTTCGGTCGTAAGCATGGGGATCTACGTCATGGAGCCGGCGGTGCTGCATTTCATCCCCGACGACCGCCCGTTCGACTTTCCCGACCTCGTTCACGCCTTGCTCGGCGCGGGGGCACCCGTGGGCGCATACGAGTACGACGGCCTCTGGTTCGACATCGGGCGGCACGAGGACTACGACCACGCGGTCGCCGCGTGGGAGGCGTTCGAAAAGGACGGCGCGAGCGAAGCCGATCTCGGCGAAGAGCTCCAGATGAGGGCGGTTGATGCCGGGCCGCGCTGACAGAGTCCCATACCCCGCTAACGGCAGGGTTCATGCCATCGAAGGGCATAGGCGTCGCACGGCCCTGATCACCGGTGGGGCCGGGTTCATCGGCTCGCACCTGTCCGAGCTCCTCCTGTCCGAGGGTTGGGAGGTCTACGCGCTCGACGATGTTTCGACGGGGTCCCTGAGGAACATCGAGCATCTACTCGAGGACCCGCACTTCCATCTCGTCGTCGAGTCGGTGCTTTCCGCTTCGGTCGTGAGCGAGTTGGTCCACAAGTCCGACGTGGTCTACCACCTCGCGGCGGCAGTCGGAGTCCGTCTCATCGTCGAGAAGCCGGTCCACACGATCGTTACGAACATCGAGGGGACGGAGAAGGTCCTCGAGTACTGCACACGCTTCGGGAAGCGCGTCCTCGTCGCCTCGACGTCTGAGGTCTACGGTGATCATCGCGAAGAGGTGCCTCTGCACGAAGAAGCGCGTCGCGTCTACGGCCCGACCACCGCGCGGCGGTGGGCCTATGCGGACTCGAAGGCGATGGACGAGTTTCTCGCGCTCGCCTACAACCAGGAGCTCGGCCTCGACTGCGTGATTGCGCGGCTCTTCAACACCGTCGGGCCGCGCCAGAGCGGTCAGTACGGCATGGTCATCCCCCGCTTCGTCGCCAATGCGCTCGCGTCGAAGCCGCTCGAAGTCCACGGGGATGGGCGGCAGACGCGCTGCTTCTGCCACGTGCAGGACACCATCCGCGCCCTCTACGGACTCATGGAGCGACCGGAGACCTCAGGTCAGATCTACAACGTCGGCTCGTCGAACCGGATCAGCATCCTCGATCTGGCCGACAAGGTGAGGAGCCTCACAGAGAGCTCCTCGCAGCTCGTGTTCGTCCCGTACGACCGCGTCTACGGGCAAGGGATCGAAGACATGCTGCACCGCATCCCGTCGATCGAGAAGATCGCAAGCGAGATCGGCTGGCGACCCACTTTGACCCTCGACCACATCCTCGCGGACGTGATTGACGGGATCCGCGAGGCGGAGCCCGAAGCGCCGTCGCAGGAGGCGGCGGCCGCACGCTGAGATGGTCGAGCTCGCCGCCGCCCAGAGCGCAGCCACTCTCCACGAGAGGCGTTCGTCGAACGGGGTCGCGGTCGAGGCGTTTCGCGATGCGCTCAGCCTTGTTCCCGCTGCCGTAAGCGTCGTGACGACGATGAATGGCAACGGACGTCCCCATGCGACAACGGTCAGTGCGTTCTGTTCGCTCTCAGCTGATCCGCCGCTCATCCTCGTCGCACTTTCACACTTGTCGGATTTGCTCAGCTGCCTCCGTTCAAACGGCCGGTTCGGCGTGAACCTGCTTTCGGTCGGCCAGGAGACCATCGGCCGGGGCTGTGCGCAGAAGGGCTTCGACAAGTTGGCCGACGTTCCGTGGCACGAGGACGCAGGCCTTCCCAGGCTGGACGGCGCGGCAGCCTGGCTTGCCTGCGACGTGCACGACCTGCTGCCGGGCGGCGACCACGAGATCGTGGTCGGACTGGTCACGGCCTGCTCGGCTGCTGGCGCGGAGCCGCTCCTCTATCACCGGCGCCGCTTCGTCGAGCTCGCCGGCTAAGCCGGACTCGGCTGCTCGGACCCGCGGCGGCCAGCCGTTCCGGAGAAGCGCTCCGTGTGGTGGCCCATCCACCACTCCCCGTCCATGCGCGTGATGAGCGCCTTCCCGTAGGCGACCGCGTTGAGCAACGTGCTGTCTTGCGAATGGACGAGAAAACCTCCGCTGTAGCGCAGGATGCACCGGCGACGCGCGAGCGGCTCGAGCAGGCGAGGCTCGACGCGCCCTCGAAGGGCTGCCGCCCCGTTCGAGTGAACCTCGTGGAAGAGGTAGTCGAGTGTCGTCCCCACGGAGCGTTCGAGCGCCATCACCTGAAGAACATGACTCGTGCCGCCGGGCCGCAGGTAGTACACGTACCAGCCGATGATCGACCCGTCCGTCGTGCGCAAGAGCTTGCGCACGACGGAGCCGTATTCTGAGACGGCCTCGAGCTCGCCGAACAGCCAGCCCAGGAATGGCTCGTCGTATGCCGGACGAAGGACGAGGCCGGCGGAACACGCATCAACCGCCTCGACGAGCCTCTCCGGCGTCAACTCCTCGGCTCGGACGTCGGTCGGCGCAGGCGCTGCCGCGAGTCCCGGAATGCGAGTCGTGACCGCGTCAAGTCCCCTGAGGCCCGACGCTGCCAGACCTCTTCGCCCCCGGGCCCGGATACGCTCCGCGGCGAAGCGCCCGGGCCGGAACACGCGGGTCCACTCGATGCAACCGAGGCCGACCGTTTCGCCGCCGAGCTTGCCCCACATGGCATGCGTTGGCTCCGAGGCCGTGTCCGTAACGGTCGCATCTTGCCGCCCGGCCAGGTAGTGCCGCATGAGCAACGCGCCGACCGCCTTGTGACGAACGCGGGGATGGGCAACGAGCTGGCCGCCATAGGCGACGCGGATGGGTTTTCCGTCGAGCTCGAACCGACGAACGTGTGACCCGATGAAGCCGCTGATGTCACCGTCTGACTCTTCATAGACCAGTGACGGGATCTCCGAGTCGACCCACGGGTGGGCCAGGAGCGTGCGCTCGAAGTAGGGCACGAGACCAGGCGGCGGCTCAGGCGACCCGGACCGCATCACAAGCTCGTAAACGGCAGCAACCGCGTGCAGGTCGTCCTGCTCGAGCGGCCGGATTCGCGGCTTCACGCGGGCGTCGATCCGGTTGCCGCGTCCCGGCTTTCGACCACGGCGGCGAGCCGGTCCAGCGTGCGGAAGTTCTCGATGTCGAGATCGTCCAGTGCGAGATCGACGCCGAACCGCTGCTCGATCTCGAACAAGAGCTCCACGAGCGCGAGCGAGTCGAGCAGACCTGTCTCGATCAGGTCGGTGTCCGGCGCGGGCACGACGACGTTGAGAACGTCCCGGAAAATCGCCTGGAGCTGGGCGACGACAGCTGCGGAACCGCCGTCATCCGCCGGCTGCTCGAACGCAGGTGCCACGCTCACGCGCCGTCCCCGCTCGCGAACCGCTCGGAGAGGCGCTTGCGATCGATCTTCCCGTTGACGTTCTTCGGGAGAACGTCGAGCTTGAGCCACTGTGTCGGAATCATGTACGCCGGCAGCAGGGCGACCAGGCGGTCCCGCACCTGAGGCGGATCGACGTCTCGGCCCGATGCCGTCGCGAACGCGCAGCAGATCGCCGTCCCTTCGAAGCCGCCGCTCTCGACTCCGACGACCGCGCACTCGTCGAGCTCCTCGAGCGTATTCAGCGCCGCCTCGATTTCGCCGAGCTCGATCCGATAGCCGCGACTCTTGATCTGCGAGTCTGCGCGGCCGAGGAAGTAGACGACCCCTTCCTCGACCTTTGCCAGGTCGCCGGTGCGATAGATCCGCGACGAACCATTTCTCGACCGGGGGTCCGGAATGAAAGCCGCGCGTGTCTTGTCCTCGTCGCGCCAGTATCCGGGGCTGAGACCGACTCCGCCGATGTAGAGGTCGCCGATCTCGCCGGGGGCGACCGGTGAGAGATCGGGCCCGAGGACGAGCAGCTCCTCGCCCGCGCACGGCGTGCCGATCGGAATAGGTTCGGTTTCCGTGGTCGGCGCCTTACTGACGGTGAAATAGCTGCTCGCGATCGTCGCCTCCGTCGGTCCATAGAGGTTGGTGAATCGAGCGTGGGGAATTCGCGTCATCCAATGAATGAGGATCGGCGTCGGTAGGACCTCACCGCACCAGAGCACGCGTTCGAGCGACGGAAAGTCGTCGTCGCGGATCGCTCCGAATTTCGCCATGTACGTCATGATCGAGGGCACGGAGAACCATTGGGTGAGCTCCGAATCGCGGATGAATGCCGCGAGCTTGTGGGGCAGCAAGTTGAGCGACGGAGGAACAAGGTGCAGTTCCGCGCCGACCGACAGCGTGGCGTAGATGTCGAACGTGGAGAGATCGAAGTGCAGGGGCGGATGGCCCGAGACTCGGTCGTCGGCGCGGGTCCCGAAGTAAGACGTCGCCCACTCGACGAAGCCGACGACATTCGAGTGCTTGATCACGACGCCCTTTGGCACCCCGGTAGATCCGGACGTGAAGAGCAAGTGCGCGGGGTCGTCCGGGCGAGTCGTCGAGGACGGCGGCGAGTCGTCGTGTGATTCGGCGTCCGCAGATGAGAAGCGCGACGCCCAGCGGTCGCCTTCGAGTGGTCCGGCCAGCGACCCGATCACGATCGTCTCGCCGAGGACGCCCTCCTCGGCAAGACCGTCGAGCAGCTTCGTGGCCTCGGCCAGCGCCAAAACGATCGTCGGATCCGCCGCAGAGAACACCCTCGCCACCCGCGCCGCCGGGCTGGCGAGATCGATTGGAACGTAGATCCCTCCCGCCTTCAACGTCGCGAGCATCGCGACCACCGCCGCAGGCGACTTCGGAACGCACAGGCAAACACGGTCGCCCGGCTTCAGGCCGACCTCCGTCAGGAGCCGCGCGAGCCGGTTGCTCGCGCTCTCGAGCTCGCCGTACCGGATGCGCTGATCGCCCATCACGAGCGCAAGCGCGTCAGGGCGCCGAGTCGCCTGCTGCGACGCGTACGTCTGGAGAAGCGTCGTCAACTCGAGACTCTGCTGGTCGCCTCCCGGAAGGCGACGGCGGTGTGCTCGAGCTCCTCTTCCGAGGCCGGAATGTCCAGGATGAAGGTGGTGTAGCCGAATCCGATGTATCGAGCGAGCTCGTCCCCGACGCGCTCGTAGCTGCCGACGAGGTACGGACAGAACGTCTTGTAGTTCTGGAACGGCCCGAGCCAGTACGGGTTCTCCTCGGAGACCGGCTTGTCCCCCAACTCGGAAAGTTGTTCATGCCACTTCGAGTCGCTGACCTTCATCGCCAGGCCGTGCGCAATCTGGCCCTTCCGATCTTCCGGAAAACGTTCGAGCGCGACGCGCCACGCCTCCTCGCCGGTATCTCGGGCGATGATTCCCACACGAACCCCGGAATCGATCGAGTCGGAACGCTGGTCGACCTCCTCTCCGGGAGGCTTCGGATACTTCACTGCGGTCGCCTCGATGGCGCGCGCCGCGGCGAGCCCTGCCTCGGACGATCCCGAGATCAGGAGGCCGGGAAAGAGCTCCTCGGGAAGCGGTGGGGTCAGCTTGAGGTTCTCGACCCGGTAGTACTTCCCGTTGAGCGTTACCGGCTCCTTGCCTTCGAGCAGGCGCCGGATGATGAGCGTATATTCGACGGTCCGTTCGTACCGCTCGTCATGAGGGGTGTCGTCGCCCAGAGCGATCAAATCGTTCTTGAAGCCGCCGGCAAGCATGTTGAGATAAAGGCGGCGCTCGTGGAGATGCGCGAGCGTCGTAATCATCTTCGCTACCGTGTACGGATGCATATACACAGGCTGTATTGCAACGAGCGGCGCGAGCGACGTCGTCCTCTCGAGGATAATCTGCGACACCAGCCAGGGGTCGACGATCCCGTTGTCGGTGTAAACGAGGATGCCCCGATAGCCCGCTTCCTCGCTCCATCTGGCCACTGCAGTGACGCGCTCGAGATACTCGTGCCGATCGACGTCCTTCGACTGCGGGCACGTCGAAAACACCTCGACGCCGTTTAGTGTCGTGGAGTTCATGCTTCCCCGTTCCTCAGTTACGATTTGACCCGTTCCATCTTACCGCAGGGAGCAGGAAAGGCAAGGCGCGCAGCGACATGAACGTCCTTCTGGTTGCGGAAGAATCTGCAGGCCTGCAGGCCCTCCGTATGCTCCTCGCTATGGAGCGGTCTGTCGCAGGCGTTCTCACCTCGGATACAGCGTCCTCCAGAGGAGCATCCGTCGGTGATTTTGCCAAGAGCTCCGGCATCCAAGTCTTGGCCTCTGATCTTGTAAAGGACCCAGAATTTGCAACATGGATGGCAACAAATAACGTGGATGTATTGTTGAACGTCCATTCACTCTTTGTCATTACACCGGAAGTGGTCGCCGCGCCGCGAATCGGCAGCTTCAACCTGCATCCTGGACCTCTTCCGGAGTACGCGGGGCTCAACGCACCGAGCTGGGCGATCTACCACGGCGAGACACGCCACGGGGTCACGCTGCACTGGATGGATCCGGCAATCGACACCGGCGCCATCGCGTATGCGGCGGCGTTCGACCTGACCGAGGCGGATACAGGGCTTTCGGCAAGCGCGAAGTGTGTGCGGCACGGGTTGCCGCTCGTCGAGCGCGTGCTGAGCGCGGCGGAGGAGGATCCGGCCGGTATTCCCGCCATCGCGCAGGACCTGTCCAGGCGGCGCTACTTCGGGCGGGAGGCGCCGCAGCAGGGCAGGCTCGAGTGGGACCGACCGGCACGGGAGATCGTGAACTTCGTGCGTGCAGCGGATTACAGCCCGTTCCCGTCTCCTTGGGGCCATCCCGCCACGGGAGTCGCCGGACGCAACATCGGCGTCGTTCGCGCTGAGCGCACCGGGTCCGCGGCGGACGCGTCGCCCGGGACGGTTCGGAACGTCGACGGCGCTGTGCACGTTGCCGCGGAAGATGAGTGGGTGGCGGTCACCCGCGTCCACGTCGACGCCCGCTACGCCCCTGCCGACGCCGTCCTCGCCGACGGCTCGCGCCTCGGGGAGAGCTAAGTGCGTCCGGTTATGGCTCGGAGCCGCGTCAACGCGGTGACCGCCGGCCCCCGCGCGAACGACGTCTTCAGCGTCGCCCGAACCAACCCGTCGCGGCGATAGAGATCCACTCGCGGCACCGCGTAGCGATCCGTCTGGTCAGCGGAGCCTCGGAGCGAGAACGCAGCCGCATAGCCGGCCCGCTCGGCCGCGCGGTACACGCGCTCGTCGTCGTCGCCGAAGGGATAGG
The DNA here is from genome assembly GCA_046726915.1 of Actinomycetota bacterium. Taxonomy (GTDB): domain Bacteria; phylum Actinomycetota; class Thermoleophilia; order Solirubrobacterales; family Thermoleophilaceae; genus JACVRW01. The sequence goes on from JBKPBS010000028.1 coordinate 10,274, forward strand.
CGAGGTAGCGGCACGGCCGACCGAGCACATCCTCGAAACGACGCCGGGACTCCACGAGCTCGCGCTCGAGCTCGGCATCCGAAAGTCGCGGCAGGTGCGGATGCGTAAGGGTGTGCGAGCCGATCTCGACCCCGCGCGCGGCGAGGTCGCCGAGCTCGTCCCACGTCATGGTGGCCATGTGGTCGCCAAAGACGGCCACGGCGGCGGCGAGCTCTGGGACGTCGAGCGGCCGCCCGTCGTCTGCGTAGGAGGCGCAGGCGAACACCGTCGCAGGCACGTCCAGAGCGTCCAGAATCGCGAGCCCGCTCGCGACGTTCCTGTAGGCGTCGTCGAACGTGACGTGGAACCGTCGAGACCCACCGGCGAGGGCCTCGCTCGCGTCGACGGCCCTGTAGCCACGTCGGATCAGGCTTCGGACCTGGCGCTCAAAGGCTTGGGGCCGCACTGCAAGCGAGTGCTCCCACGCGTCGGAGACCCCGTGGTAGCACAGAATGAGCGAGTGGAATCGTCGAGCCATGATCGGCCCGGAATAGTAAGCCGTGACCCAGGATCGCCAGAGGTGGCCCGGATCTCGGTGATCGTCCCGATGCTGAACGAGGGCGACCACGTCGAGTCCCTGGTCGACTCGCTCGCCTCGCAGGACTGGACGGGAGCGCTGGAGGTCATCGTCGCCGACGGCGGTTCGACGGACGGATCGGTCGAGCGCCTGAACACCGCGGCGAGCAGAGCGAACCTTCCGCTCAGGATCATCGCGAATCCGGCCGGCTGGGTTTCCCAGGGGCTCAACGCCTGCATCCGCGAGGCCACGGGCGACTTGATCGTCCGCATAGACTGCCACTCGCGCTATCCGTCCGACTACGTGCGGCTCTGCGCGAATGCCGCGAGCGAGACGGGTGCCTGGAACGTCGGCGGGATCGTCCTCCCCGAAGGCCGGACGGTTGGGGAGCGTGCGACGGCCTGCGCGATGGGCAGTCCCTTCGGCGGGATCGGCTGGACGCGGCATGGGGCGCGCGACGGTCGAGCGGAGGTCGACACGGTTACCTACGGGGCTTTCCGGCCAGAGGCCTTCGCGCGCGCCGGCCTCTTCGACGAGTCGCTCGGACGCAACCAGGACGACGAGTTCAACTTCCGCCTTCGACGAGCCGGCGGCACGATCGTCCTCGATCCTGAGATTCGGACGTACTACACGCCTCGCGGCGCGCTCCGGGCGGTGTTCCGCCAATACCACGAGTACGGGTTCTGGAAGGTGCCGGTGATGCTCCGCCACCGGAGCGTGCTCAGCGCGCGGAGCCTCGTCCCGCTCGCGTTCGTCGGCTCCGCGGCATTCCTGGCTGCCGCCGCGCCGGCCTCGCGGCGTGCGCGGGGTCTCCTGGCGGCCGAGCTGGGCCTGTACGGGATCTCCGCGGTCCTCTTTGCCGGAGCGAGCGTCCGCGAACGACGTGAGCGGCTCGCGTTGCTTCCTCGCGTGGCGGCCACGTTCGCGGCATTCCACGTCGGTTACGGGACTGGAATGTTGCGTGGTTGCGCGAGGTCCCTGCGCGACCGCCGCCGAGTCGTTTAGGGTCCCCCGCTTCTGAACCCACAGAGAGGACAACGCTGCACGGGTTTGAACCCGTGTCCTTATGTGGTTCCGAACTCCCCCGTTGAGGTCATCGACGGGTTCGGCGCCCTAACCGACAAAACGGAAGCCATGGGAGCCGTCCCCCGGCACTTCGGATTGCACGTCGTCCTGCTCGCAGTCGCAGGCCTCCTCTGCAGCGCCTGGCTCGCGCAATCGTCTGGCGCGGCCGAGGAGACCACGCGCGCCGCCGCACTCCCGCCCCAGATCTGGGCGGTCGCCTACGGGCCGTCCTCGCTCCGTCAAGCTCGTCCCGCAGCCCTCGTCCGGCTGCGAGCACGGGGGATCAACGCCGCAGTCGCCCTTCAGCTCACGAAAGCACAGCTCGCTCGCCTGCGCAGAGCGAACGCGCGCTCAGGCCTGCTGCTGCTGGCGCCGAAGCGGGCGCCCGCCTGCCGGACGCCGAGCGGACCCGCCTGCGCGGTCGAGGCCCGCCCCGGCTCGGCCGACAAGGTCGGGCGGGAGCGCGGTGTCGACGTCGTGGTCGTGACCCTCGACGGCCCGGGCGCAGTGCTGTCGATTCGGAGCAGCGCCACTCGCACGCTTGCGCTCGTCAGGTTGCGAGGCCGGTTCAATCGACCGCTGTGGAAGGCGGCAATCCAGCGAGCCGCCGACAGTTCCTCGTTGGACCTGGGCGTGGCGTCCCTGGGCTCCGGCGGCGCGAAGGCGCTCGCCTCGTATTTGACCGTCCTCGGGGAAGTGCAGCGAGGCCAGTCTCCCGCTCCGGACGTCACGCCAACCCCACCAGCGCCACCGCCCGCACCGACACCGCCGCCGCCGCCTCCGGCCGGCGAGCCCGAGACGACGATCGAGTTCGCGCCCACCGGCCTGATGAGCGGCCGGCAGGCGACGTTCCGGTTCTCGTCGAACGAGGTCGGCGCGACCTTCGAGTGCTCCCTCGACGGAGCCGTCTTCGCGCGCTGCTCCTCGCCCGCGAGGTACTTGGGGCTCCGTGACGGCATGCACACCTTCGAGGTGCGTGCCCGCACCGCGCTCGGTCAGGTGGACTCGACGCCGGGCCGGTGGACGTGGTCAGTGGACGCCACACCGCCGGAGACGACCATCACCGACGGGCCCGAGGGCCGGGTCAACCAGCTTGGGGCAACGTTCGCCTTCACGTCGTCGGAGTCCGCCGTCTTCCAGTGCAGCTTCGACGACGGCTCCTGGACGACGTGCGCCTCACCGAAGCAATACAACTCGGTCGCTCAAGGCCCTCACGAATTCGAAGTTCGCGCTGTCGACGCCGCAGGGAACGTCGACTCCAGCCCCGCCGGCCGCAAGTGGACGACCGACCGGACCGCGCCCGAAACGACGATCGTCTCCGGGCCGAGCGGATTGACGAACGAGGTCGCGGCGACGCTGACGTTCTCGGCCTCGGAAAGCGCGACCTTCGAGTGCCGACTCGACGGCGGCCCGTTCGCAGCCTGCGCCGCCCCGAAGACGTACGCGTCGCTCGGAAACGGGTCGCACACGTTCGACGTGCGCGCGCGCGACGGAGCCGGCAACGTCGACAAGTCGCCGGCGAGCAGCAACTGGACGGTCGACGCGACGCCGCCGGACACGACGATCACCGGTGGGCCCTCCGGCCTGGCGAGCTCGACGAGCGCGACGTTCACGCTCTCGTCGTCCGAGACCGCGACGTTCCAGTGCAGCCTCGACGGCGCGGCCTGGGCGTCCTGCTCACCTCTCACCGCGTATACCGGGTTGGCGCAGGGAGCGCACACGTTCGCCGCCCGCGCCCGGGACAACGCCGGCAACACCGACGGGAGCCCGGCGGCCAGGACGTGGACGGTCGACAGCGTCGCTCCGCAGGCGACGATCACGTCGGGGCCGAGCGGAAAGACGAAGCAGACCGGCGCCACCTTCACGTTCGCCGTCGACGAAGCGGCAACGCTGGAATGCCGCTTGGACAGCGCATCCTTCAGCGCCTGCAGCTCGCCGAAGAGCTACTCCTCGCTCGGCGAGGGAGCACACACGTTCCGGGTCCGCGCGACCGATCCGGCCGGAAACACCACGACGGTTCCCCAGAGCTGGACGGTCGACGTCACCCCGCCGGAGACGACGATCACGAGCGGCCCCTCGGGCACCACCGACGCGACCACCGCGAGCTTCGAGTTCGCAGCATCCGAGGCCAGCACGTTCGAGTGCCGACTCGACGGCTCGGCCTGGGCAGCCTGCACCTCGCCCCGGAGCTACAGCTCGCTGACCCAGAGGGCTCATACGTTCGACGTCCGCGCCACGGACACCGCCGGAAACGCGGACGCTTCCCCGGCGAGCCGTGCCTGGACGGTCGGCTCCACGTCGCCACCGCCACCGCCGCCTTCTCCGCCTCCGCCGCCGCCCGCGGACTCGTCGCCGCCGGAGACGACGATCGACTCCGGCCCCAGCGGAACCACCGACCAGACCGCCGCGACGTTCACCTTCTCCGCCACGGAGGCCGCGACGTTCGCGTGCTCGCTCGACGGCGCGGCGTTCGCGGCGTGCACGTCGCCGAAGAGCTACTCCGGGCTTGCAAACGGCCCGCATACCTTCGCGGTGAAGGCGACGGACAGCGCCGGAAACACGGACGCCAGCCCGGCAACGCGCGCCTGGACCGTCGATGGCACGCCGCCCGAAACGACGATCACCTCAGGCCCGTCGGGCACGACCGAGGCGACGACGGCGACGTTCGAGTTCTCGGCATCCGAGCCGAGCACGTTCGCGTGCCGCCTGGACGGCTCGGCGTGGTCGGGCTGCGAGTCGCCGCGCAGCTACAGCTCGCTCGCGGCCGGGACGCACACGTTCGACGTGCGCGCCACCGACGCGGTCGGACACGTCGACGCTTCCCCAGCGTCGCGCACGTGGACGATCGCGCTCCCGCCGCCGCCGGCACCTCCGCCCCCTCCGCCGCCGGCCGACACCGACCCGCCCGAGACCACGCTCCAGTCGGGACCGTCCGGGACGATCAACACGAACGCGGCGACCTTCGCGTTCACGTCGGACGAGGCCGGGTCGGCCTTCCAGTGCGCGCTCGACGGCGCCGCGTTCGCGGTCTGCGTCTCCCCGGCCGCCTACTCGGGGCTCGCCGAGGGGTCGCATACGTTCGAGGTGCGCTCGAAGGATCCGGCTGGCAACCTGGATCCCACCCCGGCGACCCGGACCTGGACGGCGGACACGATCGCTCCAGAGACGACGATCACCTCCGGGCCGCCGAGCACGACGACGGCTACGGACGCCACCTTCAAGTTCACGGCGAACGAGCCCGGCCCGTTCGAGTGCTCGCTGGACGGTGCCGCGTACTCGGCCTGCGCATCGCCGAAGACCTACATGGGCCTCGCCCTCGGCGCGCACTTCTTCCGCGTGCGGTCGACCGACGCCGCGGGCAATGTCGGAACCAGGGCGCGGCAGGACTGGACGATCGAGAGCCCTTCGCCGCCGCCACCACCACCGCCGCCCCCGCCGCCACCGCCACCGCCGCCGCCGCCACCACCTCCGCCGCCGCCACCGCCTCCGCCTCCGCCTCCTGGCGAGGATCCGTGCACGCGAACGCTGGTCGCCGGAGGCGGCAGCCTGGGCACCTTCGTGGCGGGGCTGAAGGCCGGCGAGACGGGCTGTCTGAGCGGCACCTTCTCGGAAGACGTCACCATCTCGAACAGCGGCTTCAAGCTCCGCAGCGCGGACGGCACGCGCGCGGTGCTCCGCGGCCGTCTCTCAGTGACGCAGAACGCCTCAGACGTCGTGCTGTCGTCCTTGAACTTCGACGCCGCGACGATCTCCTCGTTCTCGCAGCTCTACGTCAACGGCGACCGCGTGACCCTGCGTGACCTCGACATCAACGGCGCCGGACGAGTCAACTGCATCCTCGCCGGCGCGGGCGGCGACGGCAACAGCGCCCCGTGGGCGGTCGACCTCGTGATCCAGCGGAGCCGCATCCACAACTGCGGCGACAACAACCACGAGCACGGGATTTACGCCGAATTCACCGAGCGCCTCCGGGTTACCGACAGCTACCTGTACGCCAACGGCGGCTACGGCCTCCACTTCTACCCCAGCGCCCAGCACAGCCTGGTCGAGTACACCGTCGTGGACGGCAACGCAGGCGCCACCGGCTGGTCGAGCAACGTCACCTTCAGCGGCGAAACGGCCGGCGGCGAGTACAGCCAGCCTTACGCCTCCAGCAACAACGTCATCCGCTACAGCCTGATCACCAACGCGATGCAGAACTACAACGTCGAGGCGTATTACCCGAACGGCTCGGCCGACCCGGTCGGAAACGAGGTCGCGTACTCCTGCGTGTTCAACGCTCCCAAGGGCAACTTCGACGGTAGCGACGGCTACAGCCAGCACGACAACAAGGCGCTCGACCCGAAGTACGTCGATCGAAGCAGCCGCGACTACCACCTCAAGCCCGACAGCCCGTGCACCGGCTGGGGCCCTCACTAGGCTCGGCGCCGAAGAGGCGGGCGATTCCCGCGCTACGATGACGGGGAGTTGCGGCGCGGTCCCGGTGAACGGGAGGTAGACGGTCCCGCGCCCGTGCGGCCGCGGTCGCTTGGACGCGCCGCCGCCTGGACGTTCGGCGCCAACATGGGCGTCGCGTTCCTGTCCCTCGTCAACGTCCTGATCACGTCACGGGTCCTCGGCGCGTCGGGCCGCGGCGAGCTCGTGTTCCTCACCACGATCGCAATGCTCACGTCGACCCTCGCGTCGCTCGGCGTCGAAGAGGCGACGGCGAACATCGCGGGCACCGAGCCGCGCCGCCGCCGAGCGCTCGGCGGGAACGTCGTAGCTCTCGCGTTCGCGTTCGGCCTGCTCGCGATCGGCGTGCTCGCGCTGCTGATGGCAGCGTTTCCGGCGATCGCGGGCGGCTCAGATCCGACGCTGCGCTGGCTGGCGCTGGCTTCGATCCCGATGCTGATCCTGCTCTTCTATCTGCAGTTCCTCGTACGCGCGGATTACGGGTTCGCGGCGACGAACGCGGCGGCGCTCGTCGCCCCTGTACTGAACGTGGCCGTCAACGGCCTGCTCGCGGCGCTCGGAATTCTCACGGTCACCACTGCGATCGTGACGTGGATCGTCGGCCAGGCACTCGCGACGCTGCTGCTGATCTCCTACACGCACAGCCGCCTAGGCGGATTCGGCAGACCGGATGCACGTCTGGCCGCGCGCTCCGTCGGCTTCGGGCTCAAGGCGCACACGGGGCGAGTGATGAAAACCGGCAACTACAGACTCGACCAGTGGCTCCTCGGCGCGATCGGCGGCGAGAAGGAGCTCGGCCTCTACAGCGTCGCCGTCGCCTGGAGCGAGGCGCTCTTCTATCTCCCCGAGGCCTTGGCGATGGTGCTTCGACCCGATGCCGTCCGCGCGACGCCGCGCGAGGCGGGGCGACAGACGGCGGTCGTGTTCCGGATCGCGATCCTCCTGACCGCGCCGCTGGCACTCGCGCTCGTCATCGCCGCGCCGTTTCTCTGCGTCACGCTCCTCGGCGAGGAATTCCGCGGGTCGATCGACCAGCTGCGCGTGCTCGTGCCCGGGGCGTTCGGGATGGTGGCGCTCAAGCTGCTCGCGAACATGCTGACGGCGCAGCGCAAGCCGATGCTCGCGAACACGGCCATCGCTCTCGCATTCGCCGTCACGATCGCGCTCGACCTGCTTCTGATCCCGTCGTACGGCGGCCTCGGGGCTGCGCTGGCTTCGACGATCGCCTATCTCGCCGGTGGCCTCGCGGTCGCCGTGATCTTCGTGCGCGCGCTCGGCGTGCGACCGGCCGAGCTCGTGCCTCGCCCTCGCGACGTCGGTCGCCTCACGGTTGGGCTACGCTCCCTCGCCTCGTCGTGAGAACGCCGCGCCGCCCGATTCTCGTCGCTTGCGTCGCCCTGACCGGCGTCGTCGCCGCAGTGGCGAGCTCGGCCGGGGCGGCGGAAACCGACGCGGCAAAGACGAAAGCTCGTTGCCATCGAGCAGCGAGCAGAGCGGGCGACGACGGGGCAGCGGGAACGGTCAAGCGCCCGTTTCGAAGCGTCGAGCGCCTCGTGGAGGCGCTCCGGCCCGGCCAGGTCGGCTGCCTCCTCGGCGGCACGTTCAGCGAGGACGTGCGGATTCGGCGGGGTGGCAGTCCGGGACGTCCGATCACGCTGCGAAGCGCTCCGGGTCGGCGTGCGCGGCTCGTCGGCACGCTCGACGTCGGGACGAGCGACATCGTCATCGCCGACCTGCAACTCGACGGACGAGGGCGGGCCACCCCGCAGGTGAACGGCGTCCGCATCACGTTCCGTGGGAACGAGATCACCAACCAGGAAGGAATCTGCGTGCTCCTCGGCGCCGGCTTCGAATCCGGCTACGAGCGGGCACAGAGCGTGGTGATCGACCGCAATCGCATCCACAATTGCGGGCGCCTGCCCCGGACGGGGCACGACCACGGCATTTACGTCGAGGGCGCGAACGGAGTCCGGATAACGAACAACTTCATCTACGACAACGCCGACTACGGCATCCACCTCTATCCGGACGCGCAGGGGACCTACGTCGCCCGTAACGTCATCGACGGAAACGGCGGAGGCGTCATCTTCGCGGGCGAGGATTCGGAGGGTGAGTACGACCGCGCGTACGCCTCCAGGAACAACGTCGTGCGCAACAACGTGATCTCGAACTCGAGGGTCTCTCACAACATCGAGTCGTGGTGGGGCGGGCCGACGGGGTCGGGCAATGTCGCGATCCGCAACTGCCTCTGGAACGGCGCGGACGGAAACGTCTCGGACCAAGTGGGCTTCCGGGCAGCGGGAAACATCGTGGCCCGGCCGGTCTTCCGCGATCGCCGTCGTGGTGATCTGCGCCTCAAGCCGCGGACGGCCTGCAGCCGCATCCTCGCGAGTCGGTCCTAGCCGGGTCCCAGCCACGCCACGGCCTCACCCCCGAAGCCGCGCTCGTAGACCTCGATGACGGCGGGCGTCAGGCGCCCGAACCCCTCGAGCTGGGATGCGTACGCGCGCAGCGCACGGTACTTGGCGATCCGGTCGCGAAGGGTTGCGCCGACAGCGGTCCAAGCGCCGTCCAGCCGTCCGAGCGTCTCGTCGAACGACGGGCGTTGGAGCGTTTGGCCCCGCGGGGTGCGGAGCAGGATCGCGGCAGCGTTGCGCGCACCGGCCGCGGGCGTGAGGCCCGGAGCCGCCCACGAGCGGCGTCCCCGCCCGATGTGACGCCAGGCGGCGTACGGCTGCTCGACGTAGAGACCGATCCGTCCGCGGGTCGGTCGATGCCCGAGGAGCAGGCGCGTCAGGCGCTCGTGATCGGAATGGGCGAGCGGGAATCCGGGAGCGAGGACGACGTCTGCGTCGGCCACGGCTTCGGCCACCGCTTCGACGATCGCGTCGTCCGGTTCACGCGAGCCGTGTTCGGCGTCGGTGAACGGAAGCCAGACCGGCCTGGCGCCGACCGTGCTGCAGGCCTGCTCGTCCTCGCGCCGGCGCTCGCGGGCCGCCTCCCGAGCCGACGAGAAGCCGCATTCGGCATCCCATTCCGCCGGCGGTTCGTCCGAGTCGGGGTCGTTTGCGAAGACGGTCACCGAGGTGACCTCGTGACCCGTCCGTGAGGCGCGGGAGAGCCCTGCGCCGAGCGAGAGCACCGCGTCGTCGAGGTGCGGCGAGAGCACGACGATCCGGCCGTGAAGCGCCGCCTTCACGCCGATCTGCCGATGAAGTTCGGGGCCCGCTCGGCCTGGTTTTCCATGGTCAGCTCGTCGACCAGCTCGAGCCCGTGCCGAGCAAGACGGTCCCGTAAGTCCGGCTCGTCGTCGATCCGAAGGATCGCCGCAACGAGCGCCTCGAGGTCGTCCGGTGGGACGAGGACGCCCGCCCGGCCGTCGTCCAGCGCGGCTCGAACGCCCTCGACGTGAAGACACGCGCGCCGCTCAGGCGCAATCCCGGTTGGCTGGTAGCTTCCTCTCCTCGGTGCAGGGCACGAGCGACGATATCCGACCTCGGCCGGAGCACGGATGGCTCGTCGCACTGTTGCCCGCAGACGTCCGCCGCTTCCGCGCGACCGATACCGAGATCGTGGCGACGCTCACGGCAGCCGGCGCCGAGCTCGTCGCGACTTCGCCGGACGTGGAGATCGCGACCGCGGGCGAGCTTCGGGGAGACGCCCCGGCCGCAGTCGTGACGGTGTCCGCCAATCGTCCGCCACCACACGTCGCGCGGGCACTCCGCGGCGTCATGCGCCTCGCCGCGTCGGCCGTCGTTCGGGCACGCGTCGCTCGCGCGCGGCGCGCTGCGAGAGCTCGCGGCTACGGATTCACGAGTGCTATCCCGTGGGAGGCACACATGAAGCTCAGGCGCGAGCTGACGCGCACTGCGAACGACGGCCGCCTGTTTCACCGCTTCCCGCTGTCCGTCGCCGTCGTGTGCGCCCGCACCGGCCCGCCACGGACCCTGTTCGACGCCGCTCTGGAGGAAGCCGAACGAGCCAAGGGCCACGCCCTCGCGCCGGACGGCCTCCTGCTCGGAACGTCGGGAGTGATCGTCTCGACAGCAGAAGACGTCGTCCTTCGCGTCTCGCTCGGTGCGCCCGGGCGCCGCGTGGGAGAGGCTCGCGCGGCCCTGCGCGCGCTGTCGGAGCTGCGGCCGCCTCCGCTCGTCGCCGAGCGCATCCCCTGGGTGCTCGCCATGGGAGAGGCCGGAATCGGCGTCTGGTCACTCGAGCGCAGGCTGCTGGGTCGCATCCCGGCCTCGCCGCTCACCGCACGGCTCAAGGCCGACTGCCTCGATTTCCTGCAAGCTCTGCATGCGAGCGGCGGCGGCGACGCCCCGAGTCCGCTTCCCGACGACGTCAACACCGTTGCCGCCGCCTTTCCCGAGGTTGCGGATCAAATCCGCGCGCTGGGCGGCCGCCTCGAGGTCGAGCTCGCGCACCTGGCCCGCGGCTTCGCGCACGGCGATTTCTGGGCCGGGAACCTGCTGGCCGAGTCAGGCGCCCTCGTCGGCGTCGTCGACTGGCCGTCGGCCGGTCCAGGTCGGCTGCCCTTGCTCGACCTCCTTCATCTGCGCGCCAACGAGCGGCGCGAGGCCGACGGATCCGCGACTGCCCAGGTGGTGCTGGAGGAGCTGCTTCCGCGCGCCCGCGCAGGCGGCGACGAGCTCGATCGCGACTACTGCGCGCGTGTCGGCGTGCGCCCTGAGCCACACGTGCTCGAGGCGCTCCTCGGCGCCTACTGGCTGAGCGAGCTCGCGCATGACGTCGCCGACGCCGACCGTGACCCCGCCAAACCGCTGCAGCTCGAATGGCGCGAGGCCAACCTGGCGGTGCTCGCAGCCCTCGCAGCGAACCCCACACAGGCTGCAGTCGGTCGGTAGTCAGCACCCCCGCGCGACGCTCAAGGCATACGCAAGCCCGCCCCACTCGTGCGCCACGAGGCCGATCCACTCGGCCACGCCGGCATGCGGATCGGCGCCCACGACCTCCACTCGGGCGTCCGTGCACCTTCCGTAGAGGAGGCGGACGCGGGCGACGTGGTACGTCGAGGTGACGATCAGGAGCGACCGCCAACCACGGCCCCTGGCCAGCCTGGCGAGCGCGCGCGCCTCGCCTCGGGTCGTGTACGGGTCGGCTCGGAAGCATAGGACGCGTGAAGTGCCTGATGCGCAGAGACGGCGACCGGCTTCCCATCCGGGGTCACGGGCACGGGAGATCACGAGGAGGGGCGCCTTGCCGAGCCGCCTGAGGCGCAGGCCCTCGCGAACCCGTTCGCCGTTCACGCCCGGCCCGAGGACCACGATCGCGTCGGCGCGCCGGGCAGCGGAGCTCGAGGGCCGAACGAAGAGGACGATCGTCGCTACGACGATCGCGACGGCGACTGCGAGGACCGCAGCGGTCAGCCACAGAACGACGCGGCGCCTGTGCGTTGCGCGAAAATCACTCCGGTCGGGGGATTTCGTCCGTCGGCGAGGTGCATCTATCATTGGGGGGAGTCGGTGGGGTATCTCCTAGAAGCTTGTTGTTCCTGATGCTAAATCTGCACTTGCCTGCGGCGCTACAGGTGTGCGCGTGAGCACGTTCCCGCCGACCCTCTACGAGGAGCGCCAGAGCGCGACGCGATACTTGGGCGCGATCCGGCATCACCGTTTGCTGATCGCGTTCATCGTCGCGATCAGCGTCGTCGCCGCGATCGGCTCGACGCTCACCGCGACGAAGCGCTACGAGGCCGAGTCAGAGTTGGTCGTCGATCCTATTACCGACGGTGGCGACGTCCTGGTCGGCATCAAGGTTTTTCACGACACCGAAACCGCCCCGCTGATCGTCGGCCGCGCGCTGAAGAGCCCACGCGTCACCTCCGCCGTGATCAAGCGGGTCGGCGTGGACATGAGCAGCCGTGAGCTGCTCAAGAAGGTCGACATCCACCCGCTGCAGCAGAGCGGCATCGTCGCGATCAAGGCGCGCGACTCCGACCCCGAGCTCGCGGCGCGCCTCGCAAATGCGTTCCCGCGCGTCTACGTCGATCAGAAAACACGGGACTTCAATCGCGACGTGGACGCAAAGATCGAGCGCCTACAGAAGCAGATTCGTGCCGGCGCCGGCCTGAGTCGCAGCGAGATCCTCACGCTCGAGGAGCAGAAGGCGCAGCTGCAGTCGATCGCCGGGTCCGAGGATCCGACGCTGGAAATGCTGAGCGAGGCAATCGTCCCCACGGACTCGGTCTGGCCGCGGCCGGTGCTTAGCCTGATCGTCGCGCTGTTCGCCGGCCTCATCTTCGGAGTCGGCGCTGCGCTGTTGGTCGAGCTCGCCGACCCGCGCCTGAACGAAACCGAGCTCCTCGACCGGTTCCCGATCGTCGCCTGGGTCCCCCGCGCCCGTGCGAGCGTCGTTCAGCGCTACCTCCGCGGCGGCGGGCCGTTGCCGACGGACCTCTGGGAGTCGTACCGCACGCTCCGCGCGAGCCTCTCGGCAAGCGGCGTCGGCGAGGGAACGCCGAAGACGATCCTGGTCACGAGCGCGATCCAGGCCGAGGGAAAGACCATGACGTCCTCCAACCTCGCCATCGCCATGGCGGCAGGCGGCCACCGGGTGATCCTGGTCGACGGCGACTTCCGCCGCTCCATGATCGCCAGCGTGTTCGGTGTCGAGAGCAACGGCAAAGGGCTTGCGTCGCTCCTCTCCGGAACCGCTACGCCGGACGAGGCGCTGACGCCCTCGCCCGGGCACGGAGACCGAATTCGGCTGCTGCTCGCAGGTGACGAGCGACCGATCGACATGCTCGAGCCGCGCCGGGTCGAGCAGCTCTTCAGCGAGCTCAAGGACGAGGCGGACGTGATCATCATCGATTCGCCGCCGTTGACCGAGTTCGCCGATGCGGTCGCGTTCGCCGAGGCGGCCGACATCGTGCTCTTTGCCGTGCGCCTCGGTCACACTCGGCGGGATCGATTCAACGAGTCGCTGCGGTTTCTCACACGCCAGGGAATCGTCGTTACCGGCTTCGTCGTCACCGCGCGCCGCCGCTCGTTCGGGGACCCCTACGCCGCTCGCCGAGGCCAGATTCCGATCGAGGCATGGCGGAGCGCACGGCCTCGGGAGGTGGAACCCACCGGCCCCGAGACGGGTCGTTAGACGTGTCCGTACTCAACGGCGTCGCGCTCGCCGAGAGGCGCGACGGCCTCGCCGTCAGCGGCGCGGCAGCGTTCGGCGCGGCGTTCCTCGGCTTGATAGCCGTCTTGTCGCCTCCGCTCGCGATTGTCGGCGCCGGAGCCGCTCTCTTCGCGACGATCGCCGTCCGTAACCTGGCCGCCGGGCTTGCCGTCTTCACGGTCTTGACGTTCTTCGACCGGACGACGGCGCTGTCGGAGGCTGCGCTCAGCCCGGTCAAGCTCGCAGGGATGGTGCTGGCGGTGATCTGGGTCGTGCTGGCCCTCAATCGCTCGAGCGGCACACCGATGCTCGCGGCCGACTTTCCGGGCTTCGTCGCCGCCACCGTGCTGTTGTCCGCATGGTCGCTCGCCTCGGCGCTGTGGGCGCCCGACCGCATCCTCGCGGCCTCCACGGCCTTCCGGCTCGCCCTCAGCGCCGTCCTCGTCTTCATCGTGTACGCGGCGATCCAGGAACGACGGCACGTTCGCTGGCTCGTGTGGTCGTTCATCATCGGCGTCTTCTTTGCGCAGGTGATCGGGTTTCTCCACCTCTACCCGTCCAGCAACGACGGCCGGCTGAGCGGCGGATTCGACGACCCGAACGAGCTCGCCTCCGTCGACGTGACCGGGATGGTGCTCGCGGCCTTCGCTTTCGTCGCCGCGCGCGGGCGGACGATTCGCTGGGTCTTCCTACCTGCGGCGGCGCTCTTCGGGCTCGCGCTGATCGGAACCGACTCCCAGGCAGGGGTCCTCGCCATGGGCGTCGCGCTCGTCCTCTCGCTGGTCTTCTCGGGCCGCGCGCGTCGCCTGGCTGTCACCGCCGTCGCTGCACTCCTGCTCGTCGCGACGTTCTACTACACGATCGTGACGGCGCCCGTGCTCCTGGAGACGATCACTTCGTCGCAGAACGTCGGCGCGCGCGAGTCGCTGTGGGCGGTCGCCACGCAGGCGACGAAGGATCATCCAGTCGTCGGCGTGGGCGCGGGAAACTTCCCGGTCGTCTCGGCGTCGTACACGCTCAGCGACCTCAACCTCCCGCGTGCGGACGCGGTTCTGCAAGGCCACATCGTGCACAACACCTACCTCGAAGTGCTCACGGAGCTCGGCCCCATCGGGCTGCTCTTGTTTATGAGCGTCATCGCCTATTCCCTTTGGCTGGGCGTCGTCGCCGTGCGCCAATTCGAACGAGCGGGCGAGTGGGAGCTCGAGATGCTCACGCGCGGGATCGTTATCGGGACCGCCGCGATGCTGACGGCGTCGATCTTCGCGACCGCAACGTACGAGAAACAGCTGTGGCTCCTCTTCGCGCTCGCGCCGGCGCTCGCCGGGCTGGCCAGGCGCTCACTGCGGGCGAGCGAGCGCCGGGCACGTCAATCGCCGCCGGCACTCGAGGAGCAACTCGTCGGCGCGGAGCCGTAGGCCGCTACGCGCGCCCGGCGCGCATGTGCCGGAGCCGCTCGTACAGCGACGAATTCGTACGCTTCGCGAGCTTCTTGGCGTTCCACTCGAACCACAGGCGGGCTCGTGCGCCTCGCGCGGCGCGCACGTACGCGGCCGCGCGGTCGGCCGGAGTCGTATCCCAGATTCCGAAGCGCCCCACGACGAGTAGCGGGCCGCTAAGGGCGACGCGAATAGTCGGCTCGGACGTCATCAAGATGCGATACCCCGCCTCGGCCGCGCACTCGACCACCGCGGGCGACAGCGAGCCGCCGGGCACCGAGGCCACCTCGGGCTCCTGTCCGAGGATCTCCGCGAGAACGGAACGGCTGCGGGCCCATTCGTCGAGTACGCGCGCCCGCGGCAGCGTGCCCATGTAGGCCGGATGCGTATGCGAGTGGCTGCCCACCTGATGTCCCCTCGCAGCCAGCTCGCGCACCGCACCCTCGTCCGAGAAGCCGGGCGTCCCCACGCGCGCGGTCGGAACGAAGAAATGGGCGCGCCAGCCCCGCGCTTCCACGGCCGCAGCCGCTGCGAGTGCGGAGGCGCCGGCATCGTCGAAGGAGAGCGCGGCCGGCGGCGACGCGCCGACCGTGACGAGGCCGACCGTCACGCCGCTTGCGGCAATCGCATCGAGGTGCGCTTCGAAAAGGCCGGGCGCCAGCTTGTAGCGGGCGGCTGCCGGTCCCGGAAAACCGGAGGCGGCCCGGTCAGAGGAGTCGACGACGTCGTGGTAGAGGAGAACAACGGTCACGCCGCGGCGCGGGCCGCGCGCTTCCAGCGCACGTAATCGCTGAGCCGCGGCTGTCCCCACGCAGCGGACGCCCGGCCGGAAACGTCGATGGGCTGCAACCGCCCCTCGACGATTCCCTCCAGGTCGCGCCGGATCAGGTCGAGATTGTCGTAGACCACGCGCGTCTGGATCACGACGTGAGACTCCGCGCTCTCGTCGATGTCCGCGCGGTAGTAGGCGAAGATCGGCCCGGTGTCCGCTCCCTGGTCGATGCGCAGAAGGGTCGCCCCGACACGGTCGAGATCACGGCGCGCAAGCGCCCAGAAACAGCCGTGCGAATTTCGGTACTCCGGGCAGATCCCCGGATGGACGACGTACGTGCCGAACGACGGAACGTCGAAGACGTTCGGCTTGAGCATCGTCTTGCAGGCGGCAAGCGTGATGTCGGGACGAATCGACTCGAGGAACGCCTGCGTCTCGCGCGAGTTCGGCTCGCTCGTCTCGTACACCGGTACAGAGCCGACGCGCGGTAGGCGGCCCAGCTCGGCGGCGGCTCGCTCGCGGACCCAGGTGCGATCGGCACTGGAATGACGGAGGCGATAAAAGATGCGGAACGCTGCAACGTCGAGTAGGCGCCAGCGTGAACGCCGCCATTCGTACTTCAGCCGGCGCCAGCGCACGCCGGACCCATCGGTGATGACCACGATGCCGGCAAGCTCGCTGAAAGACGAGAGGAATGCCGGCAAGACCTCCCGATTGAAGACGCTCTTCTCGCTGCAAATGAGTGCTGTCCGCATCCTTCCACTATAAGAGTCGAATGAGGTTCCGCCCAGCCTTCGCGGCGAGCTAGCGTTCGCGGGCGGAAGCCGCCACGCGGCCGACGGCGATTCCCTCGGCGCGACCCCGTTTGCTGGCGGAATAGAGCTCTTCGTACAGGCCTTCGAGCCAGCGCGCGGCTCCATCCAGGTCGAATCGCTCACGCTGACGCGCGCGGGCCTGTTCTCCCATCCGTTGACGCTCCCCGCGATCGCGCAGCAGGCGCGCCAGCGCTCGAGCGAGCTCGTGTGCGTTCTGCTTCTCGAACAGCAGGCCGTGAACGCCGTCGTCGATCATCTCCGGGAGGCCGCCGACGTGAGTCGCGACGACGGGCTTTCCGGCGGCCATGTACTCCATCACCGAAAGCGGCGTTCCCTCGAAGTCCGAGCAGCAGACCGCCACGTCGACCGCCGCGAGGAGATCGGGGACGTCGCGACGGGTGCCGAGCAGGCTCACCGTCTCCTCGAGACCCCGCGCGCGGATCTGCTCGCGCAGGGCTGCCTCCTCCTGGCCGTCACCGGCGATCAGGACCCTGAGGTCGGGGAACTCCCCTACGAGCTCCGCCGCCGCGTCGACGAGCAGGTCGAGCGCCTTTTCTGCGCGGAGCTGGCAGACCGTGGCGACGATGGGCGCGTCCGGCGCGATCCCGAGCTCGGCGCGGACGTCGGCCCCGGTCGGCTCCTGTGCTGGAATCGCGTTGAAGAGGACCCTGATCCGATCGCTCGGAACCCCCTCGAGGTCGATCATCCGCTGCTTGTCGGCGTCCGAAACGGCGATGAATGCGTCCGCGAGCCGGCCGATCACGTTGCGATCGAGGAACGCCCGGAGCCGCGGGCCGGCGAACGAGTAGCGGGCGGACGCCCAGCTCTGCTCGTGCGCCACCACGACCGGGACTCGTGCCAGGCGTCCGATCACGGCGCCCCAGAGATTCGACCCGAACTTGTGAGCATGCAGGATGTCGATTCGCTCGCGCCGCAGAAGCGAGACCAGCGGTCGCCACGCGAGCAGGTCCAGCTTCGAGCCGCGTTCGAGCGTCAGCGTCCGAACGCCGGCTTCCCGGAGCTCCTCCTCGAAGGACGCACCTTGCGACGGCCTCGTTCCGCAAAGAAAACGGTCGAAACCAGCCGGATCGACGTGCATAGCGAGCGTCACCGCCATCCGCTCGCCTCCACCCGTCACGTCAGGCTTGTCGATCAATGTGACGACGCGCAGCCGCCGAGCCGTTCCCCCCGCCCTCGCCATGAATCCGTATCCTTCCGCACCGCCCGAGCCGAGCGCAAATTCGGGCAGCGGCACGAACCCAGCGCCATGCGGAGACACCCCCCTCACATCGTGCGCTCACTGCTCGCACGAGCTCCGGGCCGAGGCTCGAGCTTCAGCCTTCCGCCCGGACGGCACGCCGACGACAGCGGTCGCCGTGGCTACTACGTCGACTTCTCGGAAAAGGCCGACGCACCCGCGTGGCCGCCCCCGTGGTTCCCGTACCCCGGTTACCACCGCTTCATGGCAGTTGCACAGTGGGGCCTCGGCTGCTTCGAGCGCTACTTGTCCGGCGACGGCGACCGCTGGTTGGACGCCGCGGCCGCTGCCGGAGATCACCTCGTGGCCGAGCAGCAGCAGGAAGGCGCGCGCTTCGGCGGCTGGAGTGAGCCCTTCGACTATCCACACACCTACGAGATTCGCGGGCCCTGGCTCTCGGCGATGGCACAGGCGCAGTGTTCGAGCCTGCTCGTGCGCATCTTCGGCGAGCTCGGGCGTGAGCCGTTTGCCGAGGCCGCGCGATCAGGGCTGGAACCGATGCGCGTCTCGACGAACGAAGGAGGCGTACGTGCGGAGCTCGACGGCGGGCCGTTTCCCGAGGAGTATCCGACGGATCCGCCGGCTCACGTTCTGAACGGTGCGATCTTCTCCCTCTGGGGCTACTACGACGTCGCGGAAACACTCGACGACAAGGCGGCCCGCCGGGATTTCACCGAGGGCGTCGACGTGCTCGCCGCGGCTATCGACCGCTGGGACAACGGGTACTGGTCTCGCTACGACCTCTACCCGCACGTGATGGCGAACGTCGCCAGCTCGGCGTACCACACGCTGCACGTCAATCAGCTCACGGCGCTGCAGCGACTTGCTCCCCGACCCAGCCTGGAAAACGCCCGCGTCCGTTTCCTCCGTTACGCCGACTCGCCGACGTGTCGCGCTCGAGCGTACGCCGCGAAGGCAGCCTTCCGGCTCTTGATTCCGCGGAACCGCCGGTTGGCGCGGCGTCTCCCCTGGAATCTCGTGCCGCGATCCGGTAGCGCGTGAAGCGCAGTCTCCGCGCATCGGCGGCAGCGCTCACCCTGCTCGCGATCGTCCTCGCGTCCTCGGCCGCCCCCACGGCCTCCGCCGACACGACCTGCACGCGCTTCGCCTCGACGAGCGGCAGCAACAGCAATCCGGGCAGGGCCGCGGCGCCTTACCGCACGGCGCAGTTTCTCGTCTCGAGGCTCCAGCCAGGAGAGACCGGCTGCCTACGCACCGGCGAGTTCTCCGAAAACGTCAGCATCGGGCGGGGCGGTAACCCGGGGAACCCGATCGTCCTCACCAACGCGCCGGGCGAGCGAGCGACGCTCCTGGGGAGGCTGTCGATCGGCGACGGCGCGAACGACGTCGTGGTCGTCGGACTCGTGCTCAACGGACGGAACTCGAACGGGCGGCCGAGCCCGATCGTGAACGGCGACCGCGTTACCTTGCGCGAGAACGAGATCACGAACGAGCACACGGCGATCTGCGTCCTGCTCGGCCCCGGTTTCGAGAGCGCTCCGGAAAGGGCGCTCGATCCGGTCGTGGAACGGAACCGCATCCACGATTGCGGCCGGCTGCCCGCCACGGGGCACGACCACGGCATCTACGTCGAGGGCACGACCAACGCGCGCATCGTCGACAACGCCATCTACGACAACGCCGACTACGGGATCCATCTCTATCCCGACGGTGACGGCTCCACCATCGCGCACAACGTCATCGACGGGAACGGCCGGGGGCCTCATCTTCGCCGGCGAGCGGGCCGGCGGCGAGTACTCGAGCGGCTACGCCTCGGATCGCAACGTCGTCGAGCACAACGTCATCACCAACAACGGCCAGCGGAACAACATCGAGTCTTGGTGGGGCGGCCCCGTCGGCGAGGGGAACATCGCCCGCGGAAACTGCCTCTGGAACGGGCGGCCCGCGGATATCGACGATTCGGCAGGCGGCTTCACCCACCCTGACAACGCGATCGTCGACCCGCTCTACACGAACCGGGCGGCGAAGGACTTCAGGCTCGCGCCGCGGAGCCCGTGTGCCGGCAAGGGTCCACGGACCTCCCCGCCTCCGCCGCACCCCGCGCCGAGCGGTCCGCCGGCGACTTCCAGCGCGCCGTTCGCGACGCTCGCGATCTCGCCGCGATCGGTCAGGGTGACGCCCAAGCGCAGAGTCGTCCTGCGCCTGTCGACCCGAGACGCGGCCCGCGGCAACGTGCGCGGGACGTTGGCGTTGCGACTGCGGGGGAAGCGGACCACCGTGAGCGCGGCCAGGTTCGTGCTGCAACCCGGACGGACGCGTCGCGTGACGCTGCGGCTCTCCCGGCATGCCATGAAGCGGCTTCGTGGAGCGCGTCGGCTTCGCACGACCGCGACCGCGCTGGGACGGGACCGTCTCGGCGCACGCCGCCGCGGATCCCGGATCGTGATGCTGCTCGCGCCGCGCCGGCCTAGCGGCAGCGTCCGGAGCCGCCGTCCGTGAACGACCGGCCCGCGACCGGCACGAACTCCCACTCGTAGGCTCGCGGAAGCAGCGTCAACCGGAGCACGCCGAACGTTGCGTCGTTTCTGACCTCGCTGTTGGCAAGGACGCGCTCGTCCGGGAGCGGGTAGTGACTTGCGCCGCCCGTTCCCACGACGAACTGGCGGATCCCGCGTCGAGGGTCGTAGCGACCGTCCGGGCTCTGCGGCGCGAACCGCTCGTAGTCGTGGTCGTGCCCGTTCAGGACGAGCTCGGCTCGGTGCGCATAGAGCACGTCCCAGAGCGGCCGATAGGAGACGCTCCCGCCGTTCAACCCGGAGCTGAAGACGGGGTCGTGCCAGACCGCGATGGTGCACGGAGCGTCGCTCGCCTCGAGGTCTGCCCGGAGCCAGCGAACCTGTTCGGAGCCTGCCGTCGGCAGTCCGACCTCGCGCCACGACGTGTTCAGGACGACGACATGCCAGGCGCCCAGGTCGTAGCTGTACCAACCACGCCGCGGATCGGTCGCCGCCCGGCCAAACCGTGCGAGCTGCGTGTGGAAGTAGCGAAAGTACGTGCTCGCGTCGCCGCCTCCGTCGCCGTATTCGTGCCCGCCGATCACCGGCCGAGTCCGTCGTCGATGCCGCCCCCACGTCGGCGTGTAGCAATCGCGGAACTCCTGCGGCGTGCCCCAGTCGTAGGCGTGGTCACCGAGCGTGACGACGATCCCTGGGAGCCGATCGAGGAGCGCGCCCGTCTCGTCGTCACCCGTCGAGCCGCAGTCGGCGATGTCACCGGCCGCGAGTATCGTCGTTCCGCCTCTCGACCCGGCCGCCGCAACAGTGAAGGTGGTCGGCGAGCTTCGCCCGACCGCGCCGAGGCGGCTCGACTGCTCGGCCCGAGCGGTGTAGACCCCTGGAGCGAGAGCAGCGTCCGGCGCGACCTCCCAGGCGCCGCTGGGAAGGCGTCTCCCCTGCAAGACGTGCAGAGAGGTGCCTGCGGCCCGCCGCCCGCGCCAGACACGGACGTCGACGTTCGGCGCGTCGAGGCTCGTCGCCGCTGCCGAGCCGGCGAACACGGGAGTGCGGTCTGTCGTTTGGGTTCGAGGTTCGGGGGTCGTGACGACCACCTGAGGCGGCCCCCGTCGGGCGGCGGCCTCCCGGTAGAGAGCCCGGATGCGGGCGGCCGAAAATGCGCTGGGGACGACGACGACTCCGGCGAGGCGTCCGCGAAGGTGCGAGCCGTCGTCGCGGGCACGAGCGATGTTCAGGTCGCCCTGGTTGGGCCTGAGCCGCAGGGTGCCGTGGGTCGTCGCTACGACGGTGCCGTCGAGGTAGAGCCGTGCGGTGGCGCCGTCGTAGGTCGCGACCACGAAGTGCCACTTGCCGTCGAGGGCCGCCCGGCTCTCGACACGCAGGTAGCGCGCGCCGTCACCGAAGAAGGCGACGGCACGGTCGCCCGGATCGAGCCACAGGCCATAGTTCTCCAGCTTCGAGCGGCCGTCGCCGGGCTTCGCGACGAGCACCCGCCACCCACCCGAGCCGGCGTTGCGGACCCAGGCTCCGACCGTGGCCGCGTCCGTCGCATCGAGGGCAGGCGAGTCCGGGACGACCGCGAAGTCGTCATGTCCGTCGAAGGCGACGGCCGCTCCCTGGCCGAACGGGCCGGGCTGGCCCGGACGCGCGCCGCCGCCGAGGAGCGCGGCCTTCGTTTTCGCTCCATCGGAGCCGAGCATCCAACCGACGAAAGTGTGCTCGACGTTCGCGCCCGCGCCTCGGTCGTCGTCGCGCTGACTGCCGTCGTGCAAGACAAGAGCGGCACCGAGAGCCGCGCATCCGAGCACGGCGCCACCGAGGATGTATGCCGCGCGACGCCGGGTCAGTGACAGGCGGCCGAGCCGGAGTCCGTGAAGATGAAGCCCGTTTCGGGCACGAACTCCCAGTCGTAGCTTCCGTTGTGAAGCGTGAGCTTGAGCAGGCCGAAGGTGCTGTTGTTCCGCACCTCGCTGTTCGCCCGGATCACGTCGAACGTGTAATGGCTCGAGCCCCCGGTGCCGGCGATGAACTCCCGGACGCCTCGGACCGGGTCGTACACGCCCTGCGCGTTCTGCGGCCCGAACCGCTCGTACACGTGCTCGTCCGCGCTGACGGCGAGGTCCACGTTCTTCGCGTACAGGACATCCCAGAAAGGCTGGATGTCCTGGTTGCTGGGATGAACCGAACCGGAGCTCCAGCGCGGGTTCGGCACGATCGCCATCGTGCACGTCACCGGATGGGCATCGAGGTCGGCCTGCATCCAGGAGATCTGCTGGGAGACGCTGCACGCCGGGTCCTTGACGCACTCCGTGTTCAGCACGACCACGTGCCAGCTCCCGAGGTCGTAGCTGTAGTAGCCCTTCGTCGGGTCGGAGGCGGTCGGGCCGAACGGCGCCAGCTGGGCCGAGTAGTACGTCATGTAGCCGGCGGCCTGAGGCGTCTGCAGGTCGTGGCCTCCGAGCGCCGGACGCATCCGCGGCTTCGCGTGCACGCCCCAGGCCGGGTGCAGGCAGTTGTTGAATTGGTCGAGCGTCCCGTTCGGGTAGGCGTTGTCGCCGAGCGTGTAGACCACCGCGTTCGGGAAGCTGTCCAGGAGCACGCCGACGTTGTTGTCGCTCGGCGTCTCGCAGTCGCCGATGTCGCCCGCTCCGACCATGACGGGGTCGGAGGACGGCGGTGGGTTCGCGAGGATGGCGAAGGTCTTGGCGGGACTCAACCCGACGTTGCCGGACGTGTCCGTCTGCGAGGCCTGCGCGGTGTACGTCCCGTCGGCGAGCGCAGCGGTCGGAGAGACGTCCCAGGCGCCGGTCGGGAAGCGGTTTGCCGTCAGTGTCTGAACGGGCGTTCCGGTCGCAGTGGAGCCGCTGTAGACCCGCACGGTGATCGTGCTCGAGTCGCGGCTCGTGATCGCGGCCATGCCGGCGAAGGCAGGCGTCGTGTCCTTCGTGGAAGTGCCTTGATCCGGCGTCGACAGCGTGACGACGGGCGCCGTCGTGTCGTAGAGGTTCGCCGCGTCGAAGTGCGCGTCGATTCGCGCCTCGGAGAGCGCCGTGCCGTAGACCGCGACCTCATCCAGCTGGCCGCCGTAGAAGGATCCGCCGGCGTTGATGCGGCCGAAGTTGAGCGGGAGGTTGTTCGGCGTCAGCTGCACGGTCGACG
This sequence comes from Actinomycetota bacterium, assembly GCA_046726915.1. Taxonomy (GTDB): domain Bacteria; phylum Actinomycetota; class Thermoleophilia; order Solirubrobacterales; family Thermoleophilaceae; genus JACVRW01. Next base: position 33,401 of record JBKPBS010000028.1, read on the forward strand.
CCATCGACGCCTGCAGGACGCCGTCGGTGTAGATCCTCGCGGTGGCGTTGTTGTACGTCGCGACGACGTAGTGCCAGCTCGTGTCGATCGACGCGGCGGCCTCGACGCGGACGAACGTCGACCCGTTGCCGAAGAACGCGGTGGGCCGGTCGAAGGGGCTGACCCAGATCGAGTAGTTCTCGTTCTTGGACGCGCCGTCGCCGGGCTTGCTGACCACGGCTTGCCAGACGCCCCCCTTCGAACGCTTGATCCACGCCTCGACGGTGACACCGCTCGTGACGTCGAGCGAGCTCGTGTCCGGGGCGACCGTGTACGACGTGAGCCCGTCGAACGAGGTCGCCGTGTCGCTGTCGCCCGTGAGCGGCGACGCCACCCCGAGCGTGACGTTGTTGTACGTGGCGTTGTTCACGCCCGTCTGATCGGAGGCGGTCGAGCCCGAGCTCTCGCCGAGGCGCCAGTAGCCGCGTGGATTGTCGGCCATCACGGCAGCCCGGTAGTCCGAGGGGATGGTGAAGGTCGTCGGCGCACTCTTGCCGACGTTGCTTGCGCTGTCGGCCTGCTCGGCCCGCGCCGTGTAGGTCGCTGCATCGAGCGCCGCTGGATCGACGGTGTACGCGCCGGTGCCCGCGTCGCGCGTGGTCGTCAGCGTCTGGGCCGGGGAGCCGGTCGCCGAGGAGCCGAGGTAGATCTTGACGGTGACGGTCGCCGAGTCGCCCGACGCCGTCCCGCCCACGCCGGCGAACGCGGGCGTGCGATCGGTCGTCGTGCTGCCGTTCGCGGGCGTCGTCAGCGTGATGACGGGTGGCGTGGTGTCACCGAACGTGATCACAAACGTGTTCGCCGCGCTGAGCCCCACGTTGCCGGCGTCGTCCGCCTGCTCGGCGCGCGCCGTATACGTTCCTTCGGCAAGCGGCGCCGACGGCGTGACGCTGTAGGCGCCTCCCGCGCCGACGGTCGCTGCCAGCGTCCGGATCGGGTCGCCGCTGGGCGTGCTGCCGCTGTAGACGCGAACCGTCACCGAGGCGGCGTCCCCGCCGGCAGTGCCGGCCGTCCCGCTGAACGCCGGCGTTGGGTCGGCGGTCCGCAGCCCATCCGCCGGCGCCGTGAGAGTGACGGCGGGCGCCGTGGTGTCGAACGTCGTCGCCGCGACGAAGTGCGCCTGAATCCGGGCCGCCGACAGAGCCGTGCCGTAGACCGCGACGTCGTCGAGCATCCCGCCGAAGAAGTTGATGTTCCCGTTCGTGCGCCCGATGTTGAGCGGCAGCGTGTTGGTCACCATGTGCACCGTCGAGCTCGTCGAGGCTCGAAGCGTGCCGTCGACGTAGATCCGCGCCGTTGCGTTGTCGTAGGTCGCGGCGACGTGATGCCAGTTCGTGTCGAGGACGGGCCCGTCGACGCGAGCGAATGACACCCCGTCGCCGAAGAATGCGACCGGCCGGTCGAGAGTGTTGAGCCAGATCGAGTAGTTCTCCAGCTTGGACTGGCCGTTTCCGGGCTTGCTGACGAGCACCTGCCAGACCCCGGACTTGCTCCGCTTGACCCAGGTCTCGACGGTGACCGCCGTCGTGGCGTCCAGCGAAGTCGAGTGGGGAGCAACGACGTAGTCGTTGACGCCGTCGAACGAGGCCGCGAGATTCGTGCTCGACGCCAAGGCCCCAGGCTGGCCGAGCGTGACGCCGTTGACGTACGACGCCGGGTTCGTCCCGGTCTCGTCAGCCGCGACGGTGCCGCTCGTCTCCGCGAGCCGGTAGTACGCCCGCGGTGAGTCGGCCATAACCTCGCTGCGGTACGCCGACGAGCTGACCGTGAACGTCGTCGACGCGCTCACGCCGGTGTTTCCCGCGGTATCGGACTGCGCCGCGTTGGCGGTGAACACACCCTTCGTCAGCTGCGTCGACGGCTCGACTGAGAACAAGCCGCCGGAGCCGACGGCGGCCGTCAGCGTCTGCACCGGCGTCCCGCCCACGCTCGTGCCCGCGTAGATGCGCACGGTCACGGTCGCGGCGTCGCCGACTCCGGTCCCGGCCGTTCCGGCGAAGAGGGGCGTCGGGTCGGCGGACGTGCCGCCGTTCGGCGGCATCGTCAGCGTCACGATCGGCGCTTGCGTGTCGACCCGCCAGCCGTGACTGGCGACGCCGCTCGAGTTGCCCCCGGCGTCGACGGCGACGACCTCGAACTGATGTTGCCCGTCCGCGAGCCCCGTGTACCCCTTCGGACTGGTGCACGTGGCGAACGATGCGCCGTCCAGGCGGCAGCGCAGCGTGGCGGCCGGGTCGCTGGAGGTGAATTCGAAGGTCGCCGAGCTCGAGGCGGATGGGTTCGACGGCGCAGACGTGATCGTCGGCGTCGGCGGCGCGACGGTATCGACCGTCCAGGTCCGTTCAGCCGGTGTCGGATCGACGTTCCCTGCGGCGTCCCGCGCGCGGACGCGGAACGTGTGCGAACCCTCGGCCAGCGAGAAATAGCTCTTCGGGCTCGTGCACGCGCCGTACGCGCCGCCGTCGAGCTGGCACTCGAGGGTGGCGCCGGCCTCGCTCGAGAACGTGAACGTCGCGTCGGCGGAGTCCTCGATTCCGGATGGGCCGGAGTCGATGGTGGAAGCGGGTGGGACGGTGTCCACCCGGAACGTGTGCGCAGCGCTTCTGCCGATGTTGCCCGCGGCATCGGCCTGCTCCGCGCGAGCGGTGTACACGCCGTCGGACAACGCCGGCGAGGCATCGACGCCGTACGCTCCGCCTTGCCCGACCGCGGTCGCCCGCGACTGCAGGAGCGCCGCGGCGTCGACCGTCGAGCCCGCGTAGACCTTGACCGTCACCGTGGGCTCGTCGCCGCTTGCGGTCCCGGCGGTGCCCGAGAAGTGTGGCGTCGTGTCGTTCGTCGCCGCCCCGCCCGCGGGCGTCGAGAGCACGACCGAAGGCGGCGTGAGGTCGCCGGAGGTGACGGTGAACGTCGTCGTGTTGCTCCGGCCGACGTTCGCGCCGAGGTCGGTCTGCTCCGCCTGCGCGGTATAGACGCCGTCCGCGAGCGCCGAAGGCGCGTTCACGGCCCACGCACCGCCCCCGTCCCGGGAGGTGAGGATCGTCTGTACCGGATTGCCGCTCGCGACGGTCCCGGAGTACACCCGTACGGTGACGGTCGAGGAGTCGTCCGGCTCGGTGCCGGCAGTGCCTGCGAACGAGGGCGTGACGTCGCCGGTCACGCTTCCGTCGACGGGCGAGGTCAGCGTGACGACTGGCGCGACGTCGACGGTCCACGACCGAGTCGCCGTGCCACTGGTGTTGCCGGCGGCGTCGACCGCGACGACCTGGAACGAGTGACCGCCCTGCGCGAGGCCCGTATACCCCTGCGGGCTCGAACACGCCACGAACGCTCCCGCGTCCAACCGGCACCGGAACGTCGCTCCCGGCTCGCTCGACGAGAACGCAAACGACGCGGAGGTGGACGCCACCGTCCCGGACGGCCCGGCGTCGATCGAGGGCACCGGCGGGGCCACCGTATCCACCGTCCAGGCGCGCGTAGCCGGCGTCGGATCGACGTTGCCGGCGGCGTCGTGTGCGCGTACGCCGAACGCGTGCGTGCCCTGGGCCAGCCCCGAATACCCCTTCGGGCTCAAGCACGTCGCGAATCCACCGCCGTCGAGCTCGCACTCGAAGGTCGCGCCCGGCTCGCTCGAGAACGCGAAGCTCGCAGTCGTCGACGCCACGGTCCCGACCGGGCCGGAGTCGAGGGTCGTCTCCGGAGCATTCGTATCGACGGTCCAGGACCTCGTCGCCGCCGGGCTCACGTTGCCGGCCGCGTCGCGCGCATGCACCGCAAAGCTGTGCGCCCCCTGGGCCAGCCCGCTGTACCCCTTCGGGCTCACACACGCCGCGAAAGCGCCACCGTCGAGGCTGCACTCGAACGTCACACCGGACTCGGTCGAGGAGAACTCGAAGCTCGCTGCGGTCGACGCCACCGTCCCGGACGGCCCTGCATCGATCGACGGCTGCGGCGGCGCCGCTGTGTCCACGGTCCAGTGGTGCTCCGCGGGGCTCGGATCGGGCCCGCTCGCATCGACCGCCCGTACGCGGAACTGATGTGCGCCGTTGGCCAGCCCGCTATACGAACGCGGGCTCACGCACGGCGCGAACGCAGCCCCGTCGAGCGAGCATTCGAAGCTCGCGCCGGCGTCGTCGGACGTGAACGAGAAGCTTGCCTGGGTCGAGTTCGTCACCGCCGGAGGCGCCGACACGATCGTCGTGTCGGGAAACGCGGTGTCAACCGACCACGAGCGCACCGCAGGCGAAGCATCCACGTTGCCCGCCGCGTCGACGGCCCGCACCTTGAACGTATGCGGACCATCCGCCAGGCCCGTGTACGACTTCGGGCTCACGCACGCCGCGAACCCGCCACCGTCCAGCTCACACTGGAACGTCGCCCCCGGCTCGCTCGAAAACTCGAAGCTCGCCGACGACGACGCCACCGTGCCCGAAGGCCCGGAATCGATTGCGGTCTCCGGCGCCACCGTGTCCACGACCCACGACCGGCTGGCTGCACTGCTCGTGTTGCCGGCCGCGTCGCGCGCGCGTACGTGGAACGTGTGGCCGCCTTCGGCCAGGCCCGTGTACGCCTTCGGGCTCACACAGGAGGCGAACCCGCCGCCGTCGAGCTCACACTCGAACGTCGCCCCCGCCGCTCCCGAGAACCCGAACGAGGCCGACGCCGAAGCCACCGTCCCCGACGGCCCCGAATCGATCGACGGCGGTGCCGGAGCGACGGTATCGACCGTGAACGTGTGCGGGGCGCTCAGCGACGAGTTCCCGCCGAGATCGGTCTGCTCCGCCTGCGCCGTGTAGACGCCGTCGGCGAGCGCGGGCGACGCCTCGACGGACCAGGCGCCGCCGCCGTCACGGGCCGCCAGGAGCGTCTGCACCGGGTTCCCGGTCGCAGTCGTGCCCGAGTAGACGCGCACCGTGACGGTCGGCGAATCGTCCGGGCCCGTCCCCGCCGTCCCGGCGAACAGCGGTGTCGAGTCGCCCGTCACCGCTCCGTCCACCGGCGCGGTCAGCGACAGCACCGGCGCCAGGTCGACGGTCCAGGAGCGCGTGGCAGAGCCGCTCATGTTTCCGGCGGCATCGACGGCGACGACCTCGAACGAGTGGCCTCCCTCCGAGAGGCCCGAATACCCCTTCGGGCTGGTGCAGGAGGCGAACGCAGCACCGTCCAGGCGGCAGCGGAAGCTGACACCGGGCTCGCTCGAGGAGAAGGTGAAGGTCGCAGAGGTGGACGCGACGGTTCCCGAGGGGCCGGAGTCGATCGACGGCACAGGCGGTGCGACGGTGTCGACCGTCCAGGTTCGCGAAGTGCTCCCGCTCTCGTTCCCGGCCGCGTCGCGAGCTCGGACGTTGAACGTGTGCGCGCCTTCGGCCAAACCGGCGTACGCCTTCGGACTGGCGCACACGCTGAACCCACCACCATCGAGCTCGCACCGGAACGTGACGCCTGGCTCAGTGTCGGAGAAGTCGAAGCTCGCCGAGGCCGACGTGCTCAACGCGGGCGGCCCCGCGGTGATCGTCGGGGCGGGCGGCGCCACCGTGTCTACCCGCCAGCTATGCGACGTCGGGGCGCTTTCGTTTCCGGCGCCGTCCTGCGCCGTGACCTGGAAAACGTGTGTGCCGTCTGCAAGTCCTGCGAACGCGTAGGGGCTGGTACAAGGCGCGAGCGAAGCGGAGTCGATGCGGCAGCGGAACGTGGCGCCGGACTCGGTGTCCGAGAACGTGAACTGCCCGGAGCCCGACGTGCTCGGATCAGCCGGTGCTGTTCCGATCGACGGCGCGGGCGGCGGGGTCGCGTCGACGGTGAACGCCGGGAGGTCGACACGGACGGTAGCCCCGGCTTCCAAGCGCAGCTTCCACAGGCCCTCGTTCGCCGGCGCGAACGCCGGACACGGGCGGATGTCGTACGAGTTGTCGCGATTCCACTGCGCGGCCTTCGTTCCTGCCAACGGCTGGTATTGCAGGTAGCCGCCCACTGTGCTCGGGAAGCGGCCCGAGCCGTCGGCGTCCGCGCGATCACCACCCGAGGTGTTTGCACACGCCGTCGCTCCCGAGGGTGTCAGCCAGGTCGTGGTCCAGTCCTTGACGCTCGGCGTCATGCCGGCGACGGTCGCGAAGGCGCTCCCAGCGGCACCGACGACGCTGCGCTGCGTTGTGAGCGTGTCGTCGGCCCAGTTCGTCAGCTTCGCGACGTTGAACGCCTTGAACGCCGACTTCGCGGGTGTACCGGCGCAGGCGGAAGTGCCGAACTGCTGGAGCGTGAGCCTCCAGGACACGCTGGCCGACACCGGATCCGTGGTCTTGACGGTGTAGCTGTTGTCGGTCGTCTCGAAGAAGCCGGCCGCCGTACAGGCAAACGCGCCGTTGCGGACCGCGCCGCTTCCGTCGGTGACGACGACCTTGTAGAACGCCCCGGCGTCGACGCCTCCCTCGGGGTAGATCACGTTCCCCGCGGTGAAGAGGTAGTTCTCGGCCCCTGCCGAGCCGCCCAGCCGCAGGCGGTCGAGCGAGAAGACTCCGGGCGCTGCAGGCGCGGACGCGCTCTGCAGGATGCCGACGGCCGCCGCCGCGACGACCGCGCCCAGCAGCAACCGCGTTCGAGGACGCGCTACGCGGCGCGAACTCCAGCGCAAAATCCCCCCGCTCTCATCCCCGCAGGCGCGCAGCTGCCCCTCCTCCCCCTTTGATTCGCTCACAGGCGAGGCAAAAGACTGGCTGCCGCATTGCCTCCCCCGACCCCGTGGAACTTTAGGGACATTCTGACGGATTCATACGAGACTTCAAGGGAAACGGATCGATTGCACTAGATTTTTTTGCGCTCGGAGCGCGAATCGCCTGGACGCCCGCAACCCGGCGCCGTGCAGGCAGACCGTCCACAGCGGACAGGCAGAATGGACGCGTGTTTTCGCCAGCCGTGGAGAACCTCGTCTCACAGCTGACGAGATTGCCCGGGGTGGGGAACCGGACCGCTCAGCGGCTGGCCTTCCACCTGCTGAGCGTGCCCAGGGACGAGGCGCTCGCGCTCGCTTCGGCGCTCGCCGAGGTCAAGGAGCGCGTCCGCTTCTGCTCCGAGTGCGGGAACCTCACCGAGGAGGAGACCTGCGAGATCTGCCGCGACGCGCGCCGCGACCGCTCCGTGATCTGCGTGGTCGAGCAGCCGGTCGACCTCGTCTCGCTCGAGCGGACGCACGAGTACCGCGGCCTCTACCACGTGCTCGGCGGCGCGCTGTCCCCGCTCGACGGTGTCGAGCCCGACGACCTCCGCATCGCGGATCTGCTCGGGCGCGTCGAGCGGAACGGCGTCGAGGAGGTCGTGCTCGCGACCAACCCCAACATGACGGGCGAGGCGACCGCGTCCTACCTCGCCGACCGGCTCCGCGGCCGCGTGCGCGTCACGCGCCTGGCCAGCGGCCTCCCGGTCGGCGGCGACCTCGAGTACGCGGACGAGGTCACCCTCGGCCGCGCCCTCGCCGGCCGGCGCGAGTTCTAGGGGAAGCGCGACCCAGACCTAGAATCGAGGGGCATGTCGCAGACCGCCTACGAGCCCGTTCCCGCTGTCGAGCCGGCCGAGCCTCGGCCCAGCGCGGGTACGGTCGTGATGAAGTTCGGCGGAACGTCGGTCGGCGACGTC
>JBKPBS010000029.1:0-14798 GCA_046726915.1 Actinomycetota bacterium
CTGCGGATCATGCACCGAGTTGCCGGCTCCGCAGGAGAGGCCGGCGCGCTGGCCCTCGAGGCTGGGATCGACGTCGAGCTTCCGCACGTGTCCAGCTACGCCAAGCCGCTCGCCGGCCTGGTGCGGGCCGGCGCGGTTCCCGAGCGCCTGGTCGACCGGGCCGCGCGGCGCGTGCTGCGCCAGAAGGCCCAGCTCGGCCTGCTCGACGCCGATTGGACGCCGGAATCCCCGGCGATGGTCGCCGGGGAGCTCGACATCGACCCGCCGGCCAATCGCGACCTCGCGCGCGAGCTCGCCGAGAACTCCGTGGTGCTGTTGGCCAACGACGGCACGCTGCCGCTGGACGAAAGCCGGCGGACCGTGGCGCTCGTCGGGCCTTGCGCGGATGACCCGCTCGCTTTCCTCGGCTGCTACTCGTACCCGAACCACGGCGTCATGCGGGGCCATGCGGAGCTCGGGCTCGGCATCGATGTCCCGACGCTCCTGGCCGGCCTCCAAGCCGAGCTCCCGGAGGTCGGCGTCGTGCACGAGCCAGGCTGCCCGATCCGGGAACCCGATCGATCGAGGCTGGCGGCGGCGGCGGAGGCGGCTCGCTCGGCCGACGTCTGCGTCGCCGTGGTCGGGGATCGTCCTGGCCTCTTCGGGCGTGGCACCTCCGGTGAGGGCTGCGACGCCGAGGACCTTTCGCTGCCCGGGATCCAGGACGAGTTGCTGGACGTCCTGCTCGAGACAGGAACGCCGCTCGTCCTCGTCGTCGTGTCAGGGCGGCCATATGCGCTCGGACGGTATGCCGGCCGGCTGGCGGCCGCCGTCCAGGCGTTCCTTCCCGGCGAGGAGGGCGGATCCGCCCTGGCCGGCGTCCTGTCCGGGCGCGTGGTGCCATCGGGGAAGCTTCCCGTCCAGATACCGCGCAGCATCGGTGCCCAACCGTCCACCTACCTGCATCCCGTCCTCGGCGGGAACAGCGGCGAGGTGAGCAACATCGACCCGACGCCGATGTTCCCATTCGGGCACGGCTTGTCCTATACGAGCTTCGATTACTCCGACTTCGAGATCAGCGCCGACCAGGTCGGAACGACCGGCGAGGTGGAGGTCTCGTGCGTCGTGCGCAACGCGGGAGACCGCGCCGGCGCCGAAGTCGTGCAGCTCTACATCGCGGATCCCGTGGCTCGGGTCACCCGACCGGTGATCGAGCTCTCAGGCTTCGCACGCGTGAAGCTCCAGCCGGCTGAACGGGCGCGCGTCGCGTTCAGGTTGCACGCCGACAGGACCTCGTTCACCGACGTCGACCTCCGCCGCGTCGTGGCGCCGGGCGAGATCCGCGTGATGATCGGCGCATCGAGCGAGGACATTCGCGGACGAGGAGCCTTCCACCTCGCGGGGGACGTGCGTGTGGTGGGGCACGACCGTGTGCTCACGACACCCTGCAACATCGCACCGATTCAAGGCCGACGGTGACCGACCAGGTGCCGGCTTCGGCGGGTAGCAGCGGCAGTCGCCCGATAGCACCGCATCTCCGATTCCACGATGCAGACTGCGCACGGGCTCGCCGTCGGTGGGATCATGGTCGGGTTCCGGTGCGCCCGGTGCGGCGACGCCGGCGGAAGGCGGAGAGGGTCGGGCGTGGAAGCAGCAGACCACGAGGACGCGGACCTGCGCATCGCGCACTCGCCGGAGCGCCTGGGGCGGCTGCCGGATCAGGTCCTCTACGGCGTCGCCTACTACCCGGAGTACCAGCCGTACGACCGGCTCGAGCGCGATCTCGACCTGATGGCCGAGGCCGGTCTTACGGTCATCCGCGTCGGCGAGTCCGTCTGGTCGACGTGGGAGCCCGAGGACGGCCGCTTCGACCTCGACTGGCTGCTGCCGGCGCTCGACGGCGCGCACGCACGCGGCATCAAGGTCGTCCTCGGCACCCCGACCTACGCGATGCCCCCGTGGCTCGCGCGCAAGTACCCGGAGGTGACCGGCGAACGCCGGACCGGGCAGCGCATCCCCTACGGTCACCGACAGGACGCCGACTACTCCCATCCGGCGTTTCGCTGGCACGCCGAGCGGATCACCCGGAGGGTCGTGGGCCGCTACGCGGACCATCCCTCGGTGATCGGCTACCAGGTCGACAACGAGCCGGGGATCGAGCTGTTCCACAACCGCGGCGCCTTCGAGGGCTTCGTCGATCGCCTGCGCGCGAAGTACGGCGACGTCGAGGCCCTCAACGAGCACTGGGGGCTCGTGTACTGGTCGCACCGGATCGGCCGTTGGGACGAGCTGTGGGCGCCGGACGGCAACACCGTCCCGTCCTACGACCTCGAGTGGCGCCGCTACCAAGCCGCGCTCACGACGGAGTTCATCGACGAGCAGGCGGCGATCGTGCGGGAGATCGCGCGCCCCGATCAGTTCGTCACGACGTGTATGGCGCTCGCGCGCCCCGCGTTCGATCCCGCCGACCTGAACCGCGGGCTCGACATCGCCGCGGTCAACCCGTACTACCCGATGCAGGACGCGCTCACGATGCCGGCGGCGCCGCCGGAGGCTGCGCGGGCCCGACCGCGTTGGAGCCGGCTGGCGGGCACGTGGGCGATCTATCTTCAGGCCGATCTCGCGCGCGCCGCGCGCGACCAGCCGTTCCTCGTCACCGAGACCAACGCTATCTCGATCGGCGAGTCGCACTCGAACTTCCCCGCCTTCGACGGCCAGTGGCGCCAGGCGGCGTGGGCGCTCGTGGCCCGCGGCGCGCGAATGATCGAGTACTGGCACTGGCACTCGATCCACTTCGGCAACGAGACGTACTGGCTCGGAGTCCTCAACCATGACGGCGAGCCCGGCCGCTGCTACGCCGAGGTCAAGCGGATCGCGGGCGAGCTCGCACACGCCGGCGTCGCGGTGGTCGACCTCGTGCCGCACGCCGATCTCGCGGTGCTCTATTCGCGCGAGAGCAGATGGGCGATGGAGTTCCAGCCCCCGCTCGCCGTCGAGGGGGACCTCGCGCCCGATCGCGGTTCCTACGAGCGGATCGTCGCGCGCTTCTACGAGGGCCTGTTCGGCGCCGGCCTGCAGGTCGACATCGTCTACGCACAGCAGCTCGGCAGCGACGCCGAGGCGCTCGTGGCGCGCTGGCCGGTGCTCGTGGTGCCGGGGCTCTACGTCGCCGACGACGTGCTACTGGATGTGCTCGACGCCTACGCGCGGGTGGGGGGCCATCTCGTCCTCGGCTTCCGCACCGGCTACGCCGACGACGAGGCGCGGGCGCGAGCGGAGGTCATGCCCGGCCGGCTGCGCGAAGCGGTCGGGGCAAGCTACGCCGAGTACACGAACCTCGCGGCGCCGGTGCCGCTTCGCGCCGGCACGAACGGTGACTTCGTGCTTCCCGAGGGTGCGACCGCGACCGGGTGGGCAGACGCGCTCGTGCCCGAGGGTGCCGAGGCGCTGTTCGGCTACGAGCACCCGCACCTCGGGCGCTGGGCGGCCGCGACCACCCATGCGCACGGCCAAGGCCGCGTGACCTACGTCGGCACGCTGCCCGACCGCGCGCTGGCCGTGGCGCTGGGCCGCTGGCTGCGAGTCACGCCCGACGCGTGGGCCGACCGGCCCGAGACCATCACGGTCACGAGCGCGCGCAACCCCGCGGGGGAACGGCTGCACTTCGTGTCCAATTGGTCCTGGGAACCGACGAGCCTGGTGCTGCCAGTGGCGGTGCGAGACCTGCTGTCTGACTCAGATATTTGCCGCGAGGCTGATCTGAACTTGGCGGCATGGGATATCCGGGTGCTCTTGGAGAGCACCGGGGAGGAGAACAACGAGGAGGGAAGCGCACCATGAGCAATGCTTCGAAGCGCGCTGGTTTTCTGCTGATCCTGTTCGCAGTAATGGCTTTCACCGTGGCCGCCTGCGGCGGCGGTGATGACGAGAAAGCGAGCACTGGCGGCGGCGAATCGACCAAGAAGGTCGACATGGCCGCCGAGCTCAAGAAGCCGGCCAGCATCACGGTGTGGGCGTGGACGCCCGGCACCGAAGAGGCCGTCAAGATGTTCGAGAAGGCCCACCCCAACATCAAGGTCAAGCTGCAGAACGTGGGCCAGGGTCCGGACCACTACCGCAAGGTCCGCACTGTCCTGAAGTCGGGCAAGGGGCTGCCGGACGTCATCCACATGGAGTTCCAGTTCATCCCGAGTTTCACGCTCACGAAGAGCCTGCTCGACCTCAAGCCGTACCTGCCGGACAACTTCCTGTCCAACTACCCCGAGTGGATCCAGAAGCAGATCAACCTCGACGGCGCGATCTACGGAGTTCCGTGGGACACCGGCCCACTCGGCCTCATTTACCGCAAGGACCTGCTCGACAAGGCCGGCATCAAGACGCCGATCAACACGTGGGACGAGTTCGCCGACGCCGCGATCAAGTATCACCAAGCCAACCCGAAGTCGTACCTCGTCAACATGCCGGGTGGTCAAACGGGGCAGTGGCTCGCGCTGTTCTGGCAGAACGGCGCGCGGCCTTTCACAACGGATCCGAACAACTTCAAGGCCGACCTCACCGACCCGAAGATCAAGCAGGTCACCGAGTTCTGGGACAAGCTCTACAAGGCCGGCGCCATCTCGCATGACGCCGACTTCGCAGACGCCTGGTATCAGGGCTTCGCCAAGGGCAAGTACGCGGGCTGGCTCTCCGCGGCCTGGGGTCCGATCTTCCTCCAGGACTACACGAAGAGCTCCAAGGGCGAGTGGCGCGCCCAGCCGCTCCCGCAGTGGGAGGAGGGCCAGAACGTCTCCGGCAACTGGGGCGGCTCGACCCTCGCGGTCCTCAAGCAGAGCAAGCACCCGGCCGCCGCGACCGAGTTCGCCCGCTGGATTCTCATGGACAGACAGCCGGTCGAGATGTTCTCGTTTGATCGGTTCCTGTTCCCGCCGCAGAACTTCATGCTCCAGAACGAGGAGTGGCTGAACAAGAGCTACCCGTTCTACGGCGGCCAGCAGGTCAACAAGGTCTACGCCGACATAGCCAATACCGTTGACAAGAACTGGCAGTGGGACCCGATCCACGAGTACGTCGCGACTCAGGGCGACGCCATCAAGGGCAAGTCCGTCGACCAGGGGAAAGGCGCCACGGCGGCCCTGCAGCCGTGGCAGGACGCGGTCGTCAACTACGCCAAGCAGCAAGGCCTGACGGTCGCCGGCGAGTAGCCAACCGAGGGGGCTCGCCGGTGGCGGGCCCCCTCCGACCACCTTCACGACATGACTGAAGCTACCGCGCCCACAGTCGCCCCAGCGACGGCGCGCGTCCCGGGCGGACGCCGGAAGAAGCTCGGCACCCGGCACTCCGTCGCGGGCTTTCTCTTCACGGCGCCGTTCATGGTGCTGTTCCTCGCCATGTTCATCGCGCCGCTCGTCTACGCGCTGTACCTCAGCGTGTTCCGGGAGCAGCTGGTGGGCGGCAACACCTTCGTGGGGCTCGACAACTACAAGGAGGGCCTCTCAGACGAGCAGTTCACGGACGGCATCAAGCGGGTGGCGCTGTTCCTGGTCGTCCAGGTGCCGGTGATGCTGACCCTGGCGCTCGTTTTCGCGCTGATCCTCGATTCGGGCAAGGTCTGGTTCGCCAGGCTCTACCGGGTGGGGATCTTCGTCCCGTACGCGGTCCCCACCGCGATCGCGGCGCTGATGTGGGGCTTCCTCTACGGACGCGACTTCGGCCCCTTCGCCGACGTCGCCGACAAGCTCGGCACGTCGCCCCCGAACTTCCTCGGCGAGAGCACGATGTTGTGGTCGATCGCCAACGTCTCGACGTGGACGTACACGGGCTACAACATGATCATCCTCTTCGCCGCGCTGCGGGCGATCCCGTCGGAGCTCTACGAGGCCGCGGCGGTCGACGGAGCTGGCCCCGTCCGCACGGCGATGAGCGTCAAGCTGCCGCTGCTGCGCCCCGCGCTGCTGCTGTGCACGATCTTCTCGGTGATCGGCTCCTTCCAGCTGTTCGCCGAGCCGCAGATCTTCTACGACATCGCCCCGGACGTGATCGGCAAGGCGTACACCCCGAACCTCTACGTCTACAACCTCGCGTTCGCCGACCAGCGCCTCAACTACGCGGCCGCCCTGTCGTTCCTGCTCGGGATCGTCGTGTTCGCCGTGTCGTATCTGGTCATGTACGCGTCCCGCAGGCAGGAGGCACGATGAGCGCCGTCCCGACCGTCACGCCCGACGCGGGCCCCGCCGTCACCCAGACGAGAGTCCGCGGTCGTGCCAGGCCCCCTCGCCCCGCTCACGGCTCCCTGTTCCCGACGCTGTTCATGCTGGCGTTCCTCGTGTACTTCCTGATGCCGCTGACGTGGCTGCTCATCGCCTCCACGAAGTCGCTCGACGACCTCTTCAGCTCGTTCGGGCTGTGGTTCTCCGGCTTCAACCTGTTCGACAACATCCGCGACACGTTCACCAAGGACGGCGGCGTCTACTGGACATGGCTGCGCAACACGCTGGGGTACTCTTTCGTCAGCGCGGTCGGCGCGGCGCTGCTGGCGGCTGCCGCCGGGTACGGGTTCGCGAAGTTCCAGTTTAAAGGTAAGAACCTGCTGTTTTGGTTCGTGCTGGGCTCGGTGATGGTTCCGACGACGGCGCTCGCGATCCCGACCTACCTGATGTTCAGCAAGCTCGGGTTCACGAATAATCCGCTGTCGATCATCCTGCCGTCTCTGGTCAGCCCGTTCGGCATCTACCTCATGCGCATCTACGCCGAGGCCGCGGTGCCGGCGGACCTCATCGAGGCGGCGCGGATCGATGGCGCGGGCGAGTTCCACATCTTCCGCAAGATCGCCTTCCGGCTGCTCGCGCCCGGCTTCGTGACCGTCCTGCTGTTCACGTTCGTTGCGACATGGAACAACTACTTCCTGCCGCTCGTGATGCTCTCCGAGCCACGCTGGTACCCGCTCACGGTCGGGCTCGCGCATTGGAACAACCAGGCCAACGCCGGCGGTGGCGCGACGGCGGCGTTCACCACCGTCATCACCGGCTCGCTGATCTCGGTGGTGCCGCTGATCATCGCCTTCATCTTCCTGCAGCGCTACTGGCAGAGCGGCCTCGGCACTGGCGGCGTGAAGGGCTGAGGCGAGGGGTTGAACAGTTACTACGAGGCGGTCGCGCCCGCGGCGGGAGCGCGCGCCGCGCGCGCCTTCCTGAGATCGGACGCCCCATCGCTGTCGCTCGACGGCGACTGGGCGTTCCGCCTGTCCGCCACCGCGCGGGCACCGCTCGACTTCGTCGCCGAGGATTTCGACGACACGGGCTGGGACCGCCTGCCCGTCCCGTCGCACTGGCAGCTGCACGGCTACGGCGCCCCGGCGTACACGAACGTCGTCTACCCGTTCCCGGTGGAGCCGCCGCACGTCCCCGACGAGAACCCCACCGGCGACCACCGGCGCCCGTTCACCCTGCCCCGGGAGTGGAGCGGAACCGACGCGGTGTTGCGCTTCGAGGGCGCCGACTCGTGCCTGCGGGCCTGGCTCAACGGCGTCGAGCTCGGCACCGCGATGGGCAGCCGCCTGCCGACGGAGTTCGACGTTGGCGAGATCCTGCGCCCGGGCGAGGCCAACGTGCTCGCGGTGCGCGTCCACCAGTGGTCGGCCGGGTCCTACCTCGAGGACCAGGACATGTGGTGGCTCTCGGGGATCTTCCGTGGCGTCACGCTGCTCGCGCGTCCCGCAGGCGCGATCGACGATGTCTTCGTGCACGCGGGCTACCACCCCGCCAGCGGCGCGGGGACCCTGCGCGTCGACGCAGATGTGCCCGCGCGAGTGACGGTGCCCGAGCTCGGCCTCAACGTCGCCGCGGGCGAGACGGTGGCGGTGGAGGCGGTCGAGCCGTGGAGCGCCGAGATCCCGCGCCTCTACGACGTCGAGGTCGCGAGCGCAGATGAGCGCGTGCGGCTGCGCATCGGCTTCCGGACCGTGGTCGTCGAGGACGGCCTGCTGAAGGTCAACGGCCGGCGCGTGCTCCTGCGCGGCGTCAACCGCCACGAGTTCGACCCGGACCACGGCCGCGCGGTCCCCGAGGACGTGATGCGGCGCGACGTGCTCCTGATGAAGGCGCACAACATCAATGCCGTGCGCACGAGCCACTATCCGCCGCACCCGCGGTTCCTCGAGCTGTGCGACGAGCTCGGGCTCTACGTGGTCGACGAGTGCGACCTCGAGACCCACGGCTTCGTCATGCTCGACTGGCGGCGCAACCCGTCCGACGAGCCGCAGTGGGAGGCCGCGTTCGTCGACCGCATGCGCCGCATGGTCGAGCGCGACAAGAACCACCCCAGCATCATCATGTGGTCGCTCGGCAACGAGAGCGGCAGCGGGCGGAACCTGTCCGCGATGGCGGCCTGGGCGGGCGAGCGCGACCCCTCGCGGCCGCTGCATTACGAGCACGACTGGTCGTGCCGCGACGTCGACGTCTACAGCCGGATGTACGCCTTCCACGCCGAGGTCGACGCCATCGGCCGCGGCGAGGAGGATCCGCTGGAGGATGCGGAGCTCGACGCGCGCCGCCGCCGGCTGCCGTTCATCTTGTGCGAGTACGCCCACGCGATGGGCAACGGCCCGGGCGGGCTGTCGGAGTACCAGGAGCTGTTCGAGCGCCATCCGCGCTGCCAGGGCGGATTCGTGTGGGAATGGATCGACCACGGGCTGCGGCAGCGGACCGCCGATGGCGGCGAACGCTTCGCGTACGGGGGCGACTTCGGCGAGCCGCTGCACGACGGCAATTTCGTCGCCGACGGCCTCCTCTTCCCGGACCGCACGCCCTCGCCCGGCCTGCTCGAGTTCAAGAAGGTGATAGAGCCTGTGCGGATCGCGGGCGACGCGGCCGCGGGACGGCTGCGGGTGAGGAACCTGCATGACTTCCGCGACCTGTCGCACCTCGCGTTCACGTGGACGCTCGAGGAGGAGGGCGCTGTCGTGGCGGACGGCACGCTCGACGTCGGGCCCGCCCCCGCGGGCGGGACGGTCGGCGTCGCGTTGCCCGCGCTCCCAGCCTCGCGCCGCGAGGCGTGGCTCACGGTGCGGGCGGTGCTCGCCGCCGACGAGCCGTGGGCACCCGCCGGCCACGAGGTCGCGTGGGGTCAGATCGAGGTGACGCCGGCTCCGGCGCCGAGCGCGCCCGCAGGCGGCCCAGCGGTGACCGGCGGCGACGGCGTCCTCGCGCTCGGACCTGGGCGATTTGACGGCGCTACCGGCGTGCTTCGCGCCCTCGGCGAGCTCGGGCTCGACGGGCCGCGGCTCGACGTCTGGCGGGCGCCGACCGACAACGACGCCGGGATGCACGGAGAAGTGCAGCTGGAGGCCACATGGCGCCGCCACGGGCTGCACCGCGCGCGGCATCGCGTGCTCGCCGTCGAGGCCGGGGCCGGCGAGCTGGTGGTCCGCACCCGCGTCGGGTTCGCGGCGTGGGACGCCGGCATTTTGACGACGTACACGTGGACGACCACGGGTAACGGGTTGCTCCTCACCGTCGACGTCGCGCCCGACGGCGAGTGGAAGTTCCCGCTGCCCCGGCTGGGCCTGCGGCTGGCGCTGCCCGCCGGCAGCGACCGCGTCGAGTGGTTCGGGCGCGGACCGGGGGAGGCCTACCGCGACAGCCGCCGCGCCGCCGGCGTGGGGCGCTTCGCCGCCACGGTCGACGAGCTCCAGACGCCGTACGTCAGGCCGCAGGAGAACGGGAGCCGGACCGACGTCCGGTGGGCGACGCTCACCGGCTCCGACGGCGCCGGCCTGCGAGTGGAGGGCCGCCCGCACATCGAGCTGACGGCTCGGCGCTGGACGAGCGAGGACCTCGATGCGGCGCGCCACACGCCCGAGCTCGTCGCGCAGGACCGGATCTGGGTCAACCTCGACCACGCCCAGCAGGGGATCGGCACGGCGTCCTGCGGGCCCGGCGTGCTTCCGCAGCACCGCCTCCACGCGCGCCCCGCGACGTTCGCGGTCGTCCTGCGGGAGCTGCGCGGCTGAGCGCGGTGCGGCGCTAGCTGGCCGTCGCCGTGCCCTACGCGAAGCCGTCAGGCAAGTTTCATCGGCGCGCCCCGTGTGCCTGTGGCGCGGCCAGGCGACGCAGGTCATCCCAGAGCTCGGGCGGGATCGGCCGGCGGGCGAGCTGGACCATCCTGTCGACCCGCTCGGGCTGCGAAGCGCCGACGACCGTCGAGACCACCCGCGGGTCGCGCATCGAGAACTGCAGGGCGGCCGCCGCGAGCGGAACCTCGCGGCGGCGGCACGCGGCGTCCAGCGCGTCGATCCGCGCGAGGATCTCGGGGCCGGCCTCGCGGTACGCGTAGTAGCCCTGCGAGTGGCGCGCGCCCGCGAGCACCCCACCGCCGAACGGCGCCGCGTTGAGCACGGCGACGCCGAGGTCCTGGGCCTCGGCGAGTAGCGGCTCGGCGGACTGATCGACGAGCGAGAACCGGTTGTGCGTGAGCACGACCGTGAAGGCGCCGGTGCGGATGTAGCGCTGCAGCAGGTCGATCGGCCCGCCCGCGACGCCGAGGTGCGCGATCAGGCCCTCCTCTTGCAGCGCCTGCATCGCCTCGAGCGGCCCGCCGGGGGCGACGCCCTCCTCGAAGGAAATGTTCTCGGGGTCGTGGAGGTGGACGAGGCCGAGCCGCTCGAGGCCGAGCCGCTCCAGGCTCTCGTGGACCGACCGGCGGACGCGGTCGCCCGAGAAATCACCCGACGTCATGTCCCGGTCGACCTTCGTCTGCACGACGAAGCCACCGGGAATGCCGCCGAGCTCACGCAGAACGATGCCGATACGGCGCTCGGCATCGCCGTAGTTGTTGCCCGTGTCGAGGAAGTTGATCGGGCCCTCGAAGACCCGCCGCATGGTGGCCAGGGCGTCCTCGAGCGGCACGTCATGGCGGTACGGGAGCGGGGTGTTCCCGAGCGGCGAGGTGCCAACGCACAGCGGTGTGACCTCAAGGCCGGTGCGGCCCAACCGGCGCAGCTTGAGGCTCTCTCCGGGTGCCTCCAAGACGCGGATGCTACGTCGTCGTTCTCGAGACCTGATCTACGGCACACGGATCGGCAGGACGTGGGCGATGTCGGCCGACGAGCGGCCGATGTGCAGCTCATAGCGGCCGGGATCGACTTGCCAGCCGGCATGGGTTTGCCGCTCGCCCTCCTCGGCAAACGGCGAGCCGGCGAGCCGGGCCCGCAGCTCCGGCCAGGCGGGGTCGCCGGGGTCCCAGTAGGCGAACGCGCGCTCGGCGAGCTCGAGGCGGACGGTCGTGGTTTGGCCGGGATCCAGCCAGACCTTGGCGAAGGCCTTGAGCTCCTTCGGGGGACGCGTGAGGCGCGGCTCGAGCGGCGCGACGTAGCACTGCACGACCTCGGCGCCGCGGCGGGCTCCGTTGTTGGTGACGTCGACGTCTACGGTGAGCGTGGTGCCGGGATCGAGCTCGGGGGACGACAGCCGCGGTTCGCTCAGCCCGAAGCTCGTGTAGGAGAGCCCGTGGCCGAATGGGAAGCGAGTGGGCAGCTGCCGGGCCTCGTACCAGCGGTAGCCGACCAGGACGCCCTCGCCGTAACGGGCTTCGCCGTTCTCGCCCGGGAAGTTGCCGTGGGAGGGGTTGTGCTCGAGGAGGATGGGAAAGGTCGTGGGCAGCCGGCCGGCCGGTTCGCTGTCGCCGCTGAGGACTCCGGCGAGTCCGGCGGCCATCTCCTGGCCGCCGAACCAGATGTCCAGGAGGGCAGGCGCGCGGTCGGCCCAGTCCATCGTCACGGGCGAGCCGGCGTTGACGACGATGACGGTGCGGGGGTTCGCGGCCAGCACACGCTCGACGAGCTCGTCCTGGGCGCCCGGAAGGTCCATCGACTCGCGGTCGCGCCCTTCGGACTCCCAGTCGTCGTTGGTGCCCACGATCACCACGGCGGCGTCCGCGGCTGCGGCGGCGGCCACGGCGCGGTCGGCCAGGTCGGGCGGGACGGGCGGCCGGCAGCCGAGCTTCACGCCGAGGAAGTCGGCCGGCTCGCCGCGGCTGGACCACTCCACCTCGAGCTCAACGGTCTGTCCCGCGCTCAGCTCGGCCGTGCCCGCGATCTCCTCACTGGCCATGCCGAAGAACTCGTTGCCGCGCGGGGGCGGGGCAGTAACCGCGTCGATCACGACCTCGCCGTCGACGCGCAGCCGAGCCGCGCCCGCGACGACGAGCGTGAAGGCGTGCACCCCGCTCTCCGCGGCGGTGAAGCGACCACGGGCCCGGAACGAGAAGGCACCCGGGTCGGGCACCTCCGCGGGCGCGCGGAAGAACATCAGCAGCCCGTCCTCGCGCGCCCCGCGGCGCACTGGCTCGCCGCCGAGGTCGAGGTCGGCGAAGACTTCGTACTCGAAGCGCGCGCCCAGCTCGGGCGCCGTGCGCTCGATGGCCACGCCGCGCTCGTGTCGCACATCCACCGCGTAGCCAAAGCGCTCGCGGATCGCCTGAAGCGGCGTGACGCGGTAGTAGGGGCGCAGCTTCGCCGAGCCGCCGCCCATCATCTGCGCACGGTCCGCGTTCGGGCCGACGACGGCCAGCGACCGCAGCGACGAGGGGAGCAGCGGCAGCGTGCCGTCGTTGCGTAGCAGCACCATGCTCTCCGTGGCCGCCTCACGCGCGACCGCCCGGTGCTCCGGGCGGTCCTCGTACCGCTCCTTCTGTTCCGGCGGGTCGTCGAGCGCGCCGATCGTGTCGAACACGGTCAGCAGCCGTCTCGCCTGCGCGTCGACGACGGACTCCTCGACCCGGCCGTCCTCCACCGCGGCCGCGAGCAGCGGCCCGAAGAAGCGGGCGGGGCCGGGCATCTCGAGGTCGAGCCCCGCGGTTGACGACCCGGCGGTTGTGCCGAGCGCGTACCAGTCGCTGACCACGAAGCCGCCGAAGCCCCATTCGCCGCGCAGGATGTCCGTCAGCAGAGTCTTGTTCTCGGAGCAGTAGCCGCCGTTGAGGCGGTTGTAGGACGTCATCACGCCCAGCGCGCCGCCCTGTGTGATCGCGAGCTCGAACGGCACGAGGTAGAGCTCTCTCAGCGCGCGCTCGTCGATGACCGAGCTCATCGTGTAGCGCTCTGTCTCCGCTTCGTTGCCAACGAGATGCTTGACCGTCACCGCGACACCACGCGACTGGACGCCGCGGACATACGCCGCGGCGGCGCGGCCCGAGAGCAGCGGATCCTCGGAGAAGCACTCGAAGTTGCGGCCCGCGATCGGGGAGCGATGCAGGTTGACGGTGGGCGCCAGCAGGATCCGGCAACCCCGGGTCCGCGTCTCGTCGCCCAGCAGCGCGCCGACGCGTTCGATTAGCTCTGGATTCCAGGTGGCGCCCAGCGCCGACCCGCAGGGCACGCATGCCGCTGTGGCCTCGCCCGCGCCCAGCACCGCGGATCCGCGCGCACCGTTGGGGCCGTCCGTCATCCCGACCGGCGGGATGCCGGCGCGCTCGACCGGCGCAGTGGACCACGCGTCCCTGCCCGCGGTCAGCCGCGCCTTCTCGTCCACGGTGAGGCTCGCCACGAGTGCCTCGATGTCACGCGTGCGGGGCATGACTGAGGAGGCTGTCACAGCGGACACGCACGCGGCGCCCAGCTCAGGCGACCGCGTGTACCGTCCTGCTGTCATGGTCACGCCGGCCGCGCGCGGACGCAGACTCGACCGTTCTGAAGATGCCTTCGGATGGCTCCTGCCCTCCGATTCGCTGATAGGCGACCCGGGAGCACTCCGCGCGCGACTGCAGCGGGACGGCTACCTGTTCGTGCCCGGCTTGCTCGACCGCCAGGCCGTTCGCGCGGGTCGCCTGGAGCTCCTCGGCCACGTCCAGGCGCATGGTGCGCTCGACCCGGCCTACCCGCTGCAAGACGGCGTCTTGCGGCCGGACGCCGATGAGGTCGGGCTCTGGCAGAGCTATCCAGCGTCCAGTGATGCGCTGCTGTCGGTGCTGCGCGGCGAGCCGATGATGAGCTTCTTCGGCGGCATCCTCGGCGGCGAGGTCCGCAGCTACGACTTCGTCTGGTTGCGGCACCAGCCGCGAAGCGACGGCGTCGAACCGCATTGCGATCTCGTCTTCATGGGTCGCGGGACGCCCGACGTCCTGACGTGCTGGACGCCGTTCGGGGACATTCCGCTCGGAGGCGGAGGCCTGATGCTCCTCGAGGACTCCCACCGCAAGTCGGTCGTACGCGTCCCCGACTATCTCCGACAGGATGTCGACAGCTACTGCGTCAACGGGCCGAACGCGGAGGCCGTAAGCCACGGAACAATGAAATGGGAGCATTGGGATCGACCCGCACCTGGACGCGAATGGGGCGGCGAGCTCGCCGACGACGCCGTGGCGCTCCGCGAGGAGTGGGGAGGGCGCTGGTTGACCGCGCCGGAGTTCCGGATGGGGGACGTGCTGATCTTTACCATGAAGACGGTCCACGCCGGCACCGACAACGACACGCGCGCGCTGCGGCTCTCGACTGACAGCCGCTACCAGCGCGCCGATGCGCCCGTCGATGAGCGGTGGGTCACGGGGGCGAGCGGTGAGGCGCCCCTGGGACACGGCCTCGGTGCAAAGCGCGGGAAGATCTGCTGAGGCCGCTCGCCGACCGAAAGCAGGCGTCGGGACCTCCCATTGGCGAATACGAGGTGCCAGACCCGGTGGGCGAGAGCCCTGCTCAACCGTCGACGATCAGGAGTCCAGCGGACACGTCCTCAAGGCGGGCGCCGAAGCTTCGGACGCGCATATGTCTAGTCCCCGCCTCAAACGGCGTGTGGTTCGAATCGACGTCGCACACGCCGCCCAAAGCCACTGTT